>UQVO01000029.1 GCA_900544575.1 uncultured Eubacteriales bacterium | reverse complement strand
ATATTCGAGCGTCAGACAAGGAAAAGCCCTTCCCGCATAAGGGAGCGTACTTAACTGTACGTGACCGCAATGCGGAAAGGGCTTTGACGCCGTATCACGCCTAATAGCGCCGTTCAGCGGATTACGTCGGTCTGCGCGTAATACTTCAAATCACTCATACTCTTCTCAGCATCCACTCTGACGGCTTTCTGCGGTCCGATGTAAGTGTTGAGGTTGCGGACGAGTTTGTAATGATAGTCGCCGGCTTCGCCTTCGATGGAGAAAGAGCCTGCGAGAACGTGCTTCTTGAAACGCTTGATTGCGTCGAGGCAGTACTGCTTGCTTGCATAGTTGTCGCTGGCATAGAGCAGGTCGCCTTTGTTGGAATAGAGCGTGAAGAAATACTCTTCTCCCTCGTTGCCCACGACGTACTGCCCGTAAATCTTCGCGATGTCGAAGCCGTCTTTCTGGACGAGTTCGGGGCGCTGCGCCTTGGGTTTGGAAGTGATGGGGGCGCAGGGGGGCATAACGCGTTTCACGACGGGGGGAGGAGGCGCGGGAAGATAAGTCTTCTGCACATAAACGGGAGCGTTGCCCTTGAAATAGCAGCCTTCCAGCGGGTCGTAATAATAGCCGACGTATTCGCCGTCGTAGTTGTCCCAGTTGCCCTGTCTTTCGTTGAGAGGACGGGTGTTGGCGGGGATGGGATTTTCCTCGGAGAGGACGAACTTGGTCTGGTCGGAATAAGTTTCGGGCTGCGACCTGTCGGGCTCTTCCCTGTCGTCCGTAAGCGCGGGCACGGGATAATAGGGGCGTGCGGGCGCGGCAGCGGCGACGCTCTGCACCGCATTTGCGGAAGCGGCGGCAGGAGCGGGCTGTGCTTCTACGGAATAACCCGCCAGCGGGTCGACATCGGGGTCACGGTGTCTTTTGGCAAAAACCGCGCTGATGATGAGCATAACAATCGCGAAGACCGCTATGACTGCAAGAGCGGCGTAGATAATGATTTCGAGTAAAGAAAGTCCCATAATTTCCACTCCCTGAAATCCCGAAATATATTTCGGGTCACGGCTATTTTAGCATACGGGGCGCGCATTAGCAAGATATTTTTATAACAAAACCCTATATTAATCGCGTCCGTCCGCTCTCATATGTATGCGCCTTCTTTCGGATGTACGCTTGCGGCGGTGAAAAAAACGGAAGCGTCAGGCGGAAACGAGCGCGAAAACGGACACGGCGACAAGCCATAGCGTCGCGATGACGAGGACGGATATAATCCTCTCCGACCTTTTCAGGAACACAAAACGGCTGAGAGCAAGTTCCGCCGCGAGCACGCAGACCACGCCCGTCGCCGAAAGCGCCACCGGCACGGAAGCGAAAGAAATCCCTCCCACCGCACGCACGAACGCGGTGAACGGCATAATCAGCCAATCCGCCGCGCCGACCAGCCCGTGCAGACCCGTAATCAACGAAATCGGCGTGATAATCAGCAAAAACAGATAGATAAACATCGTGTACGGCAATATGATGACGTTTGAGAGAATGAACAGCGTCTGCACTTTGCCGAAGAAATACGCCGCAAACGGCATAGAGGTAAGGTTGGCGGCGATTGCCACGGCGGAAGACTCCGACACGCCCGAAAGCGTCCTGCGCAACAGACTTTCCCTGCCCTTCGCGCGCCCTTTTCCGCGTTTGCAGCCGACGGCTTCCTCTTCCTTCTCTTTTTCGGCGACGAACGCTTCGAGCACATCCGTCTCGGGCACTCTGCCGGCTTTGACTGCGGACAGACCTCTTGCGGGAGTGACCGTCGCCGACGCATACGCGAACTTCGGCGGCGCGATTTTGTCCACGCCTTTCATAAAGAATTTCTTTATCGGGTCGGCAAACGCCATTATGCCCAGGAGCGAGAACACCGAAAGCAGAAAACCGACGTGCATAAGCGAAAAGGGGCTGAAAATCATTATCGCCGCCGCGGCAAAGCCGAGTGCGGAAAGCCCGTCGCGCTTATAACCGAACGCCGAGCCGAAATTGAACACCGCCGTCATCACGAATGCGCGCACCGCAGGCGGCACGAAATCGCACAGCGCTATGTAAAACAAAGATATCGCGAGCACGACGACGAGCACGATTTTCGGATTTATGCCCAATTTGCGGAAAAGCCAATACACGGCGCTTGCCAGCGCGGTGATGTGCAGACCGCTGACGGCAAGGACGTGCGCAAGACCGCTCGCCTGCACGTCGCCGTAAAGCAGGTCGTCTATGCCTCTCTTGTCGCCTATCACGAGAGCGCGGGCGATGACGGACGCGTCCTCGTCCATATGTTCGTAAAACAGGCGGCTGATTTCGAGCTGAATGCCGAGTATGAAATCCGGCTCTCCCGCGGCGAGGAATTCCGCGCTGTCCGCCCATATCGTAAAATAAGTCCCGTTCAGCACCTGTCTCTTATACACATCTCCGAGCCCACGAGACATCTCAGGATCT
>UQVO01000028.1 GCA_900544575.1 uncultured Eubacteriales bacterium | reverse complement strand
CGGCTCCCACTCCGAATAAGCGTCCGTCGGGTATAGGGTGATTTCTTTTCGTCACGCTCACGGGGCGAGGAAGGCGATTCGTCTCGCACTACGCCCGTGTCTGTAGGGCGGCATAGGTTTATGGGCGGTTAAAATTCCTTTATTCCCAGGATGTGGTCGGACGAAACGTCCAGCAGAGCACAGAGTTTCGCAAAAGTGTCGAGAGCGGGAAAGATGTCCGCTTTCATATACTTTGACACCGTCTGCGCGGACACGCCTATCGCCTTTGCGATGTCTTTTTGTTTCATTCCGCTGTTTTTTATTGCCGCGCGCATACGCGCCTGTATTTCTTGAAGATTCATTTTTCGCCTCGCAGGCAAATAATCGCATATGAGGTGATTTTTATCTTGACAATCGCATATTATGCGATTATTATGAACTCGGAAACGGGCGATGCGGATAGTGCGGCGCCATTTGTCCGCGCGAATACGGAACAATCGTTCTGACATTTGCGTGGGATGAAAAAGGAGGAAAAATGCAGGACGGCAACGATTATGGGAGCAGAAGCAAAGGAACGGAAGAGCCGAAAACGGGTGTACCTCCCGTTGTAGGACACAGGGAGCGGGACAATACCGTCGTCATCACTCATACGGCAGAAGACGCGCACACAGAGCAGCCGGCGGGTGGAAATTCGACAGACTTTGCACGGGAGCAGGGCGGACCTGACGAACGCCTGAAAAAAATAGCAAGGAAACAGTCGTTTGAGATAGCGGGCATAGTGTTGTTTTTCTACGGACTGTACTCATTAATCGGGGTGGCGGTGATGTCGCTGCCGGGCACATTTTGAACGGACGGCGGCTGTATTTTGACGGAAAAGCAGGGCAGCTTTTCGGACATTATATCAAATGGTGGCTGCTTTCGATAGTGACGCTTACGGTGTATATATGGTTTATTCCCAACAGACTAAGGAACTGGAAAGCCAAACACACGCACATCGAAAAGGAATACGAACTCTGTTAGCCCTTACGGGAGCCGTCACGACGTTGTACGGACGGCTTATTTGCCATAGCACGTCCTAACCGTGCGACAAAAACTCCGCTGTGCGCGGAGTTTTTGTTTTTTGCCGAAGATATTATTGGCTCGTATCGTTGTCGGACGGAGACAAAAAGCGCCCGACGCGGCGGACGGATGTGAAAAGGGCTCCCTTGCGGGGAGCCCTTTTGTTTGGTTTGCGGGTTATTGCAGCATAATGTAGGCGCAGGCGGCGATTGCTTCCGCGTTGCCGATGGCGCCGACGCTTTCGTTGGTGGTGGCGGTGATGCCTATCTTTTCCGCAGGGAGCGAGAGAGCCTGTGCCATACGCGTGCGCATTCTGTCGATGTGCGGCGCAATGACGGGTTTTTCCGCGATTATGCACACGGACAGGCTTGCGGCGGAGCGCCCCTTGTCGTGCATTATTTTGAGCACGCCTTTGAGCAGTTTCATACTGTCCGCGCCGTCGTAACGCGGGTCGTCGGTGGGGTAGAGATGCCCGATGTCCTTTTCGCCGAGCGCGGAGAGTATGGCGTCCATAAGCGCGTGCACGGCGACGTCGCCGTCCGAGTGTGCGACGAAAGAATAGGGGCAGGGGATGCGCTCGCCGAGCAGTTTGATGCCTTTGCCTTCTTGCAGACGGTGTATGTCGTAGCCGAAGCCGACGAGCGAGGTGCGCAGGTCGTCCCTGACGGTGATTTTGACGTTTTTCGGGTCGCCTTCCGTGACGCATACCGCGCCGGGAGCGTAGCGGTGCACCACAGTGAAGTCGTCGAGGCAGTCCTCTTCGCAAAGCGAATACGCCTTTTCTATGCGGTCGCGCGCAAACCCCGACGGGGTCTGCACCCTGCGGTAATCCGTCCTGTCGAGAGGCTCGGGCGCGTCGCCGACTATTTTCATAATATTGTCGGTGAAGGGGAGAGCGGGCACGCACGCGCCATCCCGTTCCGCGCCTTCTATCACGCGTGCGATGAGGCTTTCCGTCACGAAGGGGCGCGCCCCGTCGTGCACCAGCACGAGGTCGCACTCATCGTCCAGCGCCTGCAACCCGAACCGCACCGTCTTCGTACGGCTTGCGCCGCCGCGCGTCAAGATGATGCGCCTGTCTTCGTCGAGATGAGCGACGGAAAGACTGTTCAGAAACTCGTCTGCGGAGTCCGTGTCCACGGCGATGATGACGCGTTTCACGTCCGAAAACGCGAGGAAAGGCTTGACGGCTTCCACGAGCACGCAGGAAGAGCCGCAAGGTTCCAGCAGCTTGTTCTCTTTGCCGTAACGCAGGCCGGAGCCGCCTGCGGCGATGATTACGTTGATGTGTGACATAGGCCTGAATACACGCGCGTGCGATATGCGTACATACACGCGCCGACAATATTATAACTTGCCGCCGCGCTCTTTTCAAGAGGGACTTTCGCGGACGTGGATTGGAGAGCATTACATTAATTATTTAAGACAGGGGAGTGTTGAACCCCCTCCTTCCCTTCGGGTATTCCTCCCCCGTTCGAAAAAAAGAGCACTTCTCCCAAAATGCGGGACTTACGTTACATTCCTATTGAGAGTTTGTTTCTCGCACT
>UQVO01000027.1 GCA_900544575.1 uncultured Eubacteriales bacterium | reverse complement strand
ACTTTTTCCGAACGGGGGAGGAATACCCGAAGGGAAGGAGGGGGTTCAACACTCCCCCTGAAAGTGAACGGAATAAAATCAGGGGTTCCCATAAAACGGATGCTGTCCGTTTTATGGGGCAAATTTTCGGGGCAAAAAAACGCCGCTTTCGGGGCGGCGTTTTTGTCGGTGTGTGATGGGGTCATTTGGTGCCGAAGAGGCGGTCGCCCGCATCTCCGAGCCCGGGCAGGATGTAGCCGTGTTCGTTCAGGCAGCGGTCCAGCGTGGAGACGAATATCTCGACGTCGGGATGCGCTTCCGCCACGGTTTCGATGCCGACGGGTGCGGCGATGATGCTCATAAGCATAATCTTCTTGCAGCCGCGTTCTTTCAGGAAGCCTATCGCCGCGGACGCGCTGCCGCCCGTTGCGAGCATTGGGTCGAGAAGTATCGCGACGCTGTTTTCGATGCCGTCGGGCAGTTTGCAGTAATACTCGTGCGGTTCGAGGGTTTCCTCGTCACGGTAGAGCCCGATGTGTCCGACTTTTGCGGTGGGGAAGAGGGTGTGCACCCCGTTCACCATACCGAGCCCCGCGCGCAGAATGGGGACGACTGCCACGGCATTGTCCGCGACCATTGTCTGCTCGGTGAGTTCCAGCGGGGTCTGCACCATTACGGTCTTCGTGGGGACGTGCTTGAAACTCTCGTAGACCATAAGGGTGGTTATCTCTTCCACGAGTTCGCGGAATTCCTTCATCCCCGTGTTTACATCGCGGAGTATCGCTATTTTATGGCGGATGAGGGGATGGTCGAGTATGGTGACGTTGGAATATGTTTTCATATTATTCCTCCTTATCGGGCGTTTCGGTTTCTTCTGTCGACGCGGTTTCCGCCGCGGGTTCCTCCGACGCCTCGGGGGTGATGTCGGTTTCGTCGGCGGGAGTTTCGTTGAGCACGGGCTGGACGGAGGCTTCGACCGCCGCAGAGGGCACGCTCGCCTCTTCCTCGCCTTCGCCGAGCTTGCTCTTTTCGATTTTGTTCATCACGGCGTAAGTGACGATGCCGAGAATGAGCGCGGTGGCGATGGAGGTGACGGTGATGGTCTTTGTGACAAGCCCGCTGCCGTCGAGCTGATAGGGTATCTGTATCGCAAGTCCGCCGATGCCCGCGATGAGGATTGCGCTGACGACGAAGAGGTTCTTGTTCTCGCCGAGGTCGATGTCCTTGAACATTTTGAGACCGCTCACCGCTATGAAGCCGTACAGCGTGAAGCATACTCCGCCCATAACTGCCGCGGGAATGGTTTGCAGCAGCGCCATAATGGGGGAGAGGAAGGAAAGCACGATGCACATTATCGCCGTCACGAGTATGGTGCGCACGGACGCATTGCCGGTGATGGCGACGCAGCCCACGGACTCGCCGTAAGTGGTGTTGGGGCAGATGCCGAGCACGGTGCCCGCGATGGAACCGACGCCGTCGCCGAGGAGAGTGCGTTTGAGACCGGGTTCGCCTTCGACGAGGTCGCGGCCGATGATGGAGCTCAGGTTCTTGTGGTCAGCGATGTGCTCGGCAAACACGACGAGCGCAACGGGGATGAACGCCAGCGCGACTTCCGCCACGCCCTGTCCGTTGAGCAGGGTGGCGCCGTCTATGCCGGCCTCGCCGTTGATGATTTCCTTGATGCCTTCTATGAGAGCGAAATCGGGATAGTTGAGGAACGCGGTCACGCCCACGAAGCTGCCTTCCGCGTCCACGAAGTTGTTGACGAGGGGGCTGAAATCGACGATTTTCAGATAGTCCACGTCGAAGCCGAGCCCGAACGCGGTGAATATCGCCGCGACGACGTAGCCCGCGCCGATGCCTATGATGAAGGGAATGAGCTTCATTGTTTTGAAGCGTTTCTGTCCGGAGCAGATGACGACGGTGAAGAAGGTGACAAGCCCGCAAAGCAATGCGATGAGGTTATAGCTTCCGTTCACGGTATCGCCTGCCGCCGTGGTGATGTTGGTCACCGCGCTGCCCGCGAGGGACAGACCGATGAGCGCGACGGTGGGGCCGATGACGACGGGCGGCATAAGTTTGGACACCCATTTCGTGCCCGCAAAGTGGATGACAATCGCTATGACGACGTACACCGCGCCCGCGAATATCGCGCCGACGAGTATGCCGAGATATCCGAACGCCGTCGCCGAGATGAGCGAGCTTATGAACGCGAAAGAGCTGCCGAGGAAGACGGGGCTCTTGAAGCGCGTGAAGAGCAGATAGACGATGGTGCCTACGCCTGCGCCGAGTATAGCCGACGGAACCTGCGTCGGAAGCCCTATGGCGACGGGCACCGCAATGGTCGCCGCCATAATGGCGAGCAGCTGCTGCAATGCGAGCACGAGCAGTTTGCCGAACGGCGGTTTGTCGTTGATGTCGTAAACGAGTTTGACTGCCATTGATATATTCTCCCTTTAATGAGTTGCGTTTTCGCCGTCGGTGCGCATAAAAAAACGTCCCCGAAAGGGACGTCAGGCGTCACGGACGGAAATCGGAGGTTGCCAAAACGGGCGCAATCATAATTTCGACCGTTTTTGCGGCATCCCTCATCCCAACCTCCGCGGGAACGGAGCCCGTTCCCGAACATTTTTCAAATTATATCACGCTTCGACAAATTTTTCAAGACATTTTTTGGGCCTAATACGGCCTGAAAACAATATTGTCGGACACTGCGGCGGGCGCGCGCGCAAAAGCACGCAAAAGGTTTTCCGCGGACGTATACACAGGCGCGCGTGCTAGGCGGAATCACCTCATTCCCCCAATCATCCGCAGCACCTCGGAGGGGTCGAAGTCGGGCACGTAATCTTCCGTCGCGCTTTCGGGGTCCTGCGAGAATCCGTTCTTCAACCCCGCCGCGAAAAACGCGTCCACCGCTTTTTCGTATTCTTCCTTCGTTATTCTGCGCGAGAGCAGAGGATGCTCCGCGACATTCGGAGTGGGGAAATACTGCGCCATAACGCCGACGTAAATATCGGGGTCGACGTCCGCGACGGCACGCATAACGCCCTCCGCGTTCTTCACTCCGCCGGGGAGCACGAGATGCCTGACGCACACCCCTTTTTTCATCATTCCTCTTTCGTCGAACTCCTCGTGCGGGGTCTGTCTTCTCATTTCGGCAAGGGCGGCGCGTGCTTTTGCGAAGTAGTTTTCCGCCCCGCTGTAACTGCGCGCCATATCGTCGTCGGAATACTTGAAGTCGGGCAGCCAGACGTCCACGCATCCTTCCAGCTTCCGCAGGTCGGCTGCGTCCTCGCAGCCGCTGCTGTTCCACACAATCGGGAGTTTACCGCGCGTTTTGTATTCTTTAAGTACGGGAACAAGCCGTTTCAGCCACGGTGACGGCGTGACGAGATTTATGTTTTCCGCGCCCTGCGCTTCCAGCGCGGCGAAGACGGACAGCAGTTCCTCGCCGTTCAGATTGACGCCTTTGCCGCCCCGCGAAATTTCGTAATTCTGGCAGAAAAGACAGCGCAGGTCGCAGCCCGTGAAAAACACCGTGCCGCTGCCTCGCTCTCCCGAAATAAAAGGTTCTTCGTAAAAATGCAGCCCCGCTCTTGCCACCCTGAAATTCAGCTCTTTGAGTTCCATACGGGCAGTATGCGCCGCCCGCGCCGATTTGTCAACGCGCGGGATTTGTTGTTTACACGGAAAGCGTGTTGTAGTATAATCAAAAAGTCGAACGCGGAGCGCGTTTTCATTTCATGTCCCGCTACGGAGGAATTATGGCAACAGTCGGTACGATTTCCCGAGGTATCAAAGCACCAATCATAAAGAAAGGGGACGACCTTCCCCTCATAGTCACGGAGAGCCTGCTTGCGGCAGCCGCCGACCCCGTCACGGGTTTTGCCGTTCAGGACAGGGACGTGCTCGCCGTCACGGAAGCCGTCGTGGCGCGTGCGCAGGGCAACTATGCCACCGTGGACCAGATTGCAAAGGACGTCCGTGCAAAGACGGGCGGCGGCACGGTCGGGCTCATCTTCCCCATTCTGTCGCGCAACCGTTTTTCTATGCTCCTCAAAGGCATTTCCAAGGGCGTGGACAAGCTCGTCATTATGCTCAGCTATCCTTCCGACGAGGTGGGCAACCATCTTATGGACGTCGACGCGCTCGATGCCCACGGCGTGAACCCTTACACGGACGTGTTCACGGAAAAACAGGTGTACGAAACTTTCGGCGAAGTCAAACACCCCTTCACGGGTATGGACTACATCGCACTTTACAAGGAAATGGCGGGTGAGGGGACGGAAATCATCCTCGCCAACCGCCCGCAGGAAATCCTGAAATACGCCAAAGTCGTCATCAACGCCGACATCCACACCCGTTTCCGCACGAAGCGTCTGCTTCTCGAAGCGGGAGCGGAAAAAGTCATATCTATGCACGAGATACTTTCTTCGCCCGTCGACGGCAGCGGTTTCAACCCCGATTACGGCATTCTGGGCTCAAACCTCGCCACGGACGACAGCGTTAAACTCTTCCCCCGCGACTGCGACAAGTTTGTCGAACGCGTGCAGGAACTCGTGCGCGAAAAGACGGGCAGGAACATCGAAGTTATGGTCTACGGCGACGGCGCGTTCAAGGACCCCGTCGGCAAGATTTGGGAGCTTGCGGACCCCGTCGTTTCTCCCGCTTACACCTCCGGGCTCGTCGGCACTCCCAACGAACTCAAACTCAAATATCTCGCCGACAACGCCATCGGCGACCTCAAAGGCGAAGAGGCAAAACGCGCCATACAGGATATGATAAAAGCAAAGCCCGCCTCGCTGTTCGCCTCACAGGCGTCGCAGGGCACCACCCCCCGCCGTCTCACCGACCTTCTCGGCTCTCTCGCCGACCTCACCTCAGGCTCCGGTGACAAAGGCACTCCCATCGTGTATATACAGAATTATTTCGCCAACTACGCCGACTGAACGGCGCTATTCGGCGAACTGCTTTGTCAGCCCCCTCATCCAGACCTCTTACGTACGGAAAGTACGCCGCGAGTCCTGAATGAGGGGGCTTTCGCGCACTTCATCCGAATATCGCCGTTCAGCGGGATAAGTTCAGCGCGAGAAACCCCGCAATCCCGTGAGAGTGACGAAAAGAAATCACCCTATACCCGACGGACGCTTATTCGGAGTGGGAGCCG
>UQVO01000026.1 GCA_900544575.1 uncultured Eubacteriales bacterium | reverse complement strand
ACGAGATCCTGAGATGTCTCGTGGGCTCGGAGATGTGTATAAGAGACAGAATGTGCGCATCGCGGGGGCGGGCGGAGCGGACGGACAAACAAAAAGCGCCGCTTGTGCGGCGCTTCGATGTTATAAGCCCGGGAAGGTCACGCCTTTCCGTTGCAGCCGAGCACGTCGACGATTTTGTGCTTGACGACGGTGCGGACGGCATCTCTCGCCGGCCCCAGATACTGACGGGGGTCGAAGTGAGAGGGATTGAGAGCAAAGTGTTCCCTGATGGTGGCGGTGACGGCAAGACGCAGGTCGCTGTCGATGTTGATTTTGCAGACTGCCATCGTCGCGGCTTTGCGGAGCATCTCTTCGGGGACGCCCTGCGCGCCGGGCATACTGCCGCCGTACTGGTTAATCATCTTGACGTATTCCTGCGGGACGCTGGACGCGCCGTGCAGAACGATGGGGAAGCCGGGCAGACGTCTGCCGACCTCTTCGAGGATGTCGAAGCGGAGTTTGGGCTGACCCTTGAACTTGAACGCGCCGTGAGAGGTGCCGATTGCAATGGCGAGGGAGTCGACGCCCGTCTTTTCGACAAATTCCTGAACCTGGTCGGGGTCGGTGTAGCTGGCGTCTTTTGCGTCGACTTTGACGTCGTCCTCGACGCCCGCGAGCTTGCCGAGCTCCGCTTCGACGACCACGCCGTGGTCGTGTGCGTACTCGACGACCTGTTTGGTTATGCTGATATTTTCCGCAAAGGGGTGCGCGCTCGCGTCAATCATAACAGAGGTGAAACCGCTGTCCACGCAGTCCTTGCACAGGGCGAAGCTGTCGCCGTGGTCAAGGTGCAGAGCAATGGGCAGACCGCTGGTTTCGACCGCTGCTTCGACCATCTTTTTGAGGTAAACGGTGTTGGCGTATTTTCTCGCGCCTGCGGAAACTTGCAGGATGAGAGGGGCTTTTTCTTCCGTGGCGGCCTCAACGATACCCTGAATAATCTCCATATTGTTGACATTGAAAGCGCCGATGGCGTAGCCGCCTTCGTAAGCCTTCTTGAACATCTCGGTTGTAGTTACCAATGGCATTTGGATATCCTCCGAATTGTGATTGTCATCATTATACAACCGCACGGCGGAAAAAACAACCCTTTCGCCCGTGCAACTTTTCGCCTTGAAAGTAAGCTGCGGGAAAGCGGTTGCAAATGCCGCGGAAGGGGATATAATAAACGCGGAGGCATTTTATGATACATGACAACAGACAGAAAACTCTGGCAGACAATCTCGTGAATTATTCCTGCGCCGTGAAAAAGGGCGACAAGGTCTGGATTGACGTTTCGGGCGCGGATTCCGCTTTCACGTCCCTGCTGGTGCAGGCGGTATATGCCGCGGGCGGGATGCCCTTCGTGCACATACGCGACAGCAAGGTCCAGCGCGAGGTGCTGAAAGGCGCAAGCGACGAAATGCTCGACATATGGGCGAAGCGCGACGCGGATTTTATGGACAAGATGGACTGTTACATCGGCGTGCGCGGCGGTGACAACAGCTACGAACTCTCCGACGTCCCGGAAGAGAGGATGCAGGAATACGACAAGCGTTATGCCATCAAGGTGCATCACAACATCCGCGTGAAAAAGACGCGTTGGGTCATCCTGCGCTATCCCACGGAAGGAATGAGCCAGCTTGCGGGGATGAGCACGGAAGCGTTCGAGGACTATTTCTTCAATGTGTGCTGCCTGGATTACCGCAAGATGGACAAAGCGATGGATGCGCTGGTTGAACTGATGAATAAGACGGATAAAGTCCACATTGTGGCAAAAGACACGGACCTTTCCTTCTCGATAAAAGGGGTCGGGGCGGTGAAGTGCAGCGGGCATTGCAACATTCCCGACGGCGAAGTTTACACCGCGCCCGTGCGCGACAGCGTCAACGGGACCATCGCGTACAACGTCCCGTCCATTGAGAACGGATTCAAATTCGAGGACGTCACGCTGACCTTCAAGGACGGCAAGATTGTGAAAGCGACGGCAAACAATTCCGAGAAGGCGAACGCCATCTTCGACACCGACGAAGGGGCAAGATATGTGGGCGAATTCTCTTTCGGTCTGAACCCGTATATCGACCGCGCGATAGGCGACATTCTCTTCGACGAAAAGATTTCGGGTTCCATCCATTTCACCCCCGGCGCGTGCTACGACGACGCTCCCAACGGCAATGTCAGCGCGGTGCATTGGGATTTGGTGCAGGTCCACACCCCCGCGTACGGCGGCGGCGAGATTTATATGGACGATGTTCTGGTGCGCAAGGACGGACGGTTCGTGCTGCCGGAACTTGCGGCGCTGAACCCTGAGAATCTGAAATAACGGAAGCCAGACTTTCGGGCTTTTAGACAATGGGGACGGGGTTAAAATGTCCAGAAATTAGACAAAACAACCCCGTCCCCATTTGTCCAGAAATGACGGGTACCGGTATACGTCTTTCGGTTTGGGAATTAAGTGGAAATAAAAGGGTAGTTACTTTCTGCCCACGAGTTCGTCAATGGTAATGTCAAAGAAATCGGCAATTCTTGCCAGTGTATCTATATCGGGTTGCGTCATACCGTTTTCCCAATACGAAATATTGCGCTGAGTGGTGCCTATTTTTTCAGCGAGTTCGGTTTGTTTAAGTTTGTAGCTCTTTCTGAGCGTTCTGAGATTTGCGGCAAAGGCTTCTTTCACAAAACGAATACTAGACAATTTACATCTAAAATATGTTGACATAGACGAAAAACGTCTGTACAATATAATTGCAAAAGCCCGGACCGGCTTTTACTTATATTGCATTAAAAGTTATTCGGAGAAAAAAATATGAACAAAAATTTGTTTGTCGACACGGAAGTCGTTGATTTTTTTATGAGGAAAAGGGGAATTTCCGTCGGAGAACTTGCGGGAAAGACGGAAATGGGGCAGGGCGCTTTGGAAAATCTTCTGAACGGCGCGGACCAGTCCTCTCTGCCCGGAACTTTGCCCTGGCGATTTGCTCACGCGCTCGGCGTGCCCGTCAAAATACTGTTGAGGAAATATTACAACGATTAGCGGCGTTTCGGCAACCGACGGCGGCTTGCGCCTCGTCGGACGGAATAATGCACCGTAAGAACGGTCATCCTCCGAAAAACGCGCCCTCGGGGCGCGTTTTTCATTGCAATCGGTCTTTGCCGAGCGGGTGTAATTGCACGAATACGGTGTTCAGCGATACACTTTGAGGACGTTATGCACCACTTTGCAATCGAGCACCTTGTCGTCGATGACTTCACCGTCCAACTCGATTTTGCCGTCGTCCAGCACTTCTATGCGGACTTCCTTGCCGGAATAGACTTCCGTATAGTCCTTTTTCACGTGCTTGCCGGAGAGGAAGCCCGGCAGTTCGATGGGGATGCGGCACTTTTTCATCTCGTTGACGATGACGATGGAGAGCAGTCCGTCGTCCACCTTCGCGTCGGGGCAAATCGGCATTCCGCCGCCTATGCAGGTGCCGTTGCCCACGCCTATCATAAACACGCTCTTGTCCATAGATTTGCCGTCTACCGTTATGCGGAGCTTGTGCCATTTGACGTGCGCGAGCGTGTCGAAGAGGGAAGCGTAATATTTCACTTTGCCGTGGAAAGCCTTCATATTCGCGTAGCGGATGAGCACGTCGACGTCCATACCCGCGCCCGCGACGTTCAGGCATCTGCGGCTGCCGACGTCTATGTAATCGATATATCCCGTGTTGCCTTTCAGGATGAGTTCCACCGCGTCCTTGACTTTGCGGGGATGACCCGACGCGCGGATGAAGTCGTTGCCCGTGCCGCAGGCGACTATGCCGAGGGTGACGTTGTTGAAATCCGTTATGCCGTTGAGCACCTCGTTGAAAGAGCCGTCGCCGCCCATAACGATGAGTTTCGTGTCGGGTTTTGCGGAAAGCTCGCGCGCGAGTTCGGTGGCGTGGCCCGCATATTCGGTGTTGTGCACGGTGTATTCGGCGCCGTGCTCGCGAAGTATCTTTTCGACCTGTTCCAGCGCTTTCAGGCTTTTGCCCTTGCCGCCCTTGGGGTTGATGATGATGTCGAACATAAACAAACTTCCTCGATTGTACGGTTTTTTCAACATTTTAGTGCATTCGCACGGTTCTGTCAAGTGTGCAGAAAGACATCCGCGGGGCGTGCGGAGCGCCGTCGGCGCGGTGCGAAAACTCCCGCGGGCGTTTAATGTGGGCGGAGTGTGCAAATACGCGGTTGATTTTGCGGCGCGATAATGTTAATATTATTTTAATATTGGTGCGGCGCGCGGGCGCGCAGATATGCGTACCGCGCGGGTGCGAGAGCGCCGCAGAAAGGGAAAATTATGAAAATTCTGTTCAAAGGCGGTTACGTTATCGACGGTTCGGGCGCGCCGGGGTTCAAAGGCGACGTCCTCGTCGACGGGGAGCGTATTGCGGCGGTCGGAGCAAACCTCGACGTGCAGGCGGACAAAACCGTGGATTGCACTGGGCTGACGGTGGCGCCCGGGTTCATCGACGCGCACTCCCACAACGATTTCTTTTACGACTACGACGACGCGGAAAAGTATTACGAACCTTTCGTGAGGCAGGGCATCACCACCCAGGTGACGGGCAACTGCGGTTTTTCGCCTTTCGGAGTGGCGGCGGACAGCAGGTTCAAGGACAAAGTGGGCGGCGGTCTGTTCCACGCGAAGAAGCCCGGCTCTTTCCGTGAATTCGTGAGTGCGGCGGAAGGCAGACTTTTCGTGAACGTGGTCCCGCTCGTCGGGCACGGCACGACGAGGATAAGCATTTCGGGTTACGACCCGACGCCTCTTACGAAAGAGCAGATTGCGCAGGAAATGCGGCTGGTCGACGAGGCGATGGAAAACGGCGCGTTCGGCGGTTCGTTCGGTTTTATGTACGAGCCCGGCATATACGCGAAGCACGACGAGCTGGTTGAGTTTGCGAAGCGCATCGCAAAATACGACGGCATCCTCACCGTGCATCCCCGCGCTTGCAGCAAGGTGGCGCTCGGGTATCCGCTTCTCTCAAAACCGCATATCGAGCTCGCGCTCGACGAGGTGGTGGGGATTATGAAAGAAAGCGGCGTCCGCACGGAGTATTCCCACCTCATCTTCGTGGGCGAAACGTCGTGGAAGAGCCTTGACCCGATGCTCGAAAAGTTCCACAGGCTGAACAGGGAAGGTTGCAGCATCGCATACGACAACTATTCCTTCACCTACGGGGCGTCCGTCATCACGGTGGTGCTGCCGCCGTGGTATATGGCTCTGCCCAAAGAGGACAGGAAGAAGCCGTTCAATATGTTCAAGCTCAAACTGATGACCAACATCACGAAAATCGCGCTGGGCATAGATTTCTGCGATTTCACCGTGGCGTACATCTCCGCCGACCCCGCACACAAGAAGTACGAGGGCAAGACGGTGTCGGAGTGCGCGCGCGAAGAAGGGCTCTCCGACTTCGATATGTACATCAAGCTCGTTGACCTCAGCAACGGTCAGGGCAGGCTGTATCTCGGAAAATATTACAACGACGAGATTATCAACCGCCTTATGACGGACGACCTCTCCGTGTTTATGACCGACGCGTGGGTGGAGGCGGCGGGCACGCAGAACGGCGCGGCGTATCAGGGCTTCCCGTATTTCCTCAAACGCGCGAAGGATGGCAACATCCCGCTCGAAAGCGTCATACACAAGATGACGGGCAAGACCGCGGACAGGTTCTGCATAAAGGAAAGGGGCACGCTGAAAGCGGGCAATTACGCCGACGTCACCCTGTCTCTTATACACATCTGACGCTGCCGACGAATTAGACGGTGTAGATC
>UQVO01000025.1 GCA_900544575.1 uncultured Eubacteriales bacterium | reverse complement strand
CCGTGGGTGCCCTTTCAGGGGGTACGGTTGCGGGGGAAACCCGCAGGAAGGGGGCTCAATATTCATTATTCAAGAGGAGGGGCACAACACTCCCCTGTCAGAGAGATGAAGCACGGGCGAAAGCCGTCGCGCGTTAAAATAAATCCGCCGCCATTCAATGGCGGCGGATTTGTTGTCGAGTGTGAATCGCGAGGCGGAGCGCACATTGACGTACGTGAGCATCCGCGACAATGGCGCTGACAAAGTTGTGCGCCGAATAGCGCGGTTATCTCTTGGAGAACTGAGGTGCCTTGCGCGCCTTGTGCAGACCGTACTTCTTGCGTTCCTTCTGTCTGGGGTCGCGTTTGAGGTAGCCTGCTTTTTTCAGGGTTGCGCGGTAGGCTTCCTTGTCGCAGACGCAGAGTGCACGGGCGATGCCGTGGCGGATGGCGCCCGCCTGGCCCGTCATACCGCCGCCGTGGACGTTGACGATGACGTCGAACTTGTCCGTTGCGGAAACGGCTTCGAGGGGCTGATTGACGATAAGACGCATTGTGTCGAGGGGGAAGTAATCCTCGAAGGTGCGCTTGTTGATGGTGATGTTGCCTTCACCGGGGATAAGACGCACTCTTGCGATGGCAGTCTTTCTTCTGCCGGTGCCGAGATATTGAACTTTCTTCTTTACGGTTTTCTTCGTAGCCATATACGCACCTCAACTATTTCAGTTCCAACGCGACGGGGCACTGCGCCTGATGGTTGTGCTCGCTGCCGGCGTAGACGCGGAGTTTTTTGAGCATATCCCTGCCGAGAGAGTTCTTGGGGAGCATACCCTTGACCGCTTTGTACACGGCGAATTCGGGCTTCTCGTTCATAAGTTTCTTGTACTGCACTTCTTTGAGACCGCCGATGTAGCCGGTGTGATAACGATAATATTTCTGTTCGAGTTTTCTGCCGGTGAGCACCACCTTGTCGCAGTTGATGACGATGACATGGTCGCCGCAGTCGACGTGGGGAGTATATTCGGGTTTGTTCTTGCCTTTGAGTATAGCGGCAACTTGCGACGCAAGGCGTCCGAGCACCATATCGGTGGCGTCGACGACGTACCACTTGCTTTCCACTTCGCCGGGTTTTGCCATGTAAGACTTGTTGTTGTTTGCCATCGCGGACAAATCCTTAGCCATACAGACCTCCAAATTTCTTGTGTTATTGCGTTTATATAGACTGCAAGGCGAGGGGCTAGTTCGCGATTGCAACGATGTTCACGCGTATACCTGCGTACAGACGCTTAAATATAATATTAGAGAATGACGCCGCTGTCAAGCGAATTTTCGACAAAACGGCGCGAAAAAGATTGAAACGCAACGGTTCCGCCGCCGCAAATCCGTTCCCGCGTCCGGAAACGCGGGAACGGCGGCGCGTAAAATCATTCCTCTTCCTCCTTCGCCGCCGGGATTTCTTCGGCGAGGATTTCCATGCTTCTGCAAGGCACTTCGATGACGTTGCCCGACGCCGAAACGTATTCGGGCACGGAGTAACGGACGCGCTCATAATTGCAAAAACGCACTTTTATCGTCTTTGTTCGACAATCAGAACTCGGTTTTATGACAAAACGCGTGACTTTTCCGTTGGTTTCCGTGCAGAAGTCGATGCTGCCCGTTTCGTCGTACATCGTGTACTCTCCCGCACCCTTGTACACCCTCACTTCCAGCGCGTCGAACTCCTGCGAGTTGCCCTCTCTTTCGGCAAGCATCGGGATTATCGCGCCTTCCTTCGCAAACACGGGGATGCGGTCGGCGGGGCTTTTCACCGTCATAAGCCGCTCGCCCTCGTAAACTTCGCCCGTAAAGAAGTCCGTCCACCTGCCCGCGGGCAGCCACACCGTCGTGCGGGCAAAGCCGTCCTTACGCGCTTTCGTGACCACGGGAGCGCATATGAGTTCGGAGCCGAAGACGTATTCGTTCTTCATCCCGCGCGCAAACGGGCTGTCGTAACAGTAGTATAGAGGGGCGCATATCGGCACGCCGTCCTGCGCCGTGTGCACGTTCGCGGTGTAAAGATACGGCAGAAGCCTGTGACGCAGACGCAGGAAATCTTCCGCGATTTTTTCCGCTTCTTCGCCGTAGAGCCACGGCTCTTTGGATATGCCGTTCTTGGTGGAATGCAGACGGTTGACGGGTGAGAAAACCCCGAATTGCAGCCACCTGACGTAAAGTTCGGGGTCGCCCTTGCCGAACATATGCCCGCCTATGTCGTGCGACCACCAGGTGTAGCCCACGTTGGCGGCGAGCGCGGTGAACCACGGTTGCAGGCGCAGACTCTTCCAGCACACAACCGTATCTCCCGAAAAGCCTATGGGATAGCGGTGCGAACCCAGCCCCGCATAGCGCGAGAGTATAAGACCGCTCTTCCCTCCGCGGGAGATGTCGAGCGTGTGGTAATGATTGAGCAGCCAGAGAGGGTCCAGCCCCTTCATCTTCGACTTTGTGCCCTGCTGCCAGTCAATCCACCAGAAGTCCACCCCCTCGTCCTCGTAAGGATGATGCAGGATGTCGAAGTACGCCTTGCGGAACTTCTCGTCCGTCAGGTCGAACTCCACCGTACGTTTCGTGGCGGGGTCTATGCCGCACGCCTTCGCCATTTCGGGATATTGCTCTTCGTACCAACGTACGCCGTCGCGGGGGTGCAGGTTCATAGTGACGGCAAGCCCGCGTTCTTTGAGGTCGGCGAAAAATTTCTTATGGTCGGGGAAAAGTTTTCTGTTGAACGTATATCCCGTCCATCCCGCGCACTGGGTGGGATTGTGCGGTTTGAACTCGGCGGGCACTTCGTCCACGATGTGCCAGTCCATATCAATCGTTGCGACCGTGAATGGAATATCCTTCTGTCTGAACTCGTCCATCAGGGCGATATACTCGTCCTGCGTATAGGCGTGATAGCGCGACCACCAGTTGCCGAGCGCGTATTTGGGCAGCAGAGGCGTGAACCCCGTCAGCGCGTAGTATTCTTTCAGACCGCCGAGGAAATCTTTCCCGAACGCGAAGACGTATTTGTCTTTTATCCCTTTTTTGCGGGGAGAAACGGACCCGTCGGCGTTCAGCGCGAACGAACGCGAGTCGTCCGCTTCCGCCACTCCGTCGGAGGACATAACGCCGCCGCGGACGTTGGCGAAAAAGAACATATCCTTCCCGCCGCCGCGCTTACGCATACGCACCACTCCGAACGTGCCGTCAAGCGTGCGTGCCGTGCCGCCGAGATTGGTGCGGGCGGAAGGCTTTGCCGTCCTGCCGTCCAGCACACACTCCACGCCGAGCGTGCGTTTGTCCACCCTGAACTCGACGCATTTTGTCACAACGACGATTTTACCGCCGCTTTCAGACACATTAAACCGCGGTTTCGCGAAGTTGCGGTTGACAACCATCTGCGTCGGCGCGTCCGTAAACACGCCGTCCGCGCTGCGCTCGACGCGCAGTATTCTGTCCGACAAAACCGAAAGACGGAGGTCGCCCGTCTTGTAGACGCACTCCTCCGCCGTCACGGAAAGACCACTGTCGTAAATCGACATAACCCGCTCCTTATGGGCGAAAATCGTTTGACTTTCCGCCCGAAAATTTGTATAACACAAATAAGAAAGGTTATTGTTCGCCGCAAGGCTTGAACGTTGCGAATAAGTGGCTTGCCGCTCGCGCCTTTCTTTTTTTATGTCCCGTTACCGCCCGTCCGCGTCAGTCCGCGTCGGGGTCATTTCTCTTCGGGTTTGAGCACCACCGCAAGGAACACGCACTGCTTGCCGCCCACCGCTATCATACCGTGGGGCTGGCCGCTGTCGTAATAGACGGTGTCGCCCTCGTTCAGCACGTCGACGTTGCCGTTGATGTTGACCATCAGCTGCCCGGAGAGAATATAATCCATCTCCTGCCCCTTGTGGGACGAGAGAGGGATGGGCTTGTCCTCCGACCCTTTGACGTAAGGCGCGGTGACGTAGAACGGCTCCGCGGTTCTGCCGCGGAAATTCTGCGCCAAGTGCTGATAGCTGAACGAATGTCTGCGTTCCGTGAGGACGCCCTGCCCCGCGCGGACAATGCTGTACGAGGACAGCGTGGGGGTGTGCCCCGTGAGCAGCGCGGTCACGTCCACGCCGAAGCGCCCCGCGCAGTTATACAGGAAAGTGACGGAAAAATCCTTCCCGCCTTCCTCGTATTCGAGATAAGTTTTTTCGTCCACGCCCGCCGCCTCTGCCATTTCGGCGGTGGATATTTCCATCATCTCGCGCAGACCTTTGAGCCTTTCGGCGATTTCTCTGGTGTTGGAATCAGACATATTATCTCCTTGCACGCGCGCCACGCGGACGCACGGAATACAAAAATTTTCCAAATAATATTACCAAATCCCGCGCCGTTAGTCAATCCCATTGCAAAATACCGCCCCGAACGACACCCGATTTCGGCGGCGCGGGGCGCAAAACCCGCATTTTTCATATATTGTCGTATCGGACGCAGGAGGTAAATATGTGCGGGATTGTGGGATATACGGGGTTCAGGCGCGCGAAAAAAGTGCTGCTAGACGGGCTTCAGGCGCTGGAATACCGCGGCTATGACAGCGCGGGAGTCGCGCTGGCGGACGGCAAACTGAAAATTTACAAATGCGGCGGAAGGGTCGCAACGCTGTCATCCATAATTCCGCGCTCCAAAGCGCATACGGGCATAGGGCACACGCGGTGGGCGACTCACGGCGCTCCGTGCGCCGAAAACGCACATCCCCACCTGTCGTTCGACGGGAAAATCGCCATCGTACACAACGGCGTCATAGAAAACCACGACGAACTGCGCGCAGAGCTCACGGGCAGGGGCATCCCTCTCGCCTCCCAGACGGACAGCGAGCTCATCGCGCATATGCTGGCGCTGGAAGAAGGCGATATGCGGGAAAGGCTGTTCAAAGTCGCCGCCCGTACCGAAGGCGCAATGACCGTGCTCGCCGTGTGCGAGAACGACAGCCGCATATACGCCTACCGCCGCGGCGCGGCGCTCGTCGTCGCGGAAGGGAACGGAGAGAGCTTCGCGTCCAGCGATATGCTCGCGCTCGCGCCTTACGTCGGGCGCGTGACCGTGCTCAAAGACGGCGAATGCGCCGTGCTCTCCCCCGACGGCATAAGCGTGTTCACGGCGGACGGCGGACGCGACGACCACCCCGAAAGCCTTCCCCTCTCCGTGCGCATAGTCAAAAAGAGCGAATGCCATATGCGCGACGAGATAGAGGAAATCCCCGACGCGCTGCTTGCCACACTCCGTTCCTTCGAATGCGGCTTCCGCGACAGGGAAAAAGTCTTATCCCGCCTTGTCAATTCCAAAAACATTCTGCTCACGGGCTGCGGGACGGCGTATCACGCCTGCCTGTACGGCTGCGAAGTGCTGGAACGGCTCGCGGGCATACCTTGCCGCGCGCTTCCCGCGGGCGAGGTGGAAGACCCGACGTTTACGGACGGCAACACTTTTTGCATCTTCGTCACCCAGAGCGGCGAAACCGCGGATACCCTGCGCGCAATGGAAGTGTGCAGGAAAAAGGGCGCATATACCTTTGCCGTGACGAACGTGGAAGGCAGCACCGCCGCTTTGCAGGCGGACGGATGTTTTCTGCTGCGGGCGGGTGCGGAAGTCGCGGTGGCGGCGACCAAATCGTATTGCTGTCAGCTGCTCGCGCTCTGGCTGCTCGCGAAGGCGGCGGAGGGGTCGGGAGGCGAACGCGAAAGCGCGGAAGACCTCGCCGCAAAATGCCGCGACGCCCTCTCGCTGCCCGTCTTTACGGAATGCTGCCGTGCCTCCAAACTCTTTTTCATAGGCAAAGGGACGGACTCGATTACGGCGCGTGAAGGCGCGCTGAAATTCAAGGAAATTACGTGGCGGAGCGCGGACGCATACACCGCGGGCGAACTCAAACACGGCGCGATAGCGCTTGCCGACACGTCGAGCGCGGCGGTTGCGGTGCTGACGGATGCGGCGGACGCTCCGAGAATGCGTGCCGCCGTGAGCGAACTCCGCTCCCGCGGCACCCGCGTCTACGCGCTCTCCGCCGCGGGCGACATAGGCGCAAACGTCACCGTCGCCCTGCCCCGCACGGAAGAGTGTCTGCTTATGCCCGCGCTTGCGGTCATCCCCTTGCAAAAACTCGCGCTGGAATCCGCCCTGCTGTTGGGGCGCGACCCAGACAAGCCCAGAAATCTCGCAAAGAGCGTGACGGTGATTTAGCCCTTTCCCGCCGGGAAAAGCACGGACTTTCCGCGGCGCCCATACGCTCCCGCGCGGAGAAAAATATGTTCGAACATAGCAAAACGCGGCGTTTACGCCGCGTTTTGACATTATAAAACACCGCTTTTGCTATTTTATTTGTTGCAGGCGGTGCACCACTTTCACGATGTCGTCGTATACGGCAAGGGTCGCGATGGCGTCGCGGGCGGTTGCGCTCTTGTTGATGAGCACGAGCTCTTTCCCGTTGAAACAGTCGGGGAGGGCCGCCGCGGGATAAACCGCAAGCGAAGTGCCCGCGATTATCAGCACGTCGGCGCGCCCTATGTCTTTCACCGCGCCGTCGAGCACATCCGCGTCCAGGCTCTCTCCGTAAAGCACGACGCACGGGCGCACCGTACCGCCGCATTCCGTGCACTTCGGCACGCCCTCCGACGAGAGTATGAATTCCTCCCCGTAGCGCCTGCCGCATTTTACGCACCTGTTGCGCTTCACGCTTCCGTGCAGTTCCCACACCCGCCGCGAACCCGCCGCCTGATGCAGTCCGTCGATGTTCTGGGTGACGACGGAAAGCAGTCTGCCCTGCTTTTCGAGTTCCGCGAAAAAGAGATGCGCGTCATTCGGCTTGGCATCGGGATACAGCATCTTGCTTCTGTAAAAGTCGAAAAACAGCTCAGGGTGGAGCGCAAGGCACTCGCGCGACAGCATATATTCCGCGCCGTAGCCCGCAAACTTCCCCGAATACACCCCTCCCGCGCTTCGGAAATCGGGTATGCCGCTGGGGACGGAAAACCCCGCGCCCGTGAAAAGCACTATGCGCTCCGCGTCGCCGATGACCCTGCCGAGCCTGATGATGTCGTCTTCGGAACAGCCCATATTTCACCTCTCCCGAATTATACACCCGCAGAGCGCGAAAACAGTTTGTGCAAAAGCAAAAAAGCGTTATAATAAAACCACCGTAAAAAATCCGACGGATTTCCGCCTCCCGCACAGCGGCGGACGGAAATTCACAATCGAGGTCGATATGTTCAACAAGACTATGTACGAGCTTGGCAGCCACCGCTCCGTCATCCGCGAGCTTTTCGAATTCGGCAAAAAGAGAGCCGCAGAGGTCGGCGCGGACAAAGTGTACGACTTTTCGCTTGGCAATCCCAACGTGCCCGCCCCCGACTGCGTGAAAGAGGCGGCGGAAAAGTTGCTCGCTCTTCCCGACAACACCGTCCTGCACGGCTACACTTCCGCCCAGGGTGACGCGGCAGTACGCAAAGCCGTCGCGGACGACATCAACGCGCGTTTCGGCGCGGGCGTGTCCCCCGACGCGATATATATGACCTGCGGCGCGGCGGCGTCCCTGACCATCACCCTCACCGCTCTGCGCGAGGACGGGGACGAATTCGTGTTGCTCGCTCCCTTCTTCCCGGAATATTCGGTGTTCGTCAAAGCGGCAGGCGGCACTCCCGTCGTCGTCCCCTTCGACGAAAAGACTTTCGCGCCCGACCTCGCGGCGCTCGAAAAGGCGATAAATCCGCGCACAAAGGGCATCATCGTCAATTCCCCCAACAATCCTTCGGGCACGGTGTACTCCCGCGCGACTCTCGAACGCATCGCCGCCCTGCTCTCCGCAAAGTCCGCGGAATACGGCACGCACATAGCGCTGATTGCGGACGAGCCCTACCGCGAGCTCGTGTACGACGACATCGAAGTGCCCTATCTTATGAACCTTTACCCCGACACAATCGTGTGTTACAGCTTCTCAAAATCCCTCTCTATGCCGGGCGAGCGCATAGGCTACATCGCGGTTTCGCCGCGGATGACGGAGGGAGAAGGAGTGTACGCCGCCGTATGCGGCGCGGGCAGAGCGCTCGGATACGTCTGTGCGCCGAGTATGTTCCAGCGCATAATCGCCGCCTGCACGGGCGCGCGCCCCGACATTGAAGCCTACCGCAAAAACCGTGACCTCATTTACGGCGCACTCACGGAAATGGGCTTCGAATGCGTGCACCCCGACGGCGCATTCTATCTCTTTGTCAAATCCCCCGAACCCGACGCCAACGCCTTTGCGGACCGCGCCAAAAACCTCGGGCTGCTCATCGTCCCCGGCGACAGCTTCGGCGCACCCGGCTATGTGCGCATCTCTTACTGCGTCAGCCACGATATGATACGGCGCTCCCTGCCCGCCTTCCGCGCACTGATGGACTCGTACACCAAGTAAATTATACGGCGAGATTATACCCCGAAAAATTGCCCCATAAAACGGACAGCATCCGTTTTATGGGGACCCCGGTTTAAGCCCCACCGAAAAATCAAAGATTTCTCGGTGGGGGCCCCGATTTTATTTCGTTCTCTGACAAGGGAGTGTTGTGCCCCCTCCTTCCTGATGCCCCAATAAATCGCCTGCGGTGATTTATTGGGGACCCCGAATTCGGGCTTTCCTCCCCTCTCTCTTGAATAATGAATATTGAACCCCCTTCCTGCGGGTTTCCC
>UQVO01000024.1 GCA_900544575.1 uncultured Eubacteriales bacterium | reverse complement strand
ATCCTGAGATGTCTCGTGGGCTCGGAGATGTGTATAAGAGACAGGATTTCCACATACTGCCGCGTCACGTCTGACACGAAAATGTCCTCAATGTCTATCTTTGCGTCCTTGATGAGTTCGAGCAAAAGGTCGAGCGGACCGTCGTAATCGCTGAGATGGTAATGTATGACGGGTTTGCCGCCCGAAATGTATTCGGAGTCGGACATCCCCTCCTCTCCCGTCAGCGTTTCCGACGTCTCGAAAGTGGCGGACTTTTCGGAAGAATGAGGCAGTTTGCGCTCGTGCACGACCGCCTCCGTGACCACGTCGCCGTGGAACGCTCTGTCATCGGAGAAAGGATTGTCCCGCTTTTGCGCGACTTCGCTTCCGACGGACGTATCCGCCGTCGCGCCGTCCGTTTCCGACGCGCCGTCCGTTTCCGACGAAACGCCCTCTCCCCCGTCCTGCGGGAGGTCGTCAAAACCCGCGCCCTCTCCGGGCACGGCGGTTTCCTCCTCTTCCGCGAGCGCGGCTATGATTTCGCCGTCCGTCAGTTCAGCCATTCGGGCACCGTATTGTTACGCAGCAGGTCCTGATAGGTCTGCGGTCTGACTATGTAATCCGCCTTGTCGCCGTCCACAAGCACAACGGGCGGCACGGCGTTGAGGTTGTAATTCGACGCCATCGAATAATTGTACGCACCCGTCGAGAACACCGCGAGGATGTCCCCCGTTTCCGCGTGCTGCAAAGGCATATCCTTGCCGATGAGGTCGCCGCTTTCGCAGCATTTGCCGGCAATCGTGACAACGTCGTCCGCGGGCTTGTCCGCCTTATTGGCTATCATTGCCGAATAGCGCGACTCGTACAGCGCATAGCGCGGGTTATCGAACATACCGCCGTCGACCGCGACGTACTTTTTCACGCCGGGGAAATTCTTTATCGCGCCCACCGTATACAGCGTCACGCCTGCTTCACCCACAATGCTCCGCCCCGGTTCGACGATGAGGAAAGGCTTTTTCAGACCCTTTTCCGCAGTCTTCTCCGCCACGCGCCGTCCGATGTTCTCCACCGTGTACGCATAGCGTTTGGGGGTGAATTTGGGGTCTTCGTCCGTGTAATAAATGCCGTATCCGCCCCCCATATCCAGCACGTCCGTGACGATGCCCGCGTCGGCAAGCCGCTTCATAAAGTCCGTCGTGATGTCCGTCGCCGCGTCGTAGGAAGAATGGTCGTAAATCTGCGACCCTATGTGAACGTGCAGACCGCAAAAGTTCACGTTTTTGCGGGACGCGACGTCCTTTATCACGTCGAAGGCGTCGCCGTGCACGTCGAAACCGAATTTGCTGAAAGGCGCGGCGGTCATAACCGCCTCGTAAGTGTGGGCGGAAACGCCGGGGTTCACTCTCACCAGCACGTCCTGCACCCTGCCGAGTTTCCCCGCCTTTTCGTCAATCATATTCAGCTCGTTGAGGCTGTCCACGACGAAATACCCTATGCCCGCGGCAAGCGCTTCGTCAATCTCTTTTTCCGTCTTGTTGTTGCCGTGGAAAAGCACTTTGCGCATATCCGCGCCCGCCTGCGCCACGAGATAAAGCTCTCCGCCAGACACGACGTCGAACCACAGCCCGTGCTTTGCGGCTATTTTCGCCGTTGCGACCGCGGCAAAAGCCTTGTTGGCAAATGCGACCGCTCCCTCGCCGTAACTCCCCACCGCGGCGACGAAGGCGTCGCACACCTCTTCGATGTATTTCGCGTCCATAACGTAAAGCGGGGTGCCGAAACGCGCGGCAAGTTCCGTCGCCTTGAAAGAACCTATATAAAGGTTTCCGTCCTTCACATAAAGTGTTTCGCGTGTATTCATAAGTAAACTCCCGATTAAAGAGTTTAACACGCGCGCGCTCAAAAGTCAATCGCGGAAACTTTCCGCAAAAGCAAAGGAAGGGCGGCGAGCCGTCCTTCCTTCGTATTTCCGTCCTCACGACGTTATCTCGGCGAACCTATGCGCTTTATGATGTCCCAGAGATTTGCGCGTTTCACGTCCTCCGCCGCAACGACGTCGAACTCTCTCTCCACCTGTCCTCCGCGCACGACGTAGCCCTTCCCCACCGCGTCGCCGCGCGATACGGGCGCCTTAATCTTATCGGGCAGTTCGAAGCGCAGTTCCGTCTCCGATTTGTCCGTCCTGCGGGCAAGGCTCACGACATCTTCCGCCACGGTGAGCGCAATGCTTCTGCTCTTGCCTCCCGACACTTTTATCTCGCCTATCCGCTCTCCCGCGGCGGCGAGCTTCTCCGCCTTGAAATTGCCGAAAGCGTAGTTGAACATCGAACTTACGGCGTTAAACCTGCTTTTCGAGCTGTCCGCCCCTATGACGACCGCCACGGTGCGCAGTCCGTCGCGCTCCGCCGTCGCCGCAAGGCAGAACTTCGCTTCCGACGTAAATCCCGTCTTGCCGCCGTCGCAGCCGTTGTAGAATTTGACGAGTTTGTTGGTGTTCGTCATCGAAGTCGTGCGTCCGCCCGGGTGCACGTAATCTTCCAGCCACACGCCCGCGTAATCGAAGTAGAGAGGATGTTTTATCACCTCGCGGAACATTACCGAAACGTCCTTCGCGGTCGAAAATCCCTCCGCGGCGGGCAGCCCCGTGCAGTTGACGAAATTGGTGTCCGCCATACCCAGCTCCGCGGCGCGCGCATTCATATCGCCGACAAAGCCTTCCACGCTCCCCGATATGCGTTCGGCAAGAGCCACACAGCTGTCGTTCGCGCTTGCGACTATGACGGATTTCAGCAGGTCGCCCGCCTTATGTTTCGTGCCCGCGTCGAGGAAAATCTGCGAACCGCCCATTGCGGCGGCATTTTCGCTGACGTAAACGTCTTCCTCCAAAGAAAGCTCTCCCCCGTCAATCGCTTCGAGGGTCAGGAGCGCGGTCATAATCTTGACCATACTCGCGATGGGCAATCTTTCGTTTTCGTTTTTCGCATACAGCACCGTGCCCGTGGCGGCGTCCGCAAGATAGGCGGATTTCCCCTCCGCCGAAAACTCTTCCGCACGCGCAGCGCCCGCTCCCGGTGAGAATACGGCCGCGCATACCGCGCTTGCCGCAAACAGCGCGAGCAAGAGCACGAGCAGCGCGTTTTTCAACACTTTGCCGGTAGTTTTCATAGTTCACCTCGCGGCTAGTGTGTGCACGCCGCGCGCAAATATTCGCCTCATTCGCCCCGGCAATCAGAATCCCACGACTATGACTTTCGTAAACGCGCCTATGATGACGAACACGACGAAGTTCACCGCAACGTTCAGACCGTAAATTTTGAGAAGCGCAAGCCCCGCCGTCCTGAACCTGTTGCAGCCGACCGTGTTGAGCGCACGCACGCCCGCAACTGTCATACACACCAGCGTGACAAGGAAAAACGGGATGTAAATGACTATCATATTCACCACGCCCGTCGCGCCGTACATTGCGACGAGCAGGCAGACGTATTTGCCGAAATAGTATCCGTGCACGGCAAAAACGACAAGCCCCGCCACCGCGAAAGCGGGCGCGCCCGCCCCGAGCAGCAGCACGCCGTACCCCGCGAGCACCATAAAAGAGGTGGTGAAGAACACTTTTACCGAGCCGAATTCCATATCCGCGCGCGATATCCTTTCAAACTCGCCGCCCGCGGAGTCTATGGTGATGAAAATGCCTATTACTATGCCCAGCGCGAAGAGAGCGCAGAAACTTATCACGCTTTTGCGGTTGTCCCTGCAAAAGTCCTTGATTATGCCGAGCGCGGAGCGCAGACCCGTGGATTTCATACAACATCTTATGCCCGCCGCGGCGCCTGTATGCCCGTGTTTGACACCCTTCGCCATTATGGGAGAAATTCGACGCAAGAACATCAAAAATCGGCAGCCGCAAAGTGTTACACTCGCGTTATGAACCAGATACCTCCGCGCATAAAATTGTATCTTCTGAAACTCGGCTTCCAGCCGAATCTCAAAGGCTACCGCCTGCTCGCACGTCTCATCGCGCTTGCGGAAGAAGGGACGGAAATAATGCCCCTGAAATATTTCGGATACAAACGGCTCGCGGAGGAATTCGGCGTCGGCGAGGCCAGCGTGGAAAAAGACATCCAGAACGCCATATCGTCCGCTTGGCTGCGTGGCGACGTCAACGTGCTTTACGGCGAATTCGGCGAAACTCTCGACGAGGACAAGGGAAAACCCACCAACAAACAGTTTCTTCTCACCGCGCTGGAAAGGCTTGCGGAGGAGCAAAACCGACTGACCGCGGCGTCCGAAAAATAAAAATAAAAGCGGGACGAATCCCGCTTTTTCGTTGTATTTTCCGCCGTCAGGCAGCGTCGGGCAGCGCGTCCCGCGTCACGACGCTCTCCGCTTCGTCCAGCATAAACCGCGCGTGCACGCCGTAACCTCTTGTCGGGTCGGTGACGAAAACGTGTGTCACCGCGCCGATAAGCGCCCCGTTCTGGATTATCGGACTGCCGCTCATCCCCTGCACTATTCCGCCCGCTTCGGCAAGCAGTCTGGGGTCGCGCACCGAAATCACAAGACCTTTTTCCGCTCTTTCCGCCTGCGGCACGACCTTTACGATGTCCACGTCATAGAATTCGGGCGTATCGCCGTGCAGCGTCGTCAGCACCTGCGCTCTGCCCATACGCGCTTCTCCGCGCGCCGCAACGCGTATTCTCTCCCCTCTCTCTTCCGACTTCCATTCGCCGTAAATGCCTATCTCCGTATTTTTTTCGTTGAGCCCCGTCGGAGGCTGCAATCTGTTTATCTCCGCCTGCAATCCGCCCGCTCTGCCCACTTCGCCTTTCTGCACGTTCTTTATCTCGACGTCGAACAGTTTTCCGTGCTGCAATGAGGCGCAAAGCCCCGTTTCGGGGTCGCATACGTGGTGCCCGAGCGCGGCATACGCGCCGTCCTCGGTCACAAACGTCAGCGTACCTATGCCGCCCACGTCCTCTTTCAGAAAGAGCCCCAGCCTGTTTTCTCCCGATGCGGCTTCCTTCGCGGGACGCGCTTTTATGTCAAACGTCCTGTTTTCCCGCTCCACCGTCAGCGTCACTCCGCCGTCGGACTCCGCAACCCGCCTGCGGAATTCGTACAGATTGCCCGTTTCCTTTCCGTCCAGCGCCTTGACCACGTCGCCGACACGCAGGTCGGCGCCCGCAAGCGGCGCGGCACTCCCGTCTTCGGTGGCGACTTCGCCTATTCCCGTGACGATAAGCCCGTCCGCATTGAGCGTGATGCCGACGGGTTCTCCGCCGACGTAAACGTATCTTTCTTCCGCTGCCGCAACCGACGCGCTCCCACCTATGCCGAAACACAACACCCCCGCAAAGAGCGTGAAAGCGGTCAGAAAATTAAGAATTTTTCTCATAATTCTATTATCTGCGCACCCCTTCCGCCCTTACGTGGAAAATTCTGTTAAGAAACGCGTGCGAAAGCGTTCGGCGGATAATCCTCCGCCGCGCAACGCCGCAACACGCACATTGTGCCGACGGCGGACGGATTATCGGAAAACATAATCATCAGAACGGAAAATCCGTTCGCTTCCGCCAGACCGATAAATTGCGCACGAATGCACGGCTGAGTTCAAAACAAAAGGACAAATTTTGTCCGCACGCAAAAGGGAAGGTGCTCCCTTCCCTTTTGCAGAAGCGGCTGTCCGCCGCATTTCGTTTTTCTTATGTTTCCGCGTCCTTATTCTGCGTCGGGGCGCGCCTTGCGCTCACATCCTGCGCTTGTCTTCCGTATAATTGTCCACCTGCACGATGGGTTTGTCCGCCGTTCCGTTCAGTATCGACCGCGCCATCAGCACGCCCATCACCGACGCCATCATAAGTCCGCGCGTCCAGCCGCTGCTGTCACCCAGACAATGCAAGCCGTAAATCGAGGTGTTGAGCTTGTCGTCCATCTTTATCTTGTTGCTGTAAAATTTCAGCTCCGGCGAATAAAGCAGGGTTTCGTAGCCCGCAAATCCCGGCACGACTTCGTCCACCGCCTGTATGAAATTGATGATGTTCGTCATCGCGCGGTAAGGCATAGCCGCCGTGATGTCGCCCGCAACCGCGTCTTTCAGCGTGGGACGGACGTTGGACATTCCGAGTTCCTTCTGCCAGGTGCGTTTGCCCGCGAGAATATCCCCGTAACGCTGCACGAGGATTTTGCCCGCGCCCAGCATATTCGTGAGCTCCCCTACTTTCTGCGCGTATTCTATCGGCTGGTTGAAGGGCTGATTGAAGGAATGCGAGCAAAGTATGGCGAGGTTGGTGTTTTCGCTTTTCAGTTCCTTATAGCTGTGACCGTTGACGACCGCGAGGTTGTTGTCGTAGTTTTCCTGCGACACGAAACCGCCGGGGTTCTGGCAGAAAATGCGGACTTTGTTTTTGAAAGGTGCGGGGTATCCTATGAGTTTCGACTCATAGAGCACGCTGTTGACCTCTTCCATAATCTCGTTGCGCACTTCCACCCTGACTCCGATGTCCACGACGCCGGGGGCGTGGGCAATGTTGTGCTCCGCACACATCTTTTCCAGCCAGTCCGCTCCGCGGCGGCCGGTGGCGATGATTGTCTTGTCCGCGCGCAATTCCCGCACTCCGTCCTTAGCGTCCTCGATAATCACGCCCTTGCAGACGTTGTCTTCCAGGATTATGTTGTTGCACTGCGCGCCGAATATCATTTCCACGCCGTTGTCGCGCAGATAATTTTCTATGGCGAGATATATGCCCTGCGCCTTTTCGGTGCCCATATGACGGATGGGGCAATCCACGAGTTTGAGCCCCGCTTTAATCGCTTTTTTGCGGATTTCCTTGACCTTGTCCTCGTTGCCGAGCCCTTCTATGTGCTCGTCCGCGCCGAATTCGAGATAAATCTTGTCGGTATAGTTGATGAGTTCCTGCGCGAAATCGTGCCCTATGAGTTCGGGAAGCTCGCCGCCCACTTCGTAAGAAAGCGACAGTTTGCCGTCCGAAAACGCGCCCGCACCCGAAAATCCCGTCGTAATGTGGCAGTAAGGCTTGCAGTTGCGGCAAGGTCCGCCGTAAGCCTTGGGACACTTCCTCTTTTCGACGGGCTGTCCTTTTTCGACGATGACCATTTTCTTGTCGCTTCCGCGGCGCAGAAGTTCAATCGCCGTAAAAATGCCCGCAGGACCCGCTCCGACTATGCAGATGTCATACTTTTTCATAAGCTGCCTCCCGCCGCAGCGCCTTCCCGCGCGCAGCCTTGTGCATTATAAAGCCAAAAACCCCGTCTGTCAACGGGCAAATCTTCCGAACGTAATAAAATTTATGTGTTTACTACAAGTATTATTGCCGCCGCGCCGCCTCGGCGGACTTCTGCGTTCGGCGCGAAACTTCCGACTTCAATCCGCCCTAAACGTACAGTTCTTCGGCGACTATCGCGGATTTTATTTTTTGCAGAGCGTGCTTTTCTATCCTCGACACATAAGAGCGCGATATGCCGAACTTCGCCGCCACTTCCCTCTGCGTCAGAGCGGGCGCACCCCCAAGCCCGTATCGAAGCCTGATGACGGCATATTCCCTCTCGTTCAGGCAATGGGCGGTGATTTCGAGCAGCCTTTCCATAAGCATATTGCTCTCCACGTCCTCGATTACTGACCCGCTGTCCGCGAGCATATCCATAATCGTCAGCTCGTTGCCGTCGCGGTCCACGCCCACCGGTTCGTTCAAAGACACGTTGGAACGGTGTTTTTTGGAGACGCGCATAGTCATCAGTATCTCGTTTTCGATACATCTCGACGCATACGTAGCAAGCTGGGTGCCCTTTGTGTGGTTGAAACTTTCCACCGCCTTGATAAGCCCTATCGACCCCACCGAAATCAGCTCGTCGTTGTCGCCGTAATTGGCGTATTTTTTCGCGATATGTGCGACAAGACGGAGATTGTGCCTGATGAGTATTTCCTTCGCCTCCTTGTCGCCCTGCTCCGCGCGCAGTATGTATTCCGCCTCCTTTTCCTTTGAAAGCGGCTTGGGGAACGAACTTTTGTCGGATACGTACGAGGAAAAGAGAACGAGATTTTTGAGAAGCAGGAAAAGACTTTCGAGCGCCATACACCCTCCGAGGTTCTACATAATATGCGCCGAACGGAAAATTTTTGACAATTCCGCCTTACTCCCCGCCGCAAACCCCCTCCACGGCAAACGCCTGCCCCGAAAACACGTTCCCTCCCTGTCCTCACGCGCGGGAAAGCGGAAAACAAAAAAGACGGAAAATCCGTCTTTTCAGTGTTTCATCGGGTTTCGGGACGCCGCCTGCCGGCACCGCACGAAGCCTTTCCGCGTTATTTTTTCTTGTCCGAAAGCTGGTCTTTGAGTTTGACAAGCTCCTCAATCTCGTTGAGCAGCGTGTTGATGTCCTTGAACTGACGGTGCACCGAAGCATAGCGGACGTACGCCACGTCGTCCACGTCGCGGAGCTGTTCCATCACCAGCTCGCCGATATACTTGGAAGAAACTTCCTGTTCCAGCGAATTGAGCACCTTGCGCTGTATTTCCGTCACCATTTTGTCAATGGCGGTCATCGAAATCGGGCGCTTTTCACACGCTTTCATAATGCCGATTTTGACCTTGCCGGGGTCGAAAGTCTGCCTGCTGCCGTCCTTTTTGATGACCAGCACGGGAGTGCTCTCGATGGTTTCGTAGGTGGTGAAGCGTTTTCCGCAGCTTTCGCACTCGCGGCGGCGGCGGATGGAAGTGCCCTCTTCGTTCTGCCTGCTGTCGACGACCTTACTGTCCATACATCCGCAGTAAATACATTTCATAATCCGTTGTCCTCGCCGAAATATTGTATATATTATACAATAAAATCGGCGCGATGTAAAGAATTTGACAAAAAAACCGACTTTCCGCATAAACCTTTCCCTGCGGGCATAATCTTGCGGTATGAACGTCAAGCAATACACTTTTGCCGAACTCGCCGACAAACAGGTGGTCAACGTCGCCGACGGGCGGCAGCTTGGGCACACCTGCGATATGGTGTTTACGGCTTACGGCAGGATACTCGGTCTGGTAGTCCCCGGGAAAAAGAGCTTTTTCAAGAGCTTCACGTCCTCGGACAATCTGTTTATCCCGTGGAACAACATCGTAAAAATCGGCGGCGACGTCATTCTGGTGGAAATGGTGGGCGGCGTATCGATATGCAAGGAGGGCGAAGGCGATGACGAAGAATACTACCCCAAATGACGCCCGCGCGGCAGACTCCGCACGCCGCATTGCGGACGGTCGCTCCGCTCCCTCTGCCGCACGCGCAAAATACGTGATTTCCGCGCCGGAAAACAAAGAGCGGGAGGGAAAATTCCGCCTCGCCGCCCTTGTCACGGGTGTTCGCGCCCTTTGGGCGCGGATTTATTACCGCACCCTGTTCTAGTCCAGAAGCCGACGCAGTCTTGCGACGGCGGACTTTTCCAGACGACTGACCTGCGCCTGGCTCACGCCTACCTTTTCGCTTATCTCGTTCTGCGTTTTTCCTTCGAAGTAACGCATTTTCAGCACGCACAACTCCCTTTCGGGCACCTGTCCGAGCGCCTCTGCGAGCGCAATCCGCTCCGACCAGCTGTCCGCGTTCTCTTTTTCGTCGGCAATCTGGTCCAGCAGCTGCATACCGTCGTCGCCGTCCGAAAACGCAGGCTCGTAAAAGGAAACGGGTTCGCTGACCGCGTCCAGCGCACACGCCACCTGCCGCATACTCACCCCTATCTCTTCCGCGATTTCGGTGAGTCCGGGGTCTTTGAGATTGCTCTCCACCAGCTTTTCGCGCGCTTTCAGGGCTTTGTACGCCGTATCCCGCAGCGAACGCGGCACTTTCACGCCAGTTCTGTCGCGCAGACTGCGCCTTATTTCACCGATAATCATAGGCACGGCATAAGTGGAAAAACGCATACCGAGACTGCGGTCGAAATTGTTGAGCGCTTTCATCATCCCCACCATACCCGCCTGAAAGAGGTCGTCGGCGCTTTCGGGCGAAGCGGAAAACCTGCCCACGACGGACAGCACCAGCCGCATATTTGCGCGGAGAAACAGCTCCTTTGCCTCTGCATTGCCTTCTTCTATCTGCGCAAGCAGCTCTTCGCTGCGCGCCGCGGTGAGCCGCGGCAAACTGCCCGTATCCACGCCGCAAATGGTAACTTTATTCACGAAAAAAGTCCTCCTGCACGGTTTATGTAGGAGAACTTTTCTAAAAATTGCCGAAAAGTATAATACTTTTTGCCCTATTTCAGAATAGTTTCGTTAAAATTCCGACTTTTATGCACAATCATCCGAGTTTGGCTATCTCTTTTTTGAGCGAGGACACAATCTTCTTTTCCAGCCTCGATATGTACGACTGCGAAATGCCCATCATCTCCGCAATCTCTTTCTGCGTCTTCTCTTCCTTGCCGTCCAGTCCGAAACGCATTTCCACTATCTTCCTTTCGCGCTCCGGCAGCCGCGAAAAACTTTCCCGCAGCATTTCCTTTTCGGCGGACAGCTCCACGTCCTTGTAAATGGAATCCGGCTCCGTCCCAAGCACGTCGGAAAGCAGAAGCACATTCCCTTCCCAATCCACGTTCAGCGGCTCGTCAAGGCTCACTTCCGACCTCAGCCTCGACGTCTTGCGCAAGTGCATAAGGATTTCGTTTTCTATGCAGCGCGACGCAAAAGTGGCAAGTTTGATGTTTTTGTCGGGTTTGAAACTGCCCACCGCCTTTATAAGACCTATCGTGCCTATCGAAATGAGGTCTTCCAGGTCCACGCCCGTGTTGTCGAAGCGTTTTGCTATGTAAACCACAAGGCGGAGGTTGCGCTCGATGAGTTTCAGCCGCGCTTCCTCGCTGCCGTTCATATATTCTTCCAGCGTTTTAGCTTCCTCTTCCGGCGTCATAGGCGACGGCAGCGTGTCGCCCGACGATATGTAATCCACCGCGCAGGGTTTGCCGAAGCCCAGAAAACGCAGTATTTTGCTCAAAATCTCTCTTATTTTCATAATTTACCCCTTTTGCTCACGTCAGAACATCGTGTTTTGCAGGATTATCTCGTAGCCTTCGAAATTTTTGTCCGAAAGCGCGGCGTATGCGCAGCATTCTCTGCCGTTCACTTTCACCGTATCGACCCCGACCAGCGGCAGGCTGGCACGTCCGCTCACGGTGACAAGCTCCACAAAGCCCTCTATGTTTGCCGCCCGTTCCTCGCCGTGCCAGCCGTCCACCAGCCCCGCGAAGTGTTCGGAAACGATGATTACGGGCAATCCGCTCACGCAATCCGTCAGCGTGTTTCCGCTGTCGCAAAGCGCTTCCGCGGTGAGCTCGCGCCCGTGCACGGTGACACGCGCGGCGCATATATGCCTTGCACGTTTGGCGCGCACGGCAATGACGCACCGAAGGGCGACAAGCAGCGCCAATGCGCCGAATGCGGTCAGACCGAGCACGAGATAACCGTTCAGGTCCGCTCCGACGAGATAACTCACTCCTGACACCGTGCCGCCGAGAGCAAAAGTCAGCGCGGCAAACAGCGCAAGCGAGGTTATGTAGTCTTTGAAGCCGGAATAGCGGTCGAAAATAAGCGTCATAACGGGTGCCAGCAGCGCGCGCACGGCTATGCGTCCGCCGTCGGGCATCACCGCATAACCCACGGCAACCGCCGCTCCGACAGCCGCGGCAAGCGCAAAGCGCAGTTTCCGCACCTTTCTCCGCCTCAAAAACAGCACCGCGTAAACAAGCAAGGCGTCCACCGCCAGGTTGTTGAGCAGCACCACCTCCACATACACGCTCACGAGCGGATTATAATCCTCCCGTTCGCGCGAAATCTTTCCGTCGGCGACTCAGGCAATGGCGGAAGGACACGGGCTTTACCACGCGTTTTAATATCTGTCAGGCGAAAAATTCTGGCAGCGCACGCGGGGGTGGCAGATAAGGCGGGTCCTTTTTGTGATAGGCGCGGTTCAGCAGACCGTACAGCCACACCACGGCTCCGAAAAGCGAAAAGAAGATGATGTAATAGACAACGTAATATGCCGCGGTCATTTCCAGTCCGAGCACGTCCGCGACGAGCGTACCCTGCATTATCTGCACTATGCTGGACGTGCGCAGGTCTGCGCCGTAGCCGTATATGAGCAGTATGACGTATCCGAAGAAAAACGCCAGCCAGCCGAACACCCACACATAGTCGGTCCTGACAAACCTGTGGCGCGAGGACATAAAAAGTCCGCCCGCAAACATCAGATTGTGGTTTGCCATCGCCATAGCCACGAGAAAATATCTGTTCGACGTGTGGAGAATCCCTATGTGCGACTCGGGGTAAAGCGTCATAGTGACCGCATACACGACTCCGCTCAGCATTGCGCTGAACGACGCGGCGGTTTTCAGCGGACGGAACGGGATGAATGCGGCAAATCCGAACAGAAAATAGGACATTGCGGAAAGGTCGAGAGGCAAAGTCTCAAAAGGTCCGTATTCCCACATCTTGTAAAACAGCAGATAAGCGCCGATGACCCACACGACAAGCCTGTCGAAACAGCGGTTTTTCCCCGCCACGAAGACACCGAGCAGAATATGCACGACAATGAGTGCCGCCTGAATAAGCCCCAGATAGTAGTGCTCTCCCGTGAAAATCATCGGTACGTTTCCGTCCGCGCAAAAGGCGCGGCACTTCCCCTTTCGTTTGCTTGCCCAGGCCTCATTTTACACTTTCGGCAAGCCGATTGCAATTCTTTACAAAATATATCGCAACATAAAAAAACTCCTTCCGCTCGGGAAGGAGTTTTCGGTTTTCGTTCACTTCAATGTCATTTTCTCACTTTGCTTGCGATTTCCGCCTGCGCGAGTGTGAGGAAGTCCTCGATTTTCATTACGCCGAGGTCGCCGTCCGCGCGGTGACGCACGGAAACCACGCCGTCTTCCGCCTCTTTGTCGCCGATGACGAGGACATAAGGCACTTTTTCGAGCTGCGCTTCCCTGATTTTCTTGCCGAGCTTCTCGCTGCGCACATCCGCTTCCGCACGCAGCCCCGCCTGAGTGAGCTGTGCGGCAACACCCTTAGCGGCGCCTGCCGTACGGTCGGTGAGGGAAAGCACCCTGACCTGTTCGGGCGCAAGCCAGAGCGGGAACGCTCCGTTGTATTTTTCGATGAGCATAGCGAGCGTGCGCTCGTAGCAGCCGATGGAACTGCGGTGTATGATGAGCGGACGCGCCTTTTCGCCGTTCTCGTCGATGTACATCATATCGAACCTTTCCGCAAGCGCAAAGTCGAGCTGAACCGTGAAAAGAGTGTCCTCTTTTCCGTGGACGTTGGTGCCCTGGATGTCGAGTTTCGGACCGTAGAACGCCGCCTCGCCCCATTCTTCCGTGTAATCTATGCCGAGGTCGTCGAGAATGGTCTTCATTGCGCCTTCGCTGCGCTCCCAGTCCTCCGCGCTGCCGACGTATTTGTCCGCATTCTTGGGGTCCCAGCGGGAGAAACGGTAAGACACGTCGCCTTCGAGGTCGAAGGTCTTCAACATAAACTTGATGAGGTCGACCGCTCCCGCAAACTCGTCTTCGAGCTGGTCGGGAGTGCAGACGATGTGCCCGTCGGCAAGGGTGAACTGGCGTATGCGCGTGAGCCCGTGCATTTCGCCGCTTGCCTCTTTTCTGAACTCGATTGCGGTTTCCGCATATCTTATGGGCAGGTCACGGTAAGATTTCAGCCCGTTTTTGTAAATGGTGAACTGGAACGGACAGGTCATCGGGCGCAGGCACAGGATTTCGTCGTCCACGTCCTCTTCGCCGATATAGAACATCTTGTCCTTGTAGTGGTCCCAGTGACCGGAGGTGATGAACAGATTGTTTTTGGACATTATGGGCGTCTTTGTGAGCAGATAGCCGCGCCTCTGTTCCTCATCCTCGACAAAACGCTGCATCGTCTGGATAATGCGCGCGCCCTTGGGCATAATGAGCGGCAGCCCCTGACCGATGTTTTCGTCGGTCATAAAGATGCCGAGTTCCCTGCCCAGTTTGTTGTGGTCGCGCTTCTTCGCCTCTTCAAGTTTCGCAAGGTACTCTTCGAGGTCGGACTTTTTGTCGAAAGCGGTCCCGTAAATGCGGGTGAGCATCTTGTTCTTCTCGTTGCCGCGCCAATACGCCCCCGTCAAAGACGTGAGTTTGAAGCACTTGACCTTGCCCGTAGACGCCAGATGAGGCCCCGCGCACAGGTCGGTAAAGTCGCCCTGGGTGTAAAAACTTATCTCTTCCCCTTCGGGGATGTCGGCAAGCAGCTCCATCTTGTAGCTCTGCTTGGATTTCTTGATGAATTTTTCCGCGTCTTTGCGGCTCATCGTGCTGCGGACGATGGGCATATCCGCCTTGATGATGCTCTTCATCTCGGCTTCAATCTTTTCGAAATCCGCCTGCGTGATGGGAGTCTTGAACTCGAAATCGTAATAAAAACCGTCCTTGACGGCGGGACCTATCGCCAGCTGCGCGGTGGGATAGATGTTTCTGACCGCCTGCGCGAGAATGTGCGAACAGGTGTGTCTGTACGCGAGTCTGCCCGCTTCGTCCTTGAAAGTGAAAACTTCGAAGGTGCAGTCGCGGTCGACGATTTCGTTCATAGACACGAACTTCCCGTTGGCTTTGGCGACCAGCGCGGCGCGGGCAAGCCCTTCGCTTATGCGCTTTGTGATGTCGAGCGCGGACATCGCCCCCTCGACTTCGAGCTGTTTGCCGTCTTTGAGTGTGATAATCATAAAAACTCCTTCGCAATCGGCCCTACGAACGGCCGTGCCTTGTTTAATATAGCAAGAACAATTATAAATCCAAACAAAATATAGTCAACCGAAACGCATCAAAAAAGCGCCCGAAAAAACAATCGGCAGGCATACCCGCCCACCGTCGGGCTTTGCGGCTCTCACAATACGGACCGCGCCTCCGCATAAACAAACCGACTTAATGTAAATACATCCGATGCGCCCGGATTTATCTGCGTATGTATGCGCACCGGATAAAACCGACGTATAAAATGATAATTCTCATTTATTGCGCCGAGACAACAATTCCCACCGAAACGACTGCGTCCTTTCGGCGGGAATCCCGAATGAAACCCCATAAAACGGACAGCATCCGTTTTATGGGGACCCCCGATTTTATTTCGTTCTCTGACAGGGGAATATTGAACCCCCTTCCTGCGGGTTTCCCCCGCAACCGTGCCCCCTGAAAGGGCACCCACGGTTGCGGGAGGACACCTTCGGCGCTCGGGCACAAGTGCTTCCGATGCGCCGCCTCTCAGGCGGCGCAATGTTATGCCA
>UQVO01000023.1 GCA_900544575.1 uncultured Eubacteriales bacterium | reverse complement strand
TCAGACAAGGAAAAGCCCTTCCCGCATAAGGGAGCGTACTTAACCGTACGTGACCACAATGCGGAAAGGGCTTTGACGCCGTATCACGCTAAGTAGCGCCGTTCAGACGGCTTTGCCGCCCGTAATCGCCGCCTTAACAAGCATAACGACACCTGCGGCAAGGCTCAATGCGCCGATGGCGATGAAGATTCCGTCCACGCCGCTCACTGCATAAGCGACTATGAACAGGATGCCGACGACGAGCGCAAGCACTATCGTCAGAATGAACAGCACCTTGGAAAGCGCAGCCATACCCTTGAAATGCTTGATTGTGACGACGCCGAGGATTATCGCAAACAGAAGAATTGCAATGCCGAGAATGAGAATCGCAATGTCGGGTTTGACTGCCGCAATGACGATGAGCGCAACGCCTATCAGCACCTCTACGACGCCCATAATCCAATTCTTGTGGAAGAGTTCGAAAAGCCCGAGGACGGTGGCGATGACGCCGATGGTCATCATTGCGATTGCAGACACCGCAGATTCCAGCCAAACGAACAGCACGCCCAGCACGATAAAGAGCAGGCAGAGCATTACGTTGCTGTCACGCATACTCACGGTGGACTTGACCTTTTTTGATTCACCCATAAAATCACCTCGTTGACGACCTTTCCGACCGAGCGGAAACGTCGTATTTTTTTCGCGATATATTATATAATACGCTTAACTTATTTTCAACCCCGTCGCCGAAAATATGCACAATTTTTGTCAAAAGAAAGCGCCCCCGCAACTGAGGGGCGCTTGTTGTCAGACGCCGTCCCGGCGTCGTCATTCGCTGCGGAGCGCAGTCGTCGGGTCTTTCTTGGCGGCTATGCGCGACGGGATGAAGCCCGCTATGACGCTGAGCAGAATGCTTATGCCGAACATCACCAGGCACTGCCACCAGGATACGGACATAAGCCCGCTTATTCCCAGCACGGCGGATAGTATTGCGCTGCCCGCCACCGACACCGCCGCCGCGACAAGTACGCCTATCGCTCCCGAATACGCACCCAGGATTGCGGACTCCGCAATGAACACGCGGGATATGTCCTTCTTTCTTGCGCCGAGGCTTCGCAGCACGCCTATTTCTTTGCGGCGTTCCAGCACGGAAGTGTAGATGATGATTGCAATCATTATCGTGGACACGATGAGCGAGATTGCGGCGAACCCGACCAGCACCTGAGTGACCGTGGAACTGAGCTGTTCGACGAAAGACATCATAATCGCAAGCTGGTCCGTGTATTTCAAATCATTGCCCGTTTCTTCCGTATATGTCGCAATGAACCGCTCTATATCCGCCTTGTGGTCAAAGGAATTCGGATAGAAAGACACTGACTGCGGAGTGTCAGGGTCCGCCACGCCGAGAGCGCGGAGCATCTCCACGTATATATCATAGGATTTGATTTCCGTCCCGACGTCTATCTTTATCGTTTCCGTGCCGAACAGCGCGCCGGGATATTCCACCTCTTCCGCAAGCGCTATGGGAGAAGCGAACTTCTTGAAATTGTCTTCCGTGACGACGATGCTTTCCGCCGCTTCCGCGTCACCTCTCGCCGCGGCGAGTTTCGCCGCATCCTGCACCATTCCGACGACAGTGTGGCTCTCCGCCTTTTCGAGCAGCGCGAGAGTGAGCGCTTCCGTGTAGCCGACATAGCCGTTGATGGACGTCACGGTCACGCCGGGCTTCGGACGGACTATGCCGACGACTTCGAGAGTGAGCGCCCCGTTTTCCTCGATGAGCGGGTCGATGACGGATTTTTCCGTCGTCGTCCTGTCCGCCTGAGAATAGCCGGACTCGGAATTCTCGTCCGCATAGAAGTAGTCGGAGTCGGTGAGCACTTTGTATTCCTTGCCTATAAGGCTTGAAATGTCGATGGGCTCGTAAAACTCGTCCTTGACGTCTCCGCCTCCGGGCAGAATTATGTTCATAAGGTCTTCCTGGGAGCGCAGACCGAGCATAAACATCGCGAAGTCGGGCAATGTGTTGTAGCTGTCGAGGACGATGACTATCTCGTTGGGGGAATCCTGCGAGGGCCATCTGCCGTCCAGCACGTCATACTGTCTGTCGAGAAGCTCCTGGCTCGTGGAAAGCTGGTCCCACACCGCGGTGAAGGAAGACGCAATATCGGAAATCGCTCCCATTCCGGGCAATTCCATATCCATAAAGTCGCCCATCGCGTCGGTGAAGGGATTGACTTTCATATAATCCGTTTCCGGATTTTTCGGGTCGTCGGTGTAGATGTTCATCGTCGTGCCGTAGCCGTACTTCACCACACCGAGTTCGTCGTCGAAATTCGCTTCGATGTATTCCTTGAACGTTTTGAGGTCGTTCTCCGCAAACACGCTTGAAATCTGGCTGAGGAGCGAGCCGAGCACTTCCCCGACTATGATTTGTCCGCTGTCGGGATACTGCTCTCCCGTATTGCCTGCGGAGCCGAGTATGGTGTTCATAATGGTGTCCATTGCCACGTCGCGGTCGTTTATCGTAATGGGATACTGCGAAAGCGCATCCTCTTCGAGCCCCGCGATGTACGCGTTCACGCCATTGGAAAGCGCAAGGACGACCACTATGCCGATGATGCCGATGCTGCCCGCAATGGACGTAAGCAGGGTGCGCCCCTTCTTGCTGAGCAGGTTCGTCCAGGACAGATTGACTGCCGTGGCGATTGACATCGAAGACTTGTCTTTCGCGCGAGATTTGCGCAGATAAGCGCCGAGCCTGGCAAAGAACGACTTCTTCTTCGGCGGCGCGGGTTCGGCAGAAACGGTGCTTTCATCCGCAGAAACGTATGTTTTATCGCCGTTTTCGGCGATTTCCCCCGTTCCGACGCTCGCGACGGGTTCTTCCGCTGTTTCCGCCGCGCTGTCGTAAGGCATTGTGTCGCCGACGACTTCGCCGTCGCGGAGATTGATGATTCTGGTGCTGTACTCTTCCGCCAGCTGTCCGTTGTGGGTGACCATGATGACAAGTCTGTCCCGCGCCACCTCTTTGAGCAGTTCCATGACCTGCACGCCGGATTCGCTGTCCAGCGCGCCCGTGGGTTCGTCGGCAAGAATGATGTCGGGATTGTTGACGAGAGCACGGGCAATCGCCACCCTCTGCATCTGTCCGCCCGACATCTGGTTGGGCTTTTTCTTCGCCTGTTTTTCGAGCCCGACTTTGCGGAGCGCTTCCAACGCTCTTTCGCGGCCCTCTTCTTTGGATATGCCCGCGAGCGTGAGGCTGAGCTGCACGTTTTTGAGCACGGTCATATGCGGAATGAGATTGTAAGACTGGAAGACGAAGCCTATGCGCCTGTTGCGGTAGGTGTCCCAGTCCACGTCGTCGAACTCTTCCGTGGAGATGCCGTCCACCTGTATATCGCCGCTTGTATAGCGGTCCAACCCGCCGATGATGTTGAGCATTGTGGTTTTTCCGCAGCCGGACGGTCCGAGGATGGACACGAATTCGTTCTTGCGGAATTCGAGCGACACGTTGTGGAGAGCGAGCACGCTCTCTTCTTCGGTCTTGTACTCTTTCGTGATTTCTATCAGTTTCAGCATTGCATCACCTTTGTTTTTCCTTGCTTATTCGGTTACGCCCTGCGCAAGCGCGCGTAAGGCGCATTTGTAAATAGAATTAACTTTTTGTGCAAAACACATATTATCATAACAGATGTCGATTGACTACCGATTGGCGGCGATTTTCTTTTTTTACAATTTTGTGACAACTAAATGACATATTCCGTGTTAGACTGTCATTAGGCTTATATTGATTTAACCGAACAACGGCGGAAAAGTGTCCGCCGTATTCACGAAAACGAGAGAAAACACGGTGATTTATGCAATACGCTTACGCAGTCTTTGAGCTCCTCGCAGGACTCGGCGCCTTTCTGATAGGCGTCAAACTGCTCTCCGACAATATGGAGAAGCTCGCAACTACGAAAATGCGCAACCTCTTCCATCGGGCGTCCGGCAAAGCCGTTCTTCCCGAGGGAGCAACCAAAAAGGACAAGCTCCGCGCAAAGGCAAAGGAGTGGTCAGGAAATCTGGCGGGCGTCGGCATAGGAACGGTCACGACGGCAATCATTCAGAGTTCGTCGCTGACGACGGTCATGGTGGTCGGGCTGGTCAACGCGGGCGTCATGACCCTCACGCAGGCCACCACCATCACCATGGGCGCCAACATCGGCACCACCATAACGGCACAGATTGCGGCGCTTTCGGCATTCGATTTCGCGACGTTCGCAATGGGGCTCACGGGCATAGGCGTGCTCATCTCTCTCACCACCAAAAAGGAAAAGGTGCAGACGGTATGCTACGCGATAGCGGGTCTGGGGCTTGTGTTCGTCGGTCTTGACGTGATGGACGCTTCCATGGAATTTTTCAGGGAAAGCCAGGTCATCGTCGACCTTTTCGCGAGCATAACCAATCCCTTCCTGCTCTTCTTCCTCGGCATCGCCATCACCGCAATAGTCCAGAGCTCCTCCGCTATCACGGTCATTCTGATATCGATGGCGACGCAGGGCATAATCATCGGCGGCGGCGGAAACGCGGTTATGTACGTCGTGCTCGGCACCAACATCGGCACCTGCGTCACCGCCCTGCTTTCGTGCATCGGCACCAACATCAACGCAAAACGCGCGGCGGTCATACATCTGCTCTTCAACGTCATAGGCTCAATCATCTTCTTCATCATAATGATTTGCTGGCCTGAAATGAACGCAATGACGCTGGAAGCGTGGTTCCCCAACAACCCCGGCACTCAGATAGCGATGTTCCACACCTTCTTCAACGTCATCAGCACGATACTGTTCCTGCCCTTCACCAACGGGCTGGTGAAACTGTCCGAACTGCTGGTGCGCCCCCGCAAACGCGACGGCAAAGAGGAAGAGTCCGTGTCTTCGCGTCTTGACAAACGTCTGCTGCCCACTCCCGCTCTCGCCGTCGACAGCGCGACGGAAGAAGCCGCGGACGTGCTGAGAAAAGCCGTGCACACGCTCAACGTGGCGGTGGACGGGTTCATCGCACAGGACACTTCCAAAGCCGCGGAAGTGGCGGAACTCAACGAAGAGGTGGACGAAGCGCTGACGAAGATAGACTCCTATCTTGTGCAGATTTCCGCATACGACTCCACCCTCGACACCGAAAAACGCGTCGCCGCGCTGCACTCCTGTCTCGGCGACATCCACCGCGTGGGCGAGCTTGCGCAGAACGTCACCAAGTACACGCGCCGCACGGAAAAGGACAGCCTTTATTTCTCTCCCAAAGTCAAGGACGACGTGAAAGATATGTTCGGGCTGCTCGAAGAAATGTCGGAAAAGGCGGGCAAAGCCCTCACCACGGGCGCGGGCGACCTGCTTGCGGAGGTGGACGACATCGAAAACGAGATAGACTCCCGCCGCAAACGCCTCATCAAGGAACACGTTCAGAGACTTGGCAGCGGAGAGTGCCGTCCCGAAAGCAGCGGTGTGTTCGTCAACCTCGTCTGCAATCTCGAACGTGTGGGCGACCACCTCAACTACATAGCGCACTCCGTCGAGAACAGCTGAATCTCCCGCGGGAGGAAATTATGGAAAAACTCGTTTATCTTCTCGAAGACGACGACGGCATATGCGACCTCGTCAAATGCACGTTGCAGCTCAGTGACATCAGCTGCCACACGTTCGGCACGGTCAAAGCGTTCAAGGAAGCGGCGACGGCAAAGCCGCCCCGTATCGCGGTGCTGGACATAATGCTCCCGGACGGCAACGGACTTGACGTGCTCGCCTGGCTCAAAAACAAACATTCCGACGTCTATTGCATTATGCTTTCCGCCCTCGGCAAAGAGTCCGACAAGGTTACGGGGCTCAACCTCGGAGCGGACGATTACATCGCAAAACCTTTCGGCATACTCGAATTCTCCGCAAAAATCGCGGCGGTGTTCCGCAGAATGAAGAAAAAACAGCCCGTGCTCCAAGTCGGCGACGTCTTTATGGACTGCGAAAAAATGCTGGTGACTCTCGGCGGACGCGAAATCAATCTCTCAGGCAAAGAGTTCAAACTGCTGCAATATTCCCTCGAAAATCCCGACAAAGTGCTCACGCGCGACGAACTTCTCTCCAACGTCTGGGGATACGAAGGCGGCGAAACGCGCACCATAGACAATTATGTCAGTCACCTGCGCAAGCTCGGTTTCAACTACGAAACGGTGTTCGGGGTCGGCTACAAATTCAGAGCGTAAATGAGAAAGCGCATTCTGCTTGTCACTCTCATCATCACGGTCGTCGGACTTCTTCTTTTCACGCTGGTCAGCACCGGCGTTTCTTATCAGTCGCTGCTTGACAACACGAGAGGCTACATCACCGCGCAGATAAACGCGCTGGACATCTCCCGCTGCGGCGAGGACGCGGAAGCGGCCTCCGCCCTTTCGCAGTCGCTCGGCGGGCTCAGGGTCACTTTCCTCACAGCGGAAGGCATAGTCACGGGCGACAGCGCGGGTGTCGCGGCGGGCGAAAGCCGCGCCGAACGCGAAGAGGTCGCCGCCGCCATCCTTTCGGGCGAGGGCTGGTCCTCGCGCCATTCCGACACAACGGGCGAAGATATGCTCTATGTGTGCAAGAGCTTCGGCGACAGGCTCGTAAGGCTCGGCATACACACCTCGTCGCAATGGGACGTGGTCGTGGACTCGCTGCCCACCCTCGCGTGGTTCCTCGCGCTGGACGTCGTGGTGTGCCTCATATTCTCGTATTTCGCCACCAGCTACGCCCTCAAACCCGTCGAAGAGCTCGCCAAACAGTCGCGCGGCAACACTCCTCTCTCCACCAAATACACCGAACTCTACCCCATCACCGAAATCCTCAACCGCAAGAACGAGGAAATCCGCTCCCAAATGGAAGTCATCGACGCGGAACAGCAGCGCGTGGCGCGGGCGCAGGAGTCCAAAAACGAGTTCATTTCCAACATCTCACACGAGATGAACACCCCCCTCACCAGCATAAAGGGCTTTGCCGAACTGCTCGACCACGGCGACCTCGACGAAGAAACCAAAAGGAAAGCGTACCGCATCATCAAGACGCAGGCGGACAGGCTTTCGGGGCTCATCTCCTGCATCATCAACTTCAACGAACTGGAAAACGACGAACTGCCCTGCTACGACTGCGACGTCGCCGCCGCCGCAAAGGAAGTGGCGGAGTCGCTGCGCGCGGACATCGAACAGCGCGGGCTCACCCTCACCGTGGATGCGGAAGAGGGGGTCGTCGTGCCGACGCGCACGGAGAGACTGACGGAGATATTCGGCAATCTCATCCGCAACGCCACCAAATACAACAAAGAGGGCGGTTCCGTTTCCGTGGTCGTAAAGGGCGGGCACTCGCCTTACGCGGAAGTTTCGGACACGGGCATAGGCATATCGGAAGAGAACCTGAACAAGATATTCTCCCGCTTCTTCACCGTCGACAAATCCCACAGCGGCAAGCACGGCGGCTTCGGGCTGGGGCTCGCGGTCGTCAAGAAACTCTGCGACCGCGCGGGCTGGAAACTGACGGTGAAAAGCGAGCTCGGCGCGGGCACGACATTCCGCATAGAATTCTGACCGTCAGAAAGAGCTGTCGCCGCACTCACGTCAAAACCTGTCGTTCAAGAAACAAAAAACGCCGCATAAAGCGGCGTTTATGCTTTTTATCGCTGCGACATTCCGTTGCCTCACTCTGCGGATGACGCGTTTGCGTCGGGGAAAACGGCGGCGTCGCCGTAGCGGGGAACTTCCCGTCCCGTACGGCCGCTCACTCCACGGTTATCGTCCAGATGAGCTCATACGTCGCGAGCGGGGAAAGCTCGCACATATCGCGTTTGGTCGCAAGGTCGTCGACGATGCCGTCGTATGCGGGCAGACTTGTCCACGGTTCCAGACAGACGTACGGCGCTTCCTTCTTCGGAGCGTGCCATATGCCGAGATACTTCATTGCATCGGGCACTTCGAGGATGACTTTGCGCGGCGTCGCGTCGCTGCGCAGTTCTATGCGGTGGGAGGTGTGCGAAAGCACCAGCGCGTCGCGGTCGAACAGAGAATGTTTCAGCCGCAGTATTTTGCCGTCTTCCAGCGGAAAATCGTCCACGCGGTCGGTCGTATAGCAGGTGTCGGACATATATATCGATTTCGGCTTGCATCCCGGCACGAATTCCACGTAATAATCCTCGAATCTGCCGCCGTCTGCGCCGAGGGGCACGTTGAATCCGGGGTGACCGCCGAGCGCGAAAGGCATAGTCGTATCCGTGTGGTTGATGACGGATATCTCCATCTTCACGGTGCTGCCGACAAGGGAATAACAGATGTGATATTCGAAATCGAAAGGATACATCGCAAGCGTCCTTTCGTCCGCGCGCATACCGAAATCGATTTTGTCGCGGGCGAGCACGGTCGCGTCCAGCGTGCTCTTGCGCACGAACCCGTGCAGGTTCATCTCATAGGTCTTGCCTTTGAAGGTATACTTTCCTTCCGTGAGCCTGCCGCATATGGGGAAAAGGTTGTAGGCTCTGCCCGCCCAGAACGCGGGGTCGCCCTGCCAGAGATACTCCGTGCCGTCCTTTTTGGACTTGACGGACATAAGTTCCGCCCCGACGTCCGATACGGTGACTTCGAGAAAATCGTTGAATATGGTGTAATTCATAATCCTCCTTATCGACAGAGAACGTCTGCTCTCCGTCTTCTCCGTCATTATACTCCCAAAACAGAAATAGTTCAACAGTAAATTTTCGGACGGAAGCGTAAAAAGCGAAAAACAGCCTTGAACAGAGGGTTTCGGAGCAAAATTTAATTTTCGGAAGGCAGGGGAAGAGAGCGGAGATACGCTTTGCGTTCGTCGCTTATGCGGAAACTTTCGACGGCTTTGCGCACCGCCTTGCGGTGCACTGCCGCGGTCAGTCCGCCCTCTTCGAACCATACGACGGCATCCTCCCACCTTTTTATGAGAGCGTCGCAGAAAAACCACGCCGCCGCCATATCGACGTAATAGTCCCCGTGCGTCAGGGCAACCTTGCGCAGCACGTCGGGGTCGTACGCCTCGCCGAGAAAGAAGTCGCGCAGGCAGTTCACCCCGTAGCGCGCGGTATAAACGCGGGGACTTTCCGTCCACCCGTACGCAAGAGCGCGCAGACGTGCGCTCACTCCGCGCTTTGCGAAACATTTTGGAGAAATGGCATCGCAAACCGCCCAGTTGTCCACATACGGAAGAAAACGTTCGAGCTCCGCCGCCGCGGCGTCGAAATCCTTTATGCCGTTCAGCACCACGGCGTGCAAAGTATTTTCCTCCGTGAAAAAGTGCGGCAAACGGGTCAGAAACTCCTTCTTGTCGTCTTCCGTCATACGCTTTGCCAGCGCGCGTATGCACGGTATGCGCACTCCGAGCACGCGCTGCGGGTCTATGCCCGGCACCAGCTTCAAATGGAAAGCGCGATACTCCGCGTCGGCAAGTTTTTTCAGTTCCTCCGTGACGTCCATATCGCCGCTCCGCTGAAATAATTTGCAAATCAAAAGGTTGAGCGCGCTTTTATGACGCTTCAACCGTCGTTTTCGTCGTTTGCGGACTTTTCCTTGTCCGCCGCCGCAGTGCCTGCGCCGAGCTCGGACCTGCGTTCGGCACGCAGTCTGTCCGCTTCCATTCTGCGCGCCATACGTCTGGCTTCCGCCTCTCTCGCCGCCTTTTCTTCCGCCTTGCGCTGCAATTTTTCGAAGTTGACGATGAGATACATCGTGCACCCGAACAGCGCGATGATGAGCGCGCCGAGCCCGACCATTATCCCGCCGTTTACCGCCTCGCCGCCCGCAACGAGAAGATATATGCCGCCCGCAAGCAATGCCAGCCCTATGAGCAGGCATACAACCGCGACGACCGTATTGCCTTTCTTGTTTATTTTCTGCCCTTTCATACTTGCCCTTGATTGTGTACGAGTCTGCCGAGGAGCGCCTTGCAGCCCGCCGAAACGTCGCGGTAAGTCGCGTCGAAGTCCCCCGTGTACCAGGGGTCCGCTATATCGCGCGGCTCATCCGTGAAATCCAGCAGCCTGCAAATCTTCCCCGCCGCCGCTTCCCCTAAAATGCGGCGTATCGCCCTCGTATTATATTCGTCCATTCCGACGAATAAGTCGTATTTTTCCGCGTCCGACGGCCGCAGCAGCACGGATTTCCGCGGATATGCCGGCACTCCCTCTTCCCGCAGTTTTTCCGTCACGGCGGGATGGACCGGTCTGCCCTCTTCGCACGCCGTCGCCGCCGAAGCAACCGCAATCGGTGCGCCCGCGCGCCGCGCCATTTCCTTAAACACGAACTCCGCCATGGGCGAGCGGCAAATGTTGCCGAAACACACGAACATCACCGCCGTCGGGCGCGCTCCGTCATTCACTTGACAAACACCGCTATCTCTTCCGTGCTCTTGCGTTTTTTGGGGCGCGGCTCCGCGGATGCGGGCACACCTATCGCAATGACCAGTTCCACTTTGCGCTTGTCCTTCTTGTCAAGTCCGATGCAGGTCTTCACCGCGCGCTCGTCGAACATACCGAGTATGCAGGTGCCGAGCCCCAGCGAAGTGGCGCAAAGCGCCATATTCTCCACCGTAAGCCCTATGTCTATGGCGGAGAATTCCCTGCCGAACAGCACCTGTCCTATCCTTTCGGAATAGTTGGGCTTTTCGCGGAAAACGACAATGAACGCGGACGCTTTCGCGGCAAATTTGTTGTTGCCCGCAATCTGCGCCGCCTGACGCATCCCCGACAGGCTTTCGCTGCCGCTGCCGACAACGTAAAACTTCCACGGCTGGGAATTGCAGGCGGACGGCGCGATGCGCCCCGCTTCGACAATTTCGCGCAAAGCCGCGTCGCTCACCGGTTCATCGGCATACGAGCGGCAGCTTTCGCGCCTTTTGCAAAGTTCGAGAAAATCCATATTACACCCTGTGCGCCGCGTCGCGAACTTTTCCCCACACCCTGCGGCGACACGGTTTATTCTAGCTTACATCCCTCTGCAAGTCAACCCGTGCGGGCGTTGTTTTTTAACTATACTTATCATAAATTCTATATGGCAATGCGTAAACGCCTCTCTCCGCGGCGTTGACACCCGCGCGCACAACGGGTACAATGCGGTTGTGAGCTTTTTCGACGGCGAAATGAAAATCCGCGTGTCCGCGGCAAGCGGTACGGAAGCAGTGCTGAAAAGAGAACTGCTCTCTTTGGGCTATGCTCCCGGCGGAGCGGAATACGGCAGAGTGGATTTTGTCGGAAATATGCGGGACGTGGCAAGGGCGAACGTGTTTCTGCGCACGGCGGGCCGCGTGCGGATAGTCCTCGCCGAATTCCCGGCGCGCACGTTCGACGAACTCTACGAAAGCGTCCGCGGGGTGCGCTGGAAAGACATACTTCCTCCCGACGCCGCCGTCGCGGTGAGCGCGAAAAGCCTGAAAAGCGCTCTCTTTTCCCTGCGCGACATACAGCGCGTGACAAAGCGGGCGATAGCGGACGCAATGTGCGCGCGGACGGGAGCGCGTATGCCCGAAAACGGCGAAAAATACGACATCGAGGTCAGCCTGACCGCCGACGTCGCCGCCGTCACGCTGGACACTTCGGGCGCGGGGCTTCACAAACGGGGCTACCGTGTGAAACTCGGAGAGGCGCCCATACGCGAAACCCTCGCCGCGGCAATGCTTCTGCTCTCCGTGTGGCGCGCCGACCGCCCGTTCATAGACCCGTTCTGCGGTTCGGGCACGATACCCGTCGAAGCGGCTCTCATAGGCACGGGCACCGCCCCCGGCATACGCAGAAATTTCTCTTTCGAAAGTTTTTCGTCGGCGCCGCCCGTCATCGCTTCCGTGCGCGACGAGGCGGAACAGCTGATAAAACGCGACGCCGCGCTCAGGATACGCGGCGGCGACATAGACCCCGCCGCACTGAAACTCGCGCGGGAGCACGCCGCGCGTGCCGGGATGGACAAGTACATCCACTTCCAGACGCAGGACGTGAAGGACTTGTCCTCGCGCTTTTCGCACGGAGTCATCGTCACCAATCCGCCTTACGGCGAGCGGCTTATGAACGGCGCGGAGCTCGGCGCTCTTTACGGCGAATTCGGGCGTGCATTCGCGCGGCTGGACGAATGGAGCGCGTATGTGATAACGTCTTCTCCCTCCTTCGAGAAATACTTCGGCAGAAAAGCGGACAGGGTGCGCACGCTTTACAACTCCGAGCTGGAATGCCGTTTTTACCGATTCTTAGGCGCGCCGCCGAAAAACCGCGCCGAAACCGCCGACGCCGCCGCGCACTCCGCAGAAAAAGACAACAAATACAACGAGGAAAAAATATGAGAGCCGTCATTCAGAGAACTTTCCGCTCCGTCCTCTCCGTGGACGGAAAAATCGTAAGCGAAATCCCCTCAGGTCTCACCGTGTTCCTGGCGATATGCAAGGGGGACACGGAAGAGGCGGCGGACTACTTCGCGCGCAAACTGGTGCGTCTGCGCGTCTTCCGCGACGACGCGGGCAAAATGAACCGCAGCATACTCGACGCGGGCGGCGAAATACTGCTCGTTTCGCAGTTCTCCCTTGCGGGCAAACTCGGAAAAGGGTCGGGCAACCGCCCCGATTTCGGGAATGCGGAAGAGCCCGAGCGCGCCCGCGCACTTTATGAGCGCGTGACGGAGAAAGTCCGCGCAGAGGGCGTAACCGTGAAAACGGGGGTGTTCGGCGCACATATGTTCATCGAACAGCAGCAGGACGGACCTCTTTCCTTTATATTCGAATGCTGACTTCCGCACTTGAAAAGCCGCCCGACAGCGGGCGGCTTTTTCTTTGCCGAAAGTCGTGACGCGAAAGCTCAATTCCCCTTTCCGTCTTCGAGAATGTGCCTTATGACGTGCCCCGCGAGCATAAGCCCCGCCGTCGCGGGGACGTAGGATATGCTGGACGGAATGCGCGTATCCGCGCGGTGCGGCGTTTCCTTCGACCACAGCACGTCCACCCCTTCCGCTCCGCGCTCGCGCAAGAGCCTGCGCATAACCCGCGCGAGAGGACAAACGGAAGTCTTCGAGATGTCCGAAATGACAAAATCGGCACTTAATTTGTTGCCTGTGCCCATTGAACTCACTATTTTGACGTTTTGCGCCTTTGCGCGGCAGATGAGCTCGACCTTTGCCGCCACGGTGTCCACCGCATCGATTATCCAATCGTACCCGTCAAGCGGAACGCTTTCCGCGGTTTCGGGAAGATAGAACAAGTCGTATACGTCTGTGCGACAATCGGGATTTATCGAGGCAATCCTGCGCCGTGCCGCTTCCGTCTTTTTCATTCCGACGGTTTCGACGGTCGCGAGTATCTGTCTGTTGAGGTTGGAGGGCGACACGACGTCCGCGTCCAGCAATCCCATTCCGCCTATCCCGGCACGCGCCAGCGCTTCGACCGCATAGCCGCCCACTCCGCCCAGGCCGCAAACGAGCACACGGGCGTTTTCCAGCGCGCGCATACCTTCCTCTCCTATCAGCGCAAGCGTACGTTCCTTGAATTCGTCTTTCATATCATTCCTCCGCGGGCGCATCGCCTTCCGCAGTCAACGCCCCCTCCTTCCGCGCCCGCTCAGCGGCAATTCTTGCCGCATCGGCGGCGGCGACTTCGTCCGCCCACGTCGGGCGCGGTCTGCCCGTCGCGCCGGCGCCCCAGACGTTTGCCCAGCTTTCGGGATAAAACGCATAATAGGACACCGCTTTTTCCCTGCGGTACTTCTCACACGCCGCGAGCCCGCACCACAGCGCGGACGGCAATCCTATCACCAAAAGGAAAAGAGGTCCGAGCAGAAGCGACTGCACCGAATGTCCGTACTCGTGCACCTCCGCGTCCGAAATCCATCTTTCGGGGCGCGAACCGTTGACGAACACGAACATCCCCAGCGACACCCCTCCGAAAGCGCCGTCGTGATAGGTGACGACCGCCCCGTTCATAAAGCGGCGGCGGCAGCTGCGGTAACGGAACATAAGGCACAGTCCCATCAGAGTCTGCGGAAGGCCCCACGTCCATTGCACCAGCGCGAAAAGCGCGTAAGCGACATATCTCATACGGCAATTTTAACACTATACCGCCGAGTTTTCAACCCCGCGGAAGCGGACGCTCCGCGTCAGAAACGAACGGAAATTTTAAGCTGTCTTTAATCAAAAAATTTCTTTAAGCATATCCCGCGCCCGTTGACATACGAGCGCGCGCAAAGTATAATGATTGTGTATTTTATCTACCGTATTTGCCGCGGAAAAATCAGTGGGGGCAGGCGTCTGCGACGAGCGGACGCAAATGTGGTGTCGTATGCTTAAACTCGTAAACATCGTCAAGGACTACCGCATGGCGGACTCCGTCGTGCACGCCGTGAAAGGGGTAAACCTCAACTTCCGCAAGAGCGAGTTCGTTTCCATCTTAGGGCCGTCAGGCTGCGGCAAGACCACACTGCTCAACATCATAGGCGGACTCGACCAATACACGGACGGCGACCTGATTATCAACGACAGGTCCACCAAAGAGTTCAAGTCCCGCGACTGGGACGCCTACCGCAACCGTTCGATAGGTTTCGTGTTTCAGTCCTACAACCTCATCCCCCACCTCAACGTATTGCAGAACGTGGAGCTGGCGCTGACCATCTCCGGCGTTTCGCGTTCCAAAAAGAAAAAACTCGCCACCGAAGCGCTCGAACGCGTCGGACTCGGCGGTCAGCTCAAAAAGAAACCCAACCAGATGTCGGGCGGTCAGATGCAGCGCGTCGCCATCGCAAGGGCAATCGTCAACAATCCCGAAATCATCCTTGCGGACGAACCCACGGGCGCGCTGGACACCAAAACGTCCGAACAGGTTATGGACCTTTTGCAGGAAATCGCGGACAACAGGCTCGTCATAATGGTCACGCACAATCCCGAGCTTGCCCAGCGCTACTCCACCCGCATAATCGAGCTTATGGACGGCGAAGTCATTGCGGACAGCAATCCTTACGACGGTATGCCGACCGTGCTCTCGCCCGTTTCCGCAATGAGCAACGACGGAGTGACTCCCATTGAGGAATACATCGCCGAAAGCGACCTCCCGTCCGCGCAGACGGAGGAAGTTCCTCCTGCGGAGGAAAAGCCCAAAAAGTCCTCCAAATCCAAGAAGGGCAAGAAGGACAAAAAGCAGCCGGCAATAGACGAAGCGACCACCACCACGGAAGAGGCGGAAAACATTGCCGCCGCCGCGCCGTCCGCCGCGGTCCTGACTGCGGAAGCGCCTGCGGAACAAAGCAGCGGCGCCGCGGAAGAAACGCCTGCGGACAATACGTCGGAGGGCGGCTCCGACGAGAAGTTCGTCGCCGTCGTTTCTCCCGAAAAACCCATTAAGGTCAAAAAGCGCAGCGGGAAACCGAAAAAGGAAAAGAAAGAGCGCACGTCGATGTCTTTCTTCACCGCGCTTTCCCTTTCCGCGCGCAACCTCGTCGCGAAGCGCACGAGGACTTTCCTCACCGCGTTTGCGGGAAGCATAGGCATCATAGGCATCGCGCTGGTGCTGAGCCTTTCCAACGGTTTCGACCTTTATATGAACGACCTGGAAGAGAGCATCCTTTCGAGTATGCCGCTCACCGTCAACAGTATGGCGCTCGACATCGACGTGGACTCTCTTATGAATATGGAGATGGAAAGCGGCGACGGAGAGCAGTTCCCCGACACCGACTACGTCACTCCTTACAGCCCCAGCGGGCTGATGGGGCTCGAAGGCATAAATTTCGGTCTCAACGTCATCACCGACGAATATATGGACTATGTCCAGAAGATACCCGAAGAACTTCCCGGCACGCTGAACGCCATACGCTACACCTATGCCGTAAATATGCCCGTGCTTGTCAAGACGGGCGACGGCAGCAGCAACAGCGACTACAACCTTGTGTCGTCGGGGTCGTCTTCCATCCTAGGCGACGCGATGTCCTCGATGGGTATGTCGTCCAGTCCGATAGGCTGGCAGCAGCTGCTGTGGGACACCTTTATGCTCGAACAGTTCGACGTCATCGCGGGCGGCTACCCAGGCACGGAAGAAGCCAATGCCGTGCTCGGCGAAAGTTACGCCGACGGGGACACCTACGACGGCGACAAAGCGCACTCCGCCGTGCTCGTCATCAACAGCTACAATATGATTGATTATTCCATCCTCGAAGCCCTCGGCCTCACGGTGGAAAAGGACGCTGACGGCAACTATCTGCCCATAAACTTCGACGACATCATAGGCACGGAGCTCGTGGTCGTGTCCAACAACAATTACTACAACACGGACAACGTGGGCTGGGCCGACACCGACAGCGACGGCGAAAACGATACGTTCAACCGCGCTTCCATCAACGAAGACTACGCAAGTTATTACGACGATGCGGACAACGTCAAAGTCAAAATCGTGGGCGTGCTGCGCGTGAAAAGCGGCATCCTCACTCCTCTGCTCTCCAACGGCGTGGCTTATACCGAGGACCTCACGCAGCTCTGTCTCGAAAAAGCCGCCGACTCGGAAATCGTGAAATTGCAGGAACAGAATTCCGACCGCAACATTCTCACGGGACAGCAGTTCAGCTTCGATTTCAGCCAGATAGTTTCCCTGCTCGAAACGTTCGGGCTGTCGGAGTCCACTATCGTGCCGCAGCTTGTGGAAATGCTGCTTGAAGCGGACTTCTCGTCACTCGGCGCTATGGGCTCAATCCTGCAATCTTTCATTGACAACCTGACCCCCGAACAAATCGAGGCGCTGCGCTCTTGCCGGACAATCAGCGCACTCTGGGAGGAGATAAAGGAAATTACCGGAATAAGCGAAAGCCTCATACGTGCCTTCCTGCCGAATATGGACATCGAAATCCCCGGCACGGGCATGACGCTCAGCGGACAGTCCGTGCTCGCCCTCATCGACAGCTCGTATCAGAACGTAATGCAGGCACTCGGCGGCGACGACACGCCGACGGGCGCATATATCTATCCCACGACTTTCGAGGCAAAGGACCAAATCTGCGCTTATCTCGACGTCTGGAATCAGGAAAATCCCTCGATGTCCGTCACCTACACCGACTATGCGGGCACGATATCCGATTTGCTTGCGCAGGTCGTCGACATAGTGTCCTACATCCTCATAGCGTTCGCCGCCATATCCCTTGTGGTGTCCAGCGTAATGATTGCAATCATCACCTACGTTTCCGTCCTCGAACGCACGACGGAAATCGGCGTGCTCCGCTCCATAGGCGCGAGGAAACTGGACATCAGCAACCTCTTCAATGCCGAAACGGGCATCATAGGCGCCGCGGCAGGCATTCTCGGCGTGTTCCTCGCGTGGATAATCGACTTCCCGATAAACGCCTGGATTGCTTCACTCAATCCGCAGGCGCCCACCGACTTCGCGGTGCTCAATCCCCTGCACGCTTTGCTGCTCGTAGCATTGAGCATAGTGCTCACGGTGCTTTCGGGTCTAATCCCCGCCATTGCCGCGGCAAGGAAAGACCCCGTCAAAGCTTTGAGGGCAAGCGGCTAGTCGCAGGCGCAAGGCAATTTGCACAACACCCCGCAAATTATGCGGGGTGTTTGTTTTTATGCCTGCGCCTGCTCTGCGCGTCGTGAAAATGC
>UQVO01000022.1 GCA_900544575.1 uncultured Eubacteriales bacterium | reverse complement strand
TAAGAGGTCTGAATGAGGGGGCTGACAAAGCAATTCGCCGAATAGCGCCGTTCAGGGTTATCTTACTTCGGTGTTGACATAAGCACAACACGCTTCCTTTGCGGCGTTAAGGAATTCTTTGGTGGGGGACTTGAAGCCCATACCGTGGTCGACGTAGGGTTGCAGATAGAATATCCTCGCGCCTGCGATTTCTTTCGCGGCTTCGGTGATGTCATCGATGTCGAACTGCGGCACGACGGTCATACGGAATTCGTAGGGTATCTTGTCCTGCCCCATAAGGAACGCCGCGGTTTCGCGGAGTTTCGCGGGGTCGGCGGTGCGGGTCGGCGACACCTTGAAATACTTTTCGAAGGGAGCTTTCACGTCCATTGCGACATAGTCGAAAAGTCCCCTCTCCACGCCCTCTTTCACCACGTCGGGGCGCATACCGTTGGTGTCCAGCTTGACCTGCATACCGATGTCGCGGAGTTTCTCGGCGAAGTCGAACAGGTCGGGCTGCAAGGTGGGCTCGCCGCCCGAAATGACCACGCCGTCGAGCAGGAAATTTTCCTTTATGCGCGCGAGTATCGCCTCGTCCGAGAGGAATTCTTTCGTGTCGAGTATCTCCGCATTGTGGCAGTACCAGCACCTGAGGTTGCACCCGCCGACGAAAACTATCGCCGCGATGTTCCCCGGAAAATCGACGAAGCTGTTCGGATTGTATCCCGCAATTCTCATACCCTTTCCTTTATGACGTCCGCCGAAGCAACGCTTCCGCAGTTGCAAAACGGACGGTTTTGCCGTCCGTTTTGCACAGATAAACCTTGTGTTTTTACAGTTTTACGTTTTTGAGCTGTTCGGGTTTGAGCTCGTATTTCACTCTCTCTCTCCACTCTTCCTTCTTGCCGTTGTTGAAGTTCTGGACGGGACGGAGGTAGCCCACGACGCGGGTGTAGACTTCCGCGTCCGCTCCGCATTCGGGGCAGGTGAAGTGCTCGCCGTCGATATAGCCGTGGTTGGGGCACACGCTGAACGTCGGGGTGATGGAGATGTAAGGCATCTTGGAGGTTTCGAATATCTTCTTGATGAGCTTCTTCGCCGCGTTGATGTCCTTGACGCTCTCGCCGAGGTAGAGGTGCTGAACGGTGCCGCCCGTGAACAGGGACTGTATCTCGTCCTGCAATCTCACCGTCTCCATAATGTCCTCGCCGAAACCGACGGGCAGCTGGGCGGAGTTGGTGTAATACACGTCCTCTTCGCCTGCGGTGATGATGCCGGGATAATACTTCTTGTCAAGCAGCGCAAGGCGGTAGGAAGTGCCTTCCGCGGGCGTCGCTTCGAGGTTGTACATATGCCCCGTTTCCTTCTGGAACTCCACCATAATCTCGCGCATATAGTTCATAACGCGGATGGTGAACGCCTGTCCTTCGGGAGTGGAGATGTCCTTGCCCATAAAGTTGAGGCACGCCTCGTTCATACCCACGATGCCAATGGTGTTGAAGTGGTTCGCCCAATATTCGCCCGTGCGCTCCTTGACGCCGCGCAGATAGTGCGTGGAGTAAGGATACAGACCGCGTTCGGACTGCGCTTCGACGATTTTGCGTTTGATTTCGAGCGAAGTCTTCGCGATGACCGCCATATGACGCACGCGTTCGAGGAACTCGCCCTCCGTCTTGCTGAGGTAGCCTATGCGGGGCAGGTTGATTGTGACGACGCCGATTGAACCCGTGTGGGGGTTGGAACCGAACAGACCGCCGCCGCGCTTTCTGAGCTCGCTGACGTCAAGACGCAGACGGCAGCACATACTCACCGCGTCCTCGGGGCTGAGGTCGGAGTTGATGTAGTTTGCAAAGTACGGAATGCCGTATTTGCAGGTGATTTCCATAAACGCGTTGACGACGTCGCTGTTCCAGTCGAATTCCTTGGTCACGTTGATGGTGGGGATGGGGAAGGTGAACACTCTGCCCTTGGAGTCGCCTTCGAGCATAACGTCGCAGAACGCCTTGTTGAAGATGTCCATCTCCTTCTGGAACTCTTTGTACGTCTTGTCCTTGTACTCGCCGCCGACGACAACGGGCTGGTCCGCGAGCGTGCGTGGCACCTTGATGTCGAAGGTGAGGTTGGAGAAGGGGCACTGGAAGCCCACTCTGGTGGGGACGTTGATGTTGAACACGAACTCCTGCAAGCACTGACGCACCTGCTCGTAGGTCATATTATCATAGTAAATGAAAGGAGCGCAGTAAGTGTCGATGGAGCTCCACGCCTGTGCGCCCGCCGTTTCGCCCTGCGTGGTGAACGTCGAGTTGACCAGCTGACCGAGGAAGGAACGGAGATGTTTCGCGGGGCGGGATTCCACCTTGCCGCTCACGCCGCCGAAACCGTCGGTGAGGAGCTGTCTGACGTCCCAGCCCGCGCAGTAGGGGCCGAAGAAACCGAGGTCGTGCAGATGGATGTCGCCGCTCTCGTGAGCCTCGCGCACCTCTTTGGGATAGACCTTATACAGCCAATACTTTTTGGTGAAATGTTCGCGGACGTAGTTGTTCAGACCGTTGACGCTCTTCTGCATATTGGCGTTCTCTTTCACGCCCCAGTCCTTGTCTGCGAGATAGCCGGTGAACAGTTCGGACGTTTCGCCGATGAGCGCGGAAATCTTCCTCGCTTCCTGACGTCTTTCGCGGTAAAGGATGTACGCCTTCGCGGTCTGCGCGTGTCCCTCGTTGATGAGGACTTCTTCCACGAGGTCCTGGATGTCTTCGACGGAGGGAATCTTGTCCACGAACTTGACTTCCGCCGCCTTGACGACGAGGTCGGCAAGCTCTGCCGCAAGCTCCCTGTTCTTGCCGCCGCACGCCTGTGCCGCTTTGAAAATCGCGTCCGCGATTTTCTTCTTGTCGAAGAATTCGATTCTTCCGTCACGCTTCAAAATCTTGATAATCATGCTCTTCACTCCCCTTCGTCGAATTATGGTAGTTCCGGTCGGAATTTGTCGTTCCTTCCGAAGAATGCGAACTAATCGTATCACAACAATATGTTGTTGTCAACGGAGGTAAGACCACAAAATATTGTTTTTCTGTGAAACTTTTCGCACATTTGTTTCACGCCCGAAAACACCCCGTCGGAATGCGGAAAACCCGCGTTTTCGCCGTGCGTTCAAAAGCCGCCGCCTGCCCCTTTTTTAAGTTTGCGCGGATTTTCGGAATTGATTTTACACGCACAAAAAGACGCATATCTTCCGTTCTGCGCGAGGGCGTTCTCACCTTTCTCCGCGCGTGCAAAATTAAGTTGAAATTCTGCATAATAATGGTATAATAGAGAAAATCTCGTAACCCGCGCGCGGAAGACGTTCCGCCGCGGAATAAGGCGGTGCGCAAAACGTATGCCGTCGGGGAAGAATATGAAAAAACACATCGGAAAAATTCTGCTTCTGCTGCTTGCCGCCGTTCTGGCGGTCACTCTCGCCGCGTGCGACGACGGCACGTCGGGAACGGGAGGCGGCGGCAATCCCGGGGACGACCCCTCTCCCGCCACGCTCTCCGTCACCTTCGACGCGAACGGCGGTCTGGACAACGAAGGAATATACGACGTAGAGGTTTCCTACGGTTCCACCGTCGCGACTCCGAAACGCGCCGACGGCACGGTGTATATTCCGACGAGGCTGGGCTATACTTTCGACTACTGGCAGACGGCAAGCGGTGACGAATTCGTATTTTCGGACAGCGACGAAGGCACTCCCACGGTCGTGACTTCCGATACGGAACTCTCCGCGCACTGGACGGCGAACACCTACACTCACACCCTCGTCACCGAAAACGACGACAACTGGTCCTATGACGGCACGGTCACCCTCGAAGAAGGTGCGTCCTTCGAGACGGTTTACGACTCGGACGAGCCTGCGGGCGACATCCCCGTCCCGACCGTAACGTCGAACGACGGCACGGAAGACTGGTTTGTGTATTGGTACTACATCGACGCGAACGGAAACGAAGTTCCCTTCACCACCTGGTCGGACAAGGACGGCACGGAGCCCGAACTTCTCGACGACTATACGATAATACCCGAAAGCGGGGCGACGGGGCTGACTCTTTATCCGAAACTGCACAGCCGGCTGCCCGACTACACCGTGACGTTTGACGGCAAGGGCGCGGAAGGCGACACCGCCGCCGTCAACGCAAAACTCAACGACACCCTCACCGTGCCGACCGAACCTTCGCGCGACGGCTTTGTCTTCGGCGGATGGTATTACACCGTCACCACGGGCGAAGGCGACGACGCCGTGACGACGGAACACCTGTTCGTCTTCTTCGAAGAGACGGATGACGGCGACAACTCCGACGACGCAACCGCGCTGTCGGAAAGCATAGGCACCGAAGGCGAAGACGGGTCTTATTCGATAACTCTTTACGCAAAATGGCAGCGCTCTTTCACCCTCACCGCGGACAACGCGGCGGACCTCGCTTCGGCAGTCGCCGACGCGCTGGCGGGGGACGACGAAGCCGCAAAGGAAGAGTGGCGGAATGCGGTCATAAACGTCACGGAAAACATAACCCTTACCCTGACGGACTGGACTCCCCTCTTCACGGAAGAATATCCCTTTACGGGGACGCTGACGGGCGGCGGAGCGACCGTCACCCTCACATACGACGCCGCTTATACGGGGTCTGTGTACGCTTTCCTCGGAGCGAACGCGGGGACGGTTTCAAACCTCAACGTGACCGTTGACGTGTCCGCATTCGGCACTTCCGACTCCGACTCTCTGCTCGTCGGAGCGGTGGGCGTCAACTCCGGCACTCTGAACGCCTGCACGTTCACGGTAAACATCGGCAGCGCGGACGCAAAGGCGGCGGCACAGGGCAAGACCGTCTACATCGGCGGAGCGGCGGCACGCACCGCGACGGGAAGCGAAATCCTCACCTGCACCTCCTCCGTTGCCGCATACGTTGACGGCGCGGGCAGCATATATGCGGGCGGCGTGTTCGGATTCTCGGCGAATTCCTCCACGACTTCCGCAGTCGAAAGCACGGTAGTGACGTCGTTCGTCCTCGACGCGACGGCCGCAAATACCGCCGTCGCAGGCGGCTTCGGCGGACAGGCCAATTCGGTGAACGTCTCCGAAAGCGGCGTGATTTCGGCGGAGATTTCCGTGTCCGCCGATAAGGTGTACACAGGCGGATTCGCAGGCACCACGTCGCGCGGCAACTTCTCCGAGTGCTATGCCGACTCCTCCGTCACCGCCGAAGGATACGAAGTGTACGCAGGCGGCTTCACGGGCCACAATATGTCCCTTGTCAACAACTGCAGAGCGGGCTCCGACATCGCGGTCACCGTGCGCGAGGGCGGCAGCGCCTATGTCGGCGGCATAGCGGGCGCGTCGACCAGACAGTCCTCTTCCGCGTCGCATTCGAGCGCCGCGACGGGTGACATCAACTCCTCCTACGGCGCGGGCAGCATCACGGTCACCGCACAGGGGGACGGCGCGACGGTATACGCGGGCGGCGTTGCGGGCAGGATGAGCACTATGCGCTCTTACCGCTCCTTCACCTCCGTGGCGATAACGGTCACCAACGGCGGCACGAATTACGTGGGCACGCATACCGGGAGAACCGTAAACACCGTGACTTTCGAGAAATGCTATTACGCAAACGACGTTTCGGTGACGCTCAACGGAACAGCGATTGACCCCACCGCTCCGAGCGGAGTGACGGGCACGGAGAGCGCGGACTACACCGACGAAACGTGGCTCAACGGCGAAGACAACTTCGACCTCGACCGCGGCGTGTGGAAGGTGGTCGAAAACGAAGACGGCACGAAGGAAATCCGTCTTGTGACGGAACTGCCCGAAGAAGACGGCGAAGAAGAGACCCCTGCCGAAGAAGCGTGACAGACCGTCACGGCAACGACAACAAAACAGCCGCGGGATGACCGCGGCTGTTTCTTTTCCGGACCGTCATTTCAGCGTGGCGGTGCGCACAATCCGCCGCTTTTTCACCCATCTGCCGACATAGTGCAGGTTGTTGTCGAAGTCGTCCCCTATTTGGCGCATTTTGGCATACATAGCGGCTTTAAGCCGCTCTTTTTCATTCTTAAACTTCGGTTCGCGCGCAAGATTGTTCTTTTGCAGAGGGTCGGAAACGTTGTCGAAGAGGAATTCCGCCCTGTCCGAACGGTAGACCGCGTAAGTGAACCTCTTGTCGCGCACGGCGCGCCACTCCTTGCCGCTGCCGAACATTGCGGTGGGTCCCGTCCCCATCATAAGAGAGGGCTCGTCGTCCGTCGCGTCCGTGAGCAGACACCGCGACAAGTCGCGCCCTTCCGCGTCATCCGGACACGGCAGCCCCATAAGGGACAGCAAAGTGGGCATAATGTCCACGGTGTTGAAACAGAAATCCCGACGTCCCGGTGCGATATGTCCTTTCCATCCGATTAAAAACGGCACGCGCACCGCTTCGTCGTAGAAGATGTTTTTGGCGCGCCTGCCGTGCGCCCCGAACATCTCCCCGTGGTCGGACGTGAACACGAAAACCGTGTCCTCTTCTATGCCGAGTTCCTTCACCGCGGCATACAGTCTGCCCACGTTCTCGTCAAGGTTCGCTACCATTGCGTAATACACCCTCATCCATTCCGTGAGCTTTTTCCGCTCGCCGGGGAAGAATTTCGCCCACATATCCGCGTGCGGGTCGTTGCCCGCGACGTAGTTTGCGGGTTTGGCGAACTTTGTATCGCGGAAGAGGTCGAGATATTTTTCGGGCACGTTGTCCGGCGTCCACGGGTCGTGCGGAGTGCCGAGGGAAAGGAAAAGCGCAAACGGTTTGTCCCCTTTTGCCGCTTCCCGCAGCCTCTTTTCCGCAAGAGAGGTCATAAAATCGGGTTCGTAGCCTTCAACGTAAATCTTTTCGGGCGTATCCAGATGATAGTACGCATACGGCGCATAGTAGCGGTGGTGGAAGTTGTAGGCGGCGAAATATCCGTCGAAGCCGAGCCTGTCGGGGCCGGGCGGCACGAAAGAATTTTTCGGGTCGTAATGGTGTCCCAGCTGCGCCGCATAGAGGTGCCATTTGCCTATGTAGGAGGAGTCGTAACCCGCTTCGTTCAGTACGTGGGCAAAACACTTGTGACGGGGATTCATCCGTATTTCGTTGATGACCATCCCCGTCGACGTGGTGTACTTGCCCGTCAGCAGCGAGGCGCGGTACGGCGCGCACACGGGGTGTCCCGACACCGCATTCGTCACGTCGGCGCACTCCGCGGAAAGCGCGTCGATTTCGGGCGTGTGTGCGAGTTCGTCGCCGTTGTAGCCTACGGACGCCCACCGAAGCTGGTCGGCAAAGACGTAAACCAGATTGGGACGTTTCATAGTTCCTCCTCCGCCCCCGAAAGCAGAACCTCCTCTTCCTTTTTCTCTTCGTCGGGGTCTTGCTCCTCTTCCCTCTCCGCGCGCAGCGCGGCGAGTTTCTCCCTCATCTCCGCGTCACGGCGTTTGTTCAGCGGATAAAGCAGCATAAGCACCAGCATAAGCGCAAACATCACGAGCGGCACCACCGTCGCGATGAGATAAATCCCGTCCACGGTTTCGGGCGACTGTCCGCCGTACCCTTTCCCCGCGACGTATCCGACCGCGGCGAGCAGCAGCGGTACGACGGCGGCAATCGCCTGCCCTATCTTGCGCATAAACGTGAACGCCGCATAACCTATCGCCTCCTCGCGCCTTCCCGTCATAAGCTCGTGGCTGTCTATGACGTCCATCGCGAGCGCCCAGATTTCCAGCGTGAAAAAGCTCACGCCCGCGCCTTGCAGGAAACAGAACGCTATGAATATCCACGGGTTCGGAATGCGCCACACCGTCATCACAAGCGTTGCGGCGACGGAGAGTATCAGCCCGTAAACGCAAATCTCTTTCTTGCCTATCTTCTTTATGACCAGCTCCGAAAAGGGTATCATCGCCACCATAGGCGCATAGGTCGCGATGGTGACGAAGGTCATCATTCCTTCTTTTTGATAGTAGACGTTGAAGAGATAGATGTCGACGGAGTTGATGTACATCGACGACGCTATGAGCAGCATTCCCGCAAGGCTCATAATGACAAACGGCTTGTTGCGCACCAGAGAGCGCAGCGCCACGCGCAGGCTTGTGCGCTGAACGGCGGGCGGATACTCGTAATTTTCCTTGGTGCAGGCAAAGGCGACGACATAGCTTATAATCATAATGACCGCAATCACAGCCATACAAATCACGAGCTTTTTGCCGTCGAGGATGTCTATCTCCTCGCCCGCGGCATTGTATGCCGTCGAATATACCAGCACGGGGAAAAGTATGCCCGCGGGTATGCCGCCTATGCCGCCGCCTATCGAACGCGCTATGGAAAGACGGCTGCGCTCGTTTTCGTTGCGCGTCATCACCGTGGCGAGCGAGCCGTACGGCACGAGCACCACGGTGTAAAGCATACCGTAGGCGATATAGGTGAAAAACGCGAAAACTATGCATTCCGCAAGCGACATATCCGGAATGGGCGCGAACATAAGCACCGCCGACAGCGCAAGCGGAAGCCCTCCTATGAGAAGGTAAGCGCGGAATTTGCCCCACTTCGTCGGTTTCGCCCTCTGCGCGAGCCAGCCCATTATCGGGTCGTTTATCGCGTCCCATACGCGCGCGATGACCATTATCGCGGTCACGGCAATCAGCCACGTCGCAGACGTCGCCTCGTCGAACTTTGCGCCGAGCACATCGGAATAGAACACAGTGAGATAAGACCCGACGGCGGCAAAGGCGATGTTGTTGCCCAAATCCGCCACACCGTAACCGATGTAATTGCTTATTTTAAGTTTTTTCTCCATTTTCCCTCTTATCCGAGAAGCAATTCTCCTCGGTTTCATAATAAAGCCGCGCGGGAGGAAAATCAATAGCGATTTACGGCGGCGGAAAGGAATTCCTCCTTTCCGTCCTCCCGAAACCGCGCAAGTTTGTGCGCGGCAGCGGCTTGTTTTGTTTTATCTGACGCGCGTAACACGCGCGCAGGCGCGACGTGTCCCGAAGAAACGCTCCGCAGAAAAGACGCTTTCACGGCGAACTTTTGACGCATACGTCCGTCGCAGCCGCAAAGGAATGCAACACGGGCGGAAAACAAGAAAAGGAACGGCGCGCCGTGAGGCGCGCCGTTCCCCTGCCAGAATAAACGAATAGGGTCGGGAACGATGTCATTCCGCCCTACCTGAATTTGCGGGTGTGACGGCTGCGAACGTACTGTCCGAGATACCTATCCCTAAAAAGACAACATTCCCTCATTAACAGTATTCTGTGTGTTTTGCGCGATATGCGGCGAATTCTGTCATATTATTGACGAAAATACCATTATTCTGTTATAATTTGCCGAGAGAGGAAGAATTATGTTCGGAGAAAAACTCAGGCAGCTGCGGACGTCCGCAGGAATGACGCAGGTGCGTCTGGCAAAGGAAATAGGCGTGTCGCAGGGCACCGTTTACTTCTGGGAAAAGGGCATCAACGAGCCGACCGCCGTATATATCGCCGCCGTTGCGGAATTCTTCGGCGTGAGCGCGGACGAACTGCTCGGCATCACCCCGCCCCGTTCAGCCGCGCTCCGTTCGGAGGACGAAAGCGTGCTGCTGCGCGTCTACCGTTCTCTGCCCGCAGAAAAGCGGCGCACCGCAGTCGCGCTGCTGGAAGCTCTGCGCGACGGCTGACCGCGATAAACCCGCGGCGAAGGAAGGTGTGCGGATTTCCGCTTTTGCCCGTCCCCACTCTCCGCTCCGCGCCTGCCTTAAAGCGAACAACAAAAAAGCGCACGCTTTCACGCGTGCGCTTTCTTTCGGACGGAAAGCGTCATTCTTCCATGATTTCCGCTTCGGCAAAGAGCGCGTTTTCGGGCGCGCTTTCGCAGACGGCGGGCGCGTCCGCCGCGGGTTGCTCTTCCGCCGCAGGCGCGGCAGCGTCCGCGGTCTGCCCACGCTGCGCATTCTCGTGTGCGGCAATCTTGTCTATGACGCGCAGCACGATGTCGAGCCCGAGCCCCACGGTTTCCTTTTCGAAACGCTCGGGAACGTCGTAGAACGTGTGATAGTAGTGCGTGAGGATGGGGTTCTGCGCCGCGAAAGTGACGCTCCTGACCCCCGCTTTCGTGAAGGGAGTGGAGTCGCATCCGCCGACGGGATTGGCAATGTCGCCGGGTTTCTCGATGCCCGCTTCCTTTATGGCGTCGTAAAGCATACCGCACAGCGTTTCGTCAAAGCGGGTGAACTGCCAGGTGTCGCCGTGAACGACCTGGAAATGGTCCTTGTCGGCGATGGAGTCGACGTTTATGTTCCAGCAGTTTTTGAGGATGTCCTCTCCCTTGTGACTGCGCGTGAAGGCAATCGAACCGCGGAGTCCCGCCTCTTCCGAACCGCAGTTGAAATCGATAATGCGGCAGTTCGCGGGCATTTTGTCGGGGTTTTCCTTATAGTATTTCGTCACCGCATACGCAATGCCTATGCCCGTTGCATTGTCCATCGCGCCGGGAGATGCGGTGCGGGGATTTTTGTCCGCCCACAGAGTGATGAAGAAACATCCGGGAATGACGAACAAGGGGATGAGAATGTAAAGCGCAACCGAGAAGTCGGGCAAGGTTTCGACCACTCCGAGCAGGGTTTCGAGCTGCGACAGCGTCATAGACTCCGCCGTAAGCATACACAGCTCCGTGATGAACACCGTCGCCGCCGACATAAAGATGAAGAGGAACGCGACTACGCCTATGCCCATCTTGACGAATGCGGACACGGGACCGCCGGGCATATGTTTCGTGACGGCGGAATGTTTCCAGTTCCAGCTGGTGTCGGTGTGCCCCGAAACGATGACCGTATAGTCGTATTTTCCGCTCGGCGGCAGCACTTCGCCGTAGACGTTCTGGGACACTTCCTGTTTGAACGCGAAGTCGAACCACGTCTTGTAAAGGAATACGCTGCAAACCAGCCACACCAGAGTGGCGAGGCAGGCGAAGAACGCAAGCCCGTGGAAGCCTACTCCCCAATTCGTGCCCGCGGGGATGAGCATAAGCACGCCCGCGGCGATGCCGACCCAACCCGCATAGGGAATGCCGCCTATGCTGGCGCGCGGCGCGACGAGAAACTTCTCTTTGACGGGGGTGACGCCGATTTCTTTCAGCTTCTCCGCCATATGGTCGGCGAGTTTCTTCTCGTTCTCCGACCCGGGCAAGCGCGGGCCTATTTCGTTTGCGGCGGTTTCGACGACGGAAAACGCCTCGTCTGCATAAGGTCTGAGTTCTTCTCTCATATATCCTCCCTCTTCCGCAGGTGCGGAATCCGATATTTTGAGGCGCGTGCGCCTATTTACCTATATATTCGCGGCCGCCCAGCCACTTGCGGAGCACTTCGGGCACGGTGACCGTGCCGTCTTCGTTCTGGAACTGCTCCACTATTGCGGGGATGAGCCTGCTGGTGGCAAGGCCGCTGCCGTTCAGGGTGTGCACGTAAGCGGGTTTGCCCGTCTTGGAATCGCGGTAACGCGTGTTGTTGCGGCGCGCCTGATAGTCGTTGGCGTTGGACACGGAACTGCACTCCTTGTATATGCCCATACTCGGTATCCACAGCTCCACGTCGTAAGTCCTTGCCATAGACGCGGAACAATCCCCCGCCGCAAGTTTGGAAACCCTGAAATGCAGCCCCAGTTTTTCGACCAGCGACGCCGCCTTGTCGACGAGCTCCTCAAACGCTTCCATACTGTGTTCGGGATGCGCGTACTGCACCATTTCCACCTTGTTGAACTGGTGTCCGCGTATCATTCCGCGCTCCTCCGCCCTCGCGCTGCCCGCTTCCTTGCGGTAGCACGGCGTATAGGCGAAGAATTTCATCGGCAGTTTGCTTTCGTCGATTATCTCGCCTGCGTACATATTGACGAGTGCGGTCTCTGCCGTGGGCAGCATAAAGCGGTTGCGGTGCCTGTCCTCGTCGAGGTCCAGCCAATACACCTCGTCGCTGAATTTCGGGAACTGACCCGCCCCGTATCCGCAGTCGTAGTTGAGCTGATGAGGGGGCAGGATGAACTCGTAGCCGTCTTTCAGGTGTTCCTCGACGAAGTAATTGAGCAGTGCCCATTCCAGCTGCGCGCCCAGTCCGCGGTAAATCCAGAAACCGTTGCCGCCGAGCTTGACTCCCCTTTCGTAGTCGATGAGTCCGAGAGAGGTGCAGAGGTCGACGTGGTTTTTGACGGGGAAAGAAAACTCGGGCTTCTCACCCACAATCCTGATGACCTGATTGTTTTCCTTTTCGCCGGGGAGCAGGTCGTCGTCGGGGAGGTTGGGAAGGCGGGACAAGAAGTCCGTTATTCTCTCCACAAGCGCGTTGATGTCCGCGTCGCGGTCGGCAATCTCGTCGCCTATCTCGCGCATTTCCTTAAAGATATGCTCGACGGGCTTCCCTTCCTTTTTGAGCTTCGGTATCTCCGCCGAAACCTTGTTGCGGCGGGCTTTGAGCTGTTCGACGCCGCTGATTGCCGCCTTGCGCTCGTTGTCCCACGCGATGACGGGGGAAAGGTCGGTGTCACAGCCTTTCTTTGCGAGTGCCGCCGCGATTTTTTCGGGATTTTCCTTGATTTTGTTTATATCCAGCATATGAGCCTCCTCGGGTCAGACGATGAGATTTACGAGCCTGCCCGGCACGATTATGATTTTCTTGGGTTCCGCCCCGCCGAGCTGCGCTTTGACCGCTTCGCGCGCCGCGGACTCTATCTCGCCGCGCTCTGCGCCCGCGGGCACGGTGATGCGTGCGCGCAGTTTGGAGTTGACCTGCACCGCAAGTTCGACTTCGTCGCGGACGAGCGCCTTTTCGTCCGCCACGGGATAGCGCTGATTGAACACGGAATAAGGCTGTCCCAGCATCTCCCAAAGCTCCTCCGAAAAGTGGGGGGCGAAGGGCGCGAGCAACAGCACGAGGTCCTTGACGCAGTCCTTGAAGAGCGCGCTCTTCTTGCTCACAGCCGCGTCGTAGGCGTATATCGCGTTGACGAATTCCATTATCCTCGCCAGCGCCGTGTTGAACGAGAACGTTTCGATGTCGGCAGAAACCGCCTTTATGGTGGCGTTTCTGACATAATTAAGTTCCTTTTCCGCTTTTTCGGGCGCTCTGTCCTCGAATTCGACTTCGTAGCATTTCTTGACCGCTCTCTCCACGCGGTCGAAGAACCTGCCTATGCTGTCCAGCCCGTTTTCGTTCCACGGACCGCCCTCCACATAGCTGAACCCGAACATCAGATACACCCTGAAAACGTCCGCGCCGTACTTGGCTATGCTGTCGTCGGGGGACACGACGTTCCCGCGGGACTTGGACATCTTGTTGCCGTCCGAGCCGAGTATCGTGCCCTGATGCACGAGGGAGAGGAAGGGCTCGTCGAAATCGAGATAACCCATATCGCGCAGAGCCTTCGTGAAGAAACGCGCGTAAAGCAGGTGCATACACGCGTGCTCCGCGCCGCCGATGTATTTGTCGACGGGGAGCATCTTGTCTATCCATTTGCGGTCGAAGGCTTCCTTGTCGTTCTTGTTGTCGGGATAGCGCAGATAATACCAGCTGGAACACACGAACGTGTCGAGGGTGTCGGGGTCGCGGCGGGCGGGACGTCCGCACACGGGACACTTCACGTTCATAAACTCCTCGCACTTTGCAAGCGGGCTGACGCCGTCGGGAGTGAAATCCACGTTGTAAGGAAGCCTGACGGGCAGGTCCTCTTCGGGGACGGGAACGACTCCGCAGTGCTCGCAGTGTATCATCGGTATGGGCGCTCCCCAATAGCGCTGACGGCTGACCAGCCAGTCGCGCAGGCGGTAGTTGGTTTTGAGCGCGCCTTTGCCCTCTTTTTCCAGCTTCTTTATGACCGCAATCTTGCCCTCTTCCGAGCTCATTCCGTCGAACTCGCCGGAGTTGACCATCACGCCGTAATCGGTGTAAGGCAGCCCGTCGGGAGAACCGTCCGCGCTCTTCACCACTCTTTCTATGGGCAGACCGAGTTTTTTGGCGAAGACGTAGTCGCGCTCGTCGTGCGCGGCGACGCCCATAACCGCGCCCGTGCCGTAGCTTGCGAGCACGTAGTCCGCAACGAGTATGGGCACTTCCCTGCCGTTGACGGGGTTAATCGCATACGCGCCCGTCATAACGCCCGTCTTTTCGCGGTTGCTGGCAAGGCGGTCAATCTCCGTGACCTTGGAAGCGTTGTATTTGTATTCTTCCACTGCCGCTTTGCATTCGGGTGTGGTGATGACGTCCACGAGAGGATTTTCGGGCGCGAGCACGACATACGTCACGCCGAAAGCGGTGTCCGCACGCGTGGTGAAAACGCGGAACTTTTCCTCTCTGCCCTTCACCGCAAACTCGATTTCCCCGCCGTACGACTTGCCTATCCAGTTCTTCTGCATAAGTTTGGTCTTTTCGGGCCAGTCGAGCTTGTCCAGCCCTTCGAGCAGCTCGTCGGCGTAATCCGTGATTTTGAAGAACCACTGCGTCAGGTTCTTGCGCACCACCGTGGAACCGCAGCGTTCGCACTCGCCCTGGATGACCTGCTCGTTTGCGAGCACCGTATTGCAGGAAGGACACCAGTTGACGGGCGCGGCTTTGCGGTAAGCGAGCCCGTGCTTGTAAAGCTGCAAAAACAGCCACTGCGTCCACTTGTAATATTCGGGAAGACAGGTGCACACCTCGTAATCCCAGTCATACATCGCGCCTATCTTTTTGAGCTGTTCCTCCATTGTCGCGATGTTCTTCATCGTGCTGTCGTGGGGATGGATGCCCGTCTTTATCGCATAGTTTTCCGCAGGCAGACCGAATGCGTCAAACCCCATTGGCTGAAACACTTCGTAGCCCTGCATCCTCTTGAAACGCGCGTAGGAGTCCGCGGGTCCGTAATTGTACCAGTGCCCCGCGTGCAGTTTTGCGCCCGAAGGATAGGAAAACATTTCAAGGACGTACCATTTTTTATCGACTCTGTCGCGGTTGAACTTGTAAAGCCCGGTGTCCGCCCAGATTTTCTGCCACTTGCTCTCTACTTGTCTGAGGTCCATACTTTCTCCTTAAAAAATCCTTTTCAGTTTAATACGTAAACGAAGTTTAGTCAAACGAATGCGCGCATAAAGCGCGCGTACGCCCTGCGCGCGTCCACGCAGGCAGGCTCTCCGCGGGTGCGCCCCGCAAAAAAACCGACGCCCTGAAATCGGGGCGTCGGCGAAATACGATTCTGCGTGACGTCGGGTCGGTCAGGCGAGTATCGGGTAGCCGCCCTCCGGCTCTCCCTCCGCAAAGGGCGCGGCGGCGGCCTCCGTCACGACGGCGGCGAACTCTTCGTAAAGCGCGAATTTCTCTCCCGTGCCGTAAGAGGACCACACGGCGAGGATGTCTTCGTAAGAGTCCGTCGCGGGGTCTGCTTTCACGGCGTTTTCGACGGTGTTGTAAAGCCCCCATCCCGACGGCCTTCCGTCCCCCGTCACCTTATACGTCCACGTCGTCCAATGCCAGCCTTCGCCGTTGTAGAATTCCAGCACCCCCGCATACGCTTCGTTGTCCGTCTGCGAGGAATCACCCGTCGTCCTGCCGTCGTCCCCCCAGACGTTGAACTCGCCCACGAGCGCGGGCACTCCCTCCTGTGCGCCGAGAAGCCGTTTGAGCCCGTAAAAACTCTTGTTGGACTGATTGTTTCCTTCCCAGTTGTAGTGGTGATATTCGTACACCACGTTCGTCCAGTCGTACTGCGAAGGAGAAGGCAGGTCGTATCCCTCCCAGACCGCTTCGATGAAAATCATATGGTCGGGGTCGGCAGCCCGCACCGCGTCGTACAGCACGTCGTAGTAGTCCCATTGCGTGCTTCCGCTCGCTCCGCCGGGCTCGTTGAGCAGGTCGTAGCCCGCCACGTTCGTGTTCCCCGCGAAGTGTTCCGCCACCAGCCCCCACAGCTCCGCCGTCTTTGCGCGGTACGCCTCTCCGAGCGCGCTGTCCTCGTAAAGGTCTGTCAGTTGCGTGTCGCCGCTGTGGTCGTTGCCGTTCTGCGACCCGACCGCACCGTGCAGGTCGAGTATGGCGTACAACCCGTACTTTTCGCACATTTCAAGCGCCCAGTCCAGCCTGCCGAAAGCGTCCTCGCGCAGCGTGAAGTCGTCGGGATGCAGCAGTTCGACGTCGTACGTCCCGTCGCCGTTGTCCTCTGCGGAAAGATAGCGGTAAAGGTTCATATAAGTGAACGGAATGCGCACGACGTTGAGCCCCAGCGCCTTGACGTTTGCAAAGTCCTCTTCCGTAATCCAGCTGTCCTCGTACGCCGCGATGAGTTCCTCCGCCCTTTCCTCGCCGAAGCGCGAATAGAGCGTCATATTCGTTTCCAGCGTATCCGTCTGTTCGGTGGGACACATCCAGCTCTCCTGCACCAGCCATCCGCCGAAGTTGGTGCCGCGGAGCGCCACGGTTTCCCCTGCGGAATTCACGATGTCTTCGCCGTCTGCGGAAAGCAGCGGAAGCGCCTCCGTCCCGTCCTTCTGGTCGCAGGCGACGAACACGAACGCCGCCGCGGCAAGCGTGAGTATTGCTGCACACAAAAAAGAAATCACTCTTCTCATAATTTTATTTTACAACCGCGCCGGGTCCGTGTCAATGCGCAATCTTCTCCGCCGCGCCCGGGACGCATCCGTTTGGCGGAAAGCGGAAAATTTATTGAGAATGCGCGCGGGATGTGCTATACTGATTTGCAGTACGGGACTTTCGTCCGGAAATCGGTGAGGAATGATGTTCGTTACGTTTGAGGGATGCGAGGGAGTTGGAAAATCGACGCAGCTTGCGCTGCTCAAAGACTACCTGAAAAAGACGGGACAGGAAGCGGTCTACGTCCGCGAACCCGGCAGCACGGAAATATCCGAAAAAATCCGCTCCATTATTCTCGACCCCGAAAACACCGCCATGACCGCGCAGACGGAAGCGCTGCTCTACGCCGCGGCACGCGCGCAGCTGGTGGCGGAAGTGATACGCCCCGCGCTCGACGCGGGCAAAACGGTCATATGCGACAGATACGTCGACAGTTCCGCGGCATATCAGGGATACGCCCGCGGGCTCGGCGTCGGTTTTGTCGCTGAAATCAATTCCTACGCTCTTGAAAACGCCGTCCCGGACGTCACCGTCTTCATCGACCTGCGCCCCTCCGCTTCGTTCAGGAGCGTGAGCAGGGACGACAGACTGGAACGCGAAGAGGAGTCTTTCCACGACAAGGTGTATGAGGGTTATATCGCACAATCAAAGGCTTCAAACGGTCGTTTCGTGATGATAAAACCCGAAAAAGATAAGTTTGACACCCACCGCAAGATACTTGCCGCACTCCGCGAAAGAGGTGCCGTGAAGTGAGCGCTCCCGTGTTCGAAAACACGTTGCGCCGCTCCCGCGCGTTCGACGTCATCAGCAAGGATATGCGGCTCGGTCTGGGGCACGCTTATATGGTGGTGTCCCCCGACGACGAGATTGTGAAAGAGTTTTTCACGCTGGTCGGCGCGGCGGTGTTCTGCACGGCGAAGAGCGCGTGTATGGAGTGTTCGGAATGCCGCAAAGTGCTGGACGGCAACCACCCCGACCTATTCACCGTCAATTACGCGGGCGAAAAAATCAAGGTGCAGGAAGTCAAAAATCTCATCTCTTCCGTGAGCATAAAACCGCTCAGCGGGGTCAAGGCTTATTTCGTGCACCGCGCGGACCTTATGACGCCCGACGCGCAGAACAAACTGCTCAAAACTCTGGAAGAGCCGCCCGAAGGCGTGACCATATTCCTCGGCGCGGCGAACGAGGCGGGCATCCTCGACACCGTGAAATCGCGGTGCAGAAAGATATACATCGACGTCTTCGACAGGGAAACGGTCTACAACGCCCTGCGGGAGCTCAATTGCGACGCCGAGTCCGCGTCCATAGCCGCCGCCTGCTGCGAGGGTCAGCTGGGAAAGGCGCGCAGCATCGCGTTCTCTCCCGAATACAAAGAACGCTATTCCGACGCGCTCGCTCTTCTCGAAACGCTGAAAAAGAGCCGCGACATCCTCTCTGCCGAAAACATTCCCTCGTTCAGAAACGGGGAAACGGATTTTCTCAAAATACTCTCCGTCGCACTCCGCGACGTCATCGCCGCGAAAGAGGGCGCTCCCCTCTTTTTCGAGGCGGCAACCGCGTCCCGGCTCAACGCGCTTGCGGAGGATTTCTCTCTCCGCGCGCTCGCGCTATCCGTCGACGCGGTGAACAAAGCGCAGGAAAAGCTCTCCTACGGCGTCAATTCCGCCGCCGTCTGCGACAGCCTGCTCTTCACGATATTGGAGGTCAAACACAAATGGCAATCATAGTCGGAGTCAAATTCCGCAACACCAACAAGATATATTACTTCGACCCCGCCGGCATAGAGTTTTCGGAAGGGGACGGAGTCATCGTCGAAACCGCGCGCGGGCTGGAATACGGCACGGTTTCCATCCCCAACCGCGACGTCGAGGAAAAGGAGATTGTTTCTCCCCTGAAATCCGTCGTGCGCAAAGCGACCCCCGACGACGACAAAAAGCTGGAAAAGAACCTCGCCGACCGTGCGCCCGCCCTCCGCGTCATCCGCGAAAAAGCGGCGGAACTCGGGCTGAATATGAAACTCGTGGACGCCGAATACACTTTCGACCGCTCCAAGCTCATATTCTATTTCACCGCCGACGGAAGGGTCGATTTCCGCGAACTGGTGCGCACTCTCGCGTCCATATTCAAGGTGAGGATAGAACTCAGGCAGATTTACGAGCGCGACGACACCAAAATGCGCGGCGCGCTTGCCGCCTGCGGCCGTCCCTGCTGCTGCACCACTCATCTGCCCGATTTCGAGAAAGTTTCCATAAAAATGGCCAAAATCCAGGGGCTTTCGCTCAACCCGCAGAAGATAAGCGGCGTGTGCGGAAGGCTGCTCTGCTGTCTGAAATACGAAAACGATTATTACAGCGAGGTCTACAAACAAATGCCGAAAGTGGGCAGCAAAGTGCACACCGCCGACGGCGACGGCGTCGTCGAGTCCAACGACCTCATCAAACAGACGTCACGCGTCCGCGTGCTCACGAAAGACGGGTCGTACGACGTCAGGACCTACAAGCTCGAAGAGCTGCAAACCACGGCGAAACAGACCGAACCGGAAGGCGATGACACGGAAGAATGAGCCTTGCGGCAGGCGTGTCGGATTTTGAGGAGCGTCCCCGTGCGGACGCTTTTCGATTGCGTCTTGCCGCGCACCCGTACGTTTTTACAAGTTCGCCATTGCGAATTTTTCGCCGTCGGGCGGGTGTTTTTCGTTCAATCGGTTGAACTGCCCGCGCGCGTGTGATATTATGTTGTCGGTCGGAAGGCCAATACGTTGAAAGGAGTGGACACCATGGCAAGAGTTATCAGCGATGAATGCATTTCTTGCGGAGCGTGCGCAGACACCTGCCCCGTCGCGGCAATCTCCGAGGGTGACGGCAAATACGTCGTCAACGCGGACGAGTGCATCGACTGCGGAGCTTGTGAAGACGGCTGCCCCGTCGGCGCGATTTCCGAAGCGTAAAAGAACACGGCAAACAAAACTGTCCCTTACACGGGTCAGACGGAACGAAAGGAGCGGCAACGCTCCTTTTCGTTCGGAGCGCCGCCGCTCCTGTCTCTTATACACATCTCCGAGCCCACGAGACATCTCAGGATCTCGT
>UQVO01000021.1 GCA_900544575.1 uncultured Eubacteriales bacterium | reverse complement strand
GCATTTTCACGACGCGCAGAGCAGGCGCAGGCATAAAAACAAACACCCCGCATAACTTGCGGGGTGTTGTGCAAATTGCCTTGCAAAAAGAAAAGCGGCGCAAGCCGCCCCCGCGGAGTGAAAATGAACGAGAGAGCGATAGTTCCCGTGGAGGAACGCGGAGCGAACGAGTGTCCCCGCATTTTCACGACGCGCAGAGCAGGCGCAGGCATAAAAACAAACACCCCGCATAACTTGCGGGGTGTTGTGCAAATTGCCTTGCGCCTGCGACTATTCCGTTACAGTGCGTATAAACCTGTCGAAGCGGTCCTGACCGTCGGCGTCGTTCTTGAACACCGCGGTGGTGTCGAGTATCTTTTCGCAGGCGACGTTGATGTAGTCCGTGATGGCTTCCGCCGCCTTTTCCTCTTTCATATTCGTGCCGCCGTCCGCGACAAGCTGCGCAATCATACCGAGGTGTTTGTTGAGGGGATGGCTCTCTTCCGCAAGCGACTTGAAGTCGAGGGGGGTGCGTCCCGTCAGGATGTCCTTTATCTGTTCGCACTCGCGCTGCAACCTTCCGGGGAGAATGAACAGCCCCTGAACTTCTATGATGCCTATCGCTTCCTGTTTGATGTTGTGAAGCTCTGCGGCGGGATGGAAGATGCCGAAGGGATGTTTCTCGTCCGTGCGGTTGTTGCGGAGGATGAGGCTTATCTGATATTCGCCGTCGTCGTTGAAGCACGCAATGGGCGTGACCGCGTTGTGGGGGGTGAAGGTGCCGTCTTCGTTCTCCGTCCTGCAAATGACGTTTGCGCCTTCGTCGGTGTAGTTTTCCCACGCGGAGCGGAACATTTCAGCCGCGCCGAGCAGCTGCGCGCGGTTTTTGCTTTCCAGCCTGACGACGGAGTTGTACCATTCCGCAATGGAAACGTTGACATCGGGGAAGTCCTTCATCAGGTAGTGTTTGCGCGTGCCCGCGCGGAAGATGGGCAGGACTTTCTTGCCGCCCTGATAGTGGTCGTGCGCGAGAATGGAGCCGCCCACGATGGGGAGAGCGGCGTTGGAGCCGATGAAATAGCCGGGGAAGAGGTCCACGAAGTCGAGCATACGGCGGAAAGTCGCCGCGGTGACGTTCATAGGACGGTGTTCGCGCGCTATGGCGATGACGTGCTGTTCGAAATAGACGAAGGGGGAGAATTGCATAAACCACTCTTCGCCGTCGAGCTCGAAGGGTATCGTGCGGAGAGTCTGGCGCGCGGGATGTGCCGCATTGCCGGCAAAACCGACGTTTTCGGCGCAGAGCAGACACTTGGGATAGCCCGTCTTCGCTTCTTTGGCGCGTCTGACCTCTTCGGGAGTCTTTTCGGGCTTGGCGAGATTGATGGTGATGACAATCTTGCCGCGCGGATTGTCGTACTCCCATTGTATGTTGCGGTCGATGTCGGGACGGCGGATGTAGGCGGACTTTTCGGAGAGGTCGCCCAGCCATTCCGCGGCTTTCATACTGCCGTCGTGTGCCGCGATGTTGTCGAAGGTTTCAATGACTTTCGAGGGAGGGGGCGTGAGCGCGCCCATTATGCGCGTTTCGAAGAGCAGACGGTCGCTTTCGGCGCAGATTGCTTTGCGCACCGCGTATTCCGAAAGCGCGGTGAGCGACGCGTAAAAGTCGTATTCTCCGACGGGAGCGTCCGACGGCTCCGTGAGGTGCAGCATATCCAGCAGCGTATTTGTGGCATAAACGACGTCCGCGGAGTCCATATGCAGGTTCTTCACGGCGTAGTCCACAAGATTGTTGACGTTGATTTTTGCCAATTCTTCGAAAGATTTCCGAGGAGACATAAAACCTCTGAGCACACGCATTTCCCTTGCAAACGACAAAATGCTGTGTTATCATAAAAAATACTGTTTACATTATATATGGAGAAACTCCCGATGGCAACGATTTCGACGGAGAATTTTGAAAACTGTGTGCCTTCCGCGCGTGTTATGCGCGCTCTGTACGGAGATGCGGCAGCCGCTTCCGCCCCTCGCTTCTCGAAGCTCGCGAAGCGTCATTCGGAGACGTTCGGCAGCGCGCCCGACGCATTTTTCTCGTCACCCGGACGCATCGAAATAGTGGGCAACCACACCGACCATAACGCGGGCAAAGTGCTTGCCGCAGCGGTCACCGTCGACACGCTCGGCGCGGTTGCTCCGCGCGACGACAGCGTCATCGAAGTGAAATCCGAAAACTATCCTATGCTTCGCGTATCTCTCGACGACCTCGCTTTCAGGCAGTCGGAGCTCGGCACTTCCGTCGCGCTTATAAAGGGCGTTGCGGAATATTTCGTCCGTGCGGGAAAGCGCGCGGGCGGGTTCACCGCCTGTATGGACTCCTGCGTGCCCAAGGGCAGCGGGGTGTCGTCTTCGAGTTCGTTCGAGCTGATTATCGCAGAGATACTCAATCATTATTACAACGACGGAGCGCTCGACCCGATATTCAAGGCAAAAGCGTCGCAGTATGCCGAAAACGTCTATTTCGGCAAGCCCAGCGGACTTATGGACCAGAGCGCAATCGCACTCGGCGGCGTGAATATGATTGATTTCCGCAGTTTCGACAATCCCGTGGTGGAAAAGGCGGTATGGCGTTTTGAAGACCTCGAAATTTTCGTCGTCGCCACGGGCGGCGACCACAGCGACCTCACGGACGATTACGCCGCGATACCCGCGGAGATGAAGACGGTCGCGGAGGCACTCGGAGGCAAACTGCTCCGCGACATCGAACCCGGAAAGTTTTATGCGGCGGAGGACGGACTGCGCGGAAAAATCGCGCCGCGCGCCTTGCTCCGCGCCGAACATTTCTTTGAAGAGAACGTGAGAGTGGAGCGCGCGCTGAAAGCGGTGGGCGACTGCGACGAGGGGACATTCCTTTCCGTCGTCAACGAGTCGGGCAGGAGTTCGGCGGAGAAATTGCAGAACCTTTATTCCGTTCACGGCGACCATCTCATCGAGGAAGCGCTTGCGAAAGTCGCGCCCGTCGACGGAGTGCTCGCAAGCCGCGTTCACGGCGGCGGATTTGCGGGCACAATCCTGCTTTTTGTCGCAAAAGACCGTTCAGACGCCGTAAACGAATGGTTGAAGTCCGAGTTCGGCAAAGATAACGTGTTCCGCCTTTTGATTCGCGAGCCCGGCGCCTGCCGCATAGCCCTTACGGAGGAAGTATGAATATTCTGTCCGCGATAGACAAGATTGCCTTTACCATAGGAAACCTCGAAGTGGCGTGGTACGGCATCATCATAGTAATTGGGATGATTGCCGGGCTGACCATCATATGCTTCGAGTGCAAAAGGATAAATCTCAACACGGATGACGCGATAGAGCTCTTCCTCTGGGTCATACCGCTGGCGGTCATCTTCTGCCGCGTGTTTTACGTCATCGTGCGTCCCGACGTGTATTTCCCCGTGGAAAGCTGGGACGATTTCGTCGACCTCATCGCAATTTGGGACGGCGGCATCACAATCATCGGCGGACTTGTGGGCGGACTTATCGGTGTGAGCATTTTCGCATACCGCGTCCGCAAGAAGTGCAATTTCGGCAATGTCGTGGACCTGGTGGTCGTGCCGTTGCTGACGGGGCAGATAATAGGCAGACTGGGCAATTTCGTCAACCAGGAGGCGTTCGGCATCCCGATTTTCGACCCGCGTTTTCAGAAATTCCCGTTTGCGGTGTGGATTGACAACCCCAGCGGGGTCGAGTCGGAATATCACGACCTGGTGTATTCCAACGTGCCCGGCTGGTTCGCCGCCACATTCTTCTACGAAATGGTGTGGAACTTTATCGGCGCGTGTATCTTCTTTGCCGTGTGGCGCAGGAACAAACGCTTCCCCGGATTGCTCGGTTTCTGCTATTTCTTCTGGTATTTCCTCGGCAGAGCGTGGCTGGAATCCCTGCGTATAGACGCGGTGCCGATTACGCAGTACGCGTGCATAGCGATTGTGCCCGTGGCGCTGCTGCTCGGGGCGGCGTACGTCCTCGTGTGTATGACCCGCCAGAGCTTCCGCAAAGTCAACGGCGCGGTGCTTGACGGCAAACTCGGCATCACGGAACTCGACCGCTTCGACGTGGCCAATTATAAGTTCGCCACCCGTATGCTTGCGAAGGGCAACCGCTTTGTGTGGAAATTCTACGGGGCGGAAGACGTGCCTCTCGTCGACCTCGCGTCGGCGGATTACATCCGCAAGGTCAGGACTCCCTGGAAAATTTACAATAAGCCCGAAAAGCCCTCGAAAGGGGAAAAACAAGGCGGAAACAAAGGAGAATGAAATGAGGACGCCTCTTTCGGCAGAGCGCAATCTCACAATGCTCACCGACCTCTATCAGCTCACGATGGCGAACGGCTATCTGCAAGAGGGACTGAGCGAGAAAAGGGCGGTGTTCGACCTGTTTTACCGCGGCAGCGGCGGCTATTCCTATGCCGTGGCGGCGGGGCTGGAACAGGCGGTGGAATATCTGAAAGACCTGCGTTTTACCGAACGCGACCTGGATTATCTCCGCTCTCTCGGCATATTCCCCGAAAACTTCCTGAAACGGCTTGCGAAGTTCCGCTTTACGGGGGATTTGCGTGCAGTCCCGGAAGGGACGGTTATTTTTCCGTCCGAGCCCATACTCACCGTATCCGCGCCCATATTCGAGGCTCAGCTTATCGAAACCGCGCTGCTCACGCTCATCAACCATCAGACGCTGATAGCGACCACGGCGGCGCGCCTTTGCGCGTGCACGGACGCCAAGATACTCGAATTCGGTCTGCGCCGCGCGCAGGGACCCGACGCGGGAACGTACGGCGCACGCGCGGCGTATATAGGCGGCTGTCGCTCCACGTCCAACGTGCTGGCGGGGGAGATGTTCGGCATTGCGGTGGCGGGCACGCATTCCCACAGCTGGGTGATGACTTTCCCCACCGAACTCGAAGCGTTCGAAGCGTATGCGGAGATTTATCCCGACAACTGCCTGCTGCTCGTGGACACATACGACACCTTGAAAAGCGGCGTTCCCAACGCGATAAAGGTCTTTGACCGCCTGAAAGCCGCGGGACACAAGCCGATAGGCATACGCCTCGACAGCGGCGACCTCGCGTACATCAGCCGCGAAGCGCGCAAAATGCTGGACGCGGCGGGACATTCCGACTGCAAGATATTCGCCTCCAACGACATTGACGAAAACGTCCTCCTCGCGCTGGCGTCGCAGGACGCGAAGATAGACGTCTACGGCATAGGCACGAAACTCATCACGAGTTTTTCCAATGCGTCCCTCGGCGGAGTGTACAAACTTTGCGCGATTGAGGAGAACGGCAGAATGGTGCCGAAAATCAAGGTGTCGGACAGTCACGACAAGACCACCGACCCCGGCATAAAAAAGACGGTGCGCATTTACCGCGGCGGTATGGCGGCGGCGGACCTCATCTGCCTCGCGGACGAAACCGTCGATACGTCCCGTCCCCTCACCGTTTTCCATCCCGAACAGACGTGGAAACGTACGACGTTCAGAGAGTTTACGGTCAAGGAACTTATGCGCGACATAATCAGGGACGGCAAAGTCGTCTGCGATATGCCGTCGCTGGAAGAGATAGGCAGACATCACGACGAGTCGAAGGCGGAGTTTTTCCCCGAATACAAGCGCGTCGTCAATACGCAGTATTACAAGGTCGACCTCAGCGAAAAGCTGTGGAAGCTCAAAAACGACCTGCTTTCCGTGTCCGCACAGGGCGGAGTTCATTGAACGGAGGGGCGGAGCAATGCTCCGCCGTCTAAACGTCGGTTTTGAAAGCCGTCCCGTCGGGGCGGCTTTTTTATGACCCGTGACGACGTTTTTCGGCATTATGGGCGATTATCGGCAGGATTTTGCGCCCGCGGAAGAGTTATGATGGCGGTGTAAAGGAGCGTATATGAGAAGAAAGAAGAAAGTGCAGCCGCGTTTTGCGTTGGTGCGGCGCGGTTACGACGTGGATTCCGTGGAAGCGTACATCGCGCTGGAACGCGAAAAGGCGGACAGAGCGGGGCTGGAACAAAAGGAACGCATACGCGTCCTCAAAGCGCAATGCGAGCGGCTGACCGAGGAACTCGCCGTCTACCGCGACAAGGAGGAGCAAATCAAAAGCGCGCTCATCACCGCGGGCGAACAGGCGGAGAAGACCACGCTCGACATCAAGTTCCGCTATGCAATGGAGCTGGAACGGCTCAAACTTTTCCGCGCGAAATGGACGGGCGCGTATGAGGAGATAAAGCAAAGATACAATTTCTCAAAGGACGCGCTGAATATGGAGAGCGTAGCCTTGTCCGTCAAACTCGAACTGGAACGCTTCCTCGCACAGGATTTTTCGCTCGACCGCGGAATTCCCGCCGAAGAAACGGAAGCCGCTTTCAAGGAAGAAGTCGAGCGGCTGGGGGAAGAGGACAGCAAGGTGCGCGAGCTCAAAGAAAAACTCATTCAGGCGGCGGAAAAGAAGGACAGGGAAGCCCGCCTCGCGGCGGAAAAAAGGGAGGCGAAAGCCTTGCCGAAAAGGCAGGAAGAGGAGGAGCACGCCGCTCCTGCCGCGGCATTTTCCCTGGAAGAGGCGCAGCACCCCACCGAAAGTCTGGCGGAGATTTGCAGATATCTGGGGCTCGGACGCTGACGAATGCGCTTGTGGTCGGATGTCCTGAAACAAAGAAATAAAGAACGGCGCATTTTGCGTCGTTCTTGCTTTTATATGACCGTTTTTGTGCGTTAAACGTCGTTTTGCGTTATTCGCCGTCTTCCGCCCTTTCGCGGGAAGAGGGCGCGGAAGAAGAGAGCGCGGGCGGAGAGGAAAGTGCGTCGTCATCCGCCCTTTCGCGCTCGTAAACGTCTGCCGCGGCTTCGGAAAGCAGGGTGCCGTATCTCTTTTTCAGAAGCATACGGCGCACGCCAAGCACAATGAGCCAGACGGCAAGCACCGCGAGGGCGGAAGAGAAAAATCCGCGGCAGTCGGTTATCACGTCGTCGAAGGACGCGCCCCTGCCTGTCGTGAAAAGGTCCGTTTGCAGCAGTTCCGTAAGACACGCGAATGCAAAGCCGAACACCGCGACCCCGCCTATCGTGGCAAGCAGGGAACGTATGCCGGGCTTGCGGAACAATATGAAAGTCACCGTCGCAAGCACGCCGAGGAAGAGGAACGCGCCGAAATGTCCGAACAGTTTGCGCACGAAAAGCTGCCAGTCGTCTATGTCGTTTTCCGCGATGATTTCGTCCTTGTCAATGCCCGCGTCTTCGAGGGTGTCGTCGACTATGGAGCCGAAATTGTCGCTGGTGGCCGCCGAAACGTCGCCCGGCAGAAGCGAGCCGACGCAAAGCCCCACGCACACCACCACGGTGGCGGCGAGGAAAACGTATCGCGCGATTTTTTTCTTTTTGTTAGCGTCGGCTCTCATTTTCGCGCCTTTGCGGCAGCCCCTTTTATGCGTTGTTTGCGGGCGGTCATATTCGCCGCGTGCCGCAATATCCGTCACGGACATTATATAACGCTTAACTTATGTTTGCAACATTTGCAACACATATTAAATATGTAAACATCGGGAAACTGTTTTCGTCCGTCGCGGGAAGTCCGCGCTTTTCAAAAAATGCGCCGCAGAGCGGGGCAGAGCTCTCCGAAAACAAAAAGCACGGCGTTTGCCGTGCTTTCGTGCGTCTTTCCGTCAAAATTACGCTTCCGCCGTGGGCGCTATGAGAGAAATGCCGGTCAGGGCGTAGGTCACGGTGCCCGTCGAGGTTGCGGTCTTGTAAGGCTCGGAGAAGCCGACGAGGACGTGGGGAAGTGCCCACCAGCCGTTGTCGTAGGTGGAGAGTTCCGTCGCGGTGCCGTCATCGGTCACGGCGGCGTAAATCGGGTTCACGCTGTACCAAAGCGTCTGCGAGGAGCCCGAAACCGTGGTGGAGCGGGAGAGCGTCGCGCGGTAGCATTCCACCGCCGTCTTCCCGTTCTGCACTTCGTTGCCGTTTTCGTCGCGGCCGTAAGAGGCGAATTCGAGTTCGCCTACGGTTGCCGTGCCGCTGACGGAGAAGGTCAGGGAGGCGGAAGTCTGTTCCGTGGCGTTCACGATTGCGGTGCTGAAACCGAACGAGAAAGAAGAGGAGAACGTCGACACGCCGCGCAGACTCTGATGGAATTCGTTGTTGTCGTAATAGGGCGAGCCGAGCCCGACCGTCCCCGTCTTTGCCTCGCCGCCGTTCACGACCAAGGTGTAGGAAAGGCTGCTGCCGTTATACACTCCGTTCATACGGAGAGTTTCCGTGCCGTCCACCGTTTCGCTTCTGAAAGTCGCGACGGGCAGAAGATAATTCGAACCGTCCGTCAGAGCGAAGTAGCATTCGGTAACGTATTCCACTTCCGAACCGTTCAGCGTCGCGCTGAGCGTGCCGCGGATGAGATATCCTTCGCGCTGTTCGATGGAAGTGTCGCCCACCGTGACGCGGTCGGAATAGGCGGGGTCGCTTTCGTCTACGCTCGTGTTGTATGCGCTGTGATAGATAATCTCGCTGACATAGGTCCCGTCCTTTCCTTCCGTCGCGCTGTCATCCACGGAATAGGTGTAGCGCTCGTAAGGACGGCCTTCCTTCCACGCGTCGACGAGCTGTCCCTGCGTGGTGGCGTTGTTGCACGCGACAAGCGTCGCGCCGAGCGCGACGGTCACGATAATTAAGGCAATGATGGCTGCAATCTTTTTCATAGCTCATCAATTATAACCGAAACGCGCGCGTCGGGCAACGGATTTGCCGCAAATGGGACAAATTACAGCGTGACGGGGCGGCGTCCGTCCCACCGCGCCCGTGACGGAACGGAGTCCGACTATGCAACGTGCGGCACGAAACGCGGCACGGGAAACGCTTGCGCGCGTAATCGCGCGTAATGTTGAAAAAACGCCGGGAGCGTGGTATACTGCGCTTATGAAAATCATCCTGTCCAACACCGCCCACGACGCCTACCACCGCGTCCTCGGAGAGCTCAAACGTCGTCTGCCCGACGGCGGGGAGCACGTTGTCATCGTGCCCGACAAGTTCACGGCGTCTTCCGAGCGCGGAGTCATCGAAACGCTTGGGGTGTCGTCGGTGTTCAACGTGAGCGTCACGTCGTTCACGCGTCTTGCGGAAAAGACGATAGGCTCGCGCATAAAAAAGTGTCTTACGCCGCAGGGCTCCGTCCTGCTGCTTGCCAAAGTCATAGAGGAAAACCGCGGCAATCTCCGTTTCTATGCCCGCGCCGCCCGTGCGACGGGGTTTGCGGAGGAATTTTACGCCGCGCTCACCGCCGTGCGCAACAGCGGCATCACTCCCGCCGAACTGCGCGAGGCGGCAAAACGCGCTCCCGAAAACTTCCGCGGCAAACTCGAAGATATGAGCCTGATTTACGACGCGTACATTGCCGCTCTCGGCGAAAGGCACAGCGACTCGTCGACGAGGCTGGAAGCGTTTGCGGAGTATCTGAACGGCGCAGGTCCGATTCCGACTCATTTTTACGTCGTGGATTTTTACGATTTCAAAGCGCCGGAACTCGCGGTGCTTGGCGGACTGGCGAAAAACGCGCTTTCGCTCACCGTGGGGATGGTGAGCGGGTTCGACAATCCCAACAAGCGGATATACTGCGACGGCGCGGCGGCAAGACTTGCCGCGGCGTGCGGCGGAGCGGACGTCGAGAGGAGCACGGAGCGCCTCCATCCCGCCGCCGAAACCGTATCCCGCAGGCTATTTTCATACGAACTTCCGCCTGAGCGCACGGAGAACGACGGCAAAGTCAGGATTGTCGCGGCGCGAACGCGGGCGGAAGAGATAAAGTGGCTTGTCACCGACATCGTGCGCAAAGTCGCCGCGGGGGCGAGATACAAAGATTTCGAGGTCGTGCTTTCGGACGTGGAGGGCTATAAGGCGGAACTCAAAAGCACCTTCCTGCGTTACGGCGTTCCGTTTTTTATCGACACGCGCGAAATGCTTTCGGAGCAGACCAAACCGCGCCTTCTGCTTTCCGCCCTCTCTGCGGCACGGAGCGGACTTCACCTTCCCGAGGTGTTGGAGTTCGTGAAAAATCCGCTGTTTTCCTGCGGCACGGAAAACGGGGAGGACGACGTCTTCCGCTTTGAAAATTATTGCAGGAAGTACCGCAGGGACAGGTCGGGACTGCTGTCGCCGTTCACCGTCGGAAGCGAAGAGGAAATCGCCTGCGCGGAGCGCGTGCGCTCACGGCTTGCCGAGGCACTCCGTCCGTTGCTGTTTAAGGGGAATATAAGCACGGAAGAGTTCGCGGAAAGGACGCGCGCCTTCCTTGACGGCTTCGAGACGGAATGGCGTATGCACGTTGCGAAATTGACCGAAAGCAGCCTTTATTACGCAAAATGTGCCGACCAAGTGGACGAAAAGATAAAATCGCTGCTGGAAGAGATGAGCGGAACTTTGGAGTCGGGAGGCGACGCGGCGTATTTCGAGCGTATGCTGAAATCCGCCTTGAAGACGGTGAAAATCGCGCTTGTGCCGACCTGGCTCGACTGCGTTTACGTCGGCGGAACGGACAACAGGTATCTGGGCGGGGGCGACATATACGTTCTCGGCGCAAACGTCGGGAAGCTGCCCGCGGGAGCGGACGGCGGCGCCGTGCTTTCTCCGCGCGACGAGGAATTGCTTTCCGCGCTGGACATAGGCGTGTCGCCGAATTCCAGACAGAGAATGTTCTCCGAAATGATGTCCGTGACCGAGATTATGAAACGCGCCAAGGGGACCTTGACGGTGTCCTATCCCGAGAGCGACCCGTCGGGAGAACTGCGTCCGTCCACGGTCGTTTCCGAGCTCAGGGGTATGCTGGGCGAGCACGGCGCGCCGCTTAGCGTGCAGAGGATATCTTTTTCGGACATCGGCGGGTTGCCGTCCGAGGAAAGAGCCGCCGTTGTCGCGTCGGTGTATTCGACGCCGCAGGCGTGCGCCTACGAAGTCATTCGCGGGCTGTCTTCGGGGGCGGACGCGGAAACGCTTTCCGCCGCGGCGGAATTTATGACTGACGAGGCGAAGGGCAGGCTGGACAGGATGTATCGGAGGCTGACTCCGCCCGAAAGACTGAGCGGAGAAGCGGCGGAGAGTGCCGCGGAAACTGCGCGCGGCCGCACAAGCGCGAGCAGGCTGGAAAGCTATTTTTCCTGCCCGTACAAGCAGTATTTTTCCTATATTCTGCGCCTGAAAAAGCGCGAGGAAGCGCGCCCGGAAGGGGAGGACTACGGCATCGTGCTGCACGCCGTGCTGGAAAAATTCTTTGCCGCGGTTATGCGCGGGGAGGTCACGGCCGAAAAGGCGGAAGAAATTGCGGGCACGCTTTTCGACGAGTGCGTGCGGGAGAACGCGTCCCTTTCCGCGGCGGCGGAAGAACCCGCGACGGCACGCGCGCTCGAAAGACTGCGCCGCGAAGCGCGGACGGTGTGCCGCGTCCTTTTCGACGCGGAGGAGAGGTCGGCGTACAAACCCGTATATGTTGAGGGATACATAGGCGGCAGGGACATCCCCGCCCCGAAAGTTTCCGCGAGGGGGGCAGAGGCCGAACTCAGGGGCAGAATCGACAGGGTCGACGCGTGCGGCGACAAGTTTTTCATCACCGACTACAAGACTTACAGGAGTGCGGACCTCTCCCTTGCCGACGTGTATTCGGGCAGGAAGATACAGCTCTACCTTTATATGCAGGCGATTGCCGAGAGCCGCGGGATGACTCCCGTCGGCGTGTTCTATCTGCCGCTGTCGTTCGACTTCACGAAGGACGGCGCGGAGTGGAGATACCGCGGGAATATGACCTGCGACGAAACGGAAGCCGCAAAAATGGACCCCCTGTTTGCCGAGTGTCCCGAGAAGAGCGTGTTCCCGTGCGTCCGTGACAAAAAGACGGGAGAGCTTGCGCCGCCCGTACATCTTACGGCGGAAGAGTTCCGCGGCATAGGCGAGTACGTCCGTGCGCTTGCGGGCGAAGGGGTCGCCGAAATGACGGAAGGACGCATCGCACCCGACCCGCTCGAAAAGACGTGCGCCAACAACTGCAATTACGTTTCGGTGTGCGCCTGGCAGCAGGGAGATAAGGGCAGAAAATGTCCCGCAGTAAAAGCGGCTGACTTTGCGGAGGACGTCGGGCGTCCGAGGGCGAAACTTCAAACGTCTGCGCAGGAAGAGGAGGTTGATGAGTGAAAACGAAAGGAAAAACGTCTGATTCGGCGAACAACGCTTTGTCCCCGCTTTCTCTCGACGGGCTGACTCCGCAACAGCGCAGGGCGGTGGAGGAGAGAGGCAGGGTGCTTGTCGCCGCGTCTGCGGGCAGCGGCAAGACGACCGCGATGGTGAAAAAGATTATCCGCGCCGTGGCGGCGGGAGTGCCTCTCAAAGATATGCTCGTGCTCGTGTATAACGAAGCCGCCGCGAACGAATTGCGGGAAAGACTGCACGGAGCGCTTTTCGAGGCGGCGTGTTTGTCGGACGGAGAGCAAAGAGAGCTTTTCAGACGCAATCTCGACGACCTGGCGTCGGCGAACATAGGGACGATACACGCTTTCTGCCGTGCGTTGATTAAAGAGAATTTCGAGAAGCTCGGCATTTCCCCGTCTTTCGACATACTGAGCGGCGGCGAGGAAGAACGCTATATGGACAGGGCGATGGACGAGGTGTTCGCGGAGTATTGCGAAAGCAAGGACGAAGTTTTCGCCCGTCTTGCCGACGTGCTGTCCAGAAGCCGCAAAGAGGACGCCCTGCGCGCTGCGGTCAGGGGGATATACGCCGTGACGGAAATCCAGCCCGACAGAAAGAAGTTCGCCGACGGCGTCCGCGCGAGTTATGCGGACGCAACGGGCGGGGAATACGCCCGCGTGCTCGTCGAGGGGGTCAGACGGGAGCTTGCGCGTGTGCGCAGAGTGCTGGAAGAGCTGCTGCCCGTGCATTCCGCAACGGGGCAGACCTCATACGAAACCAAGTCGCGCGCGGTGGCGGAGCTTTGCCGGCAGGCGGAGAGCGCGGACTTCGCGGGCATTTGCCGCATAGCGGCGGGCGCGGAAGGCGTGCTGAGCGTTTCCGTGAAAAGGACCAAGGGAGCGGACGACGACGCGGTCGACATCTCGAAGGAAGCGTTCGCCGCGGCGAAGAGCATATTTTCGGAATGGAACGGAGCGTTCGGCGACGCCGAGCTTACGGAGCGTATGCACGCGCAGAATGCCGTCTTTGCGGACAAACTGTTCGAAATCGCGGAGAGGCTGGACGACGCGTTCGCCGCGCTGAAACGCGCGGACGACGTAATGACGTATGCCGACCTCGAATATTTCGCCGCGGAGCTTGTGCGGACGTGCGATTTCAAGGGGCGTTTCAAGGCGGTGTTCGTGGACGAATACCAGGACGTCAACCCCGTGCAGGAGTTCATCATAAACTCCCTGCTGCCGGATGACGCCTTTATGGTGGGCGACGTGAAACAGTGCATATACGCTTTCCGTCTTGCCGACCCGGGGATATTCCTCGAAAGGAAGGAGCGCTACGTTTCGGACGCGTCTGCGGGAAAAGCGGTGGAGTTCAACGCGAACTTCCGCAGCGTAAACGCGGTGCTCGGTTTCGTGAACGAGCTGTTCGACGTCATTATGACCAAGGACACTTCGGGGGTGGATTATGCCGCGGACGGGCACTTCGAAGTGGGAGAGGACAAGAAAGGCGCGGACGGCAATGCGCTGGGCGGATGCGCGGAGGTGCACGTCTTTCCGTATTGCGGCAACAGCAACAAGAGCGGAATATATGCCGAAGCACGGTTCATCGCGACGCGCATCAAATCAATCGTCGGCCGCGCGTGCGGCGCGGACGGCAAACCTCTCGGTTACGGCGACTGCGTGGTGCTGGTGCGCGAGAGGTCTTCTTCCGCCCGCAGGCTTGCGGAGTACGTCGCCGCGGAAGGCGTCCCCGTGGACGCGGGAATATTCGCGGAGGAGTCATCGCGCGCGGAAGACGAACTCGTGCGTTTTCTCACCGTGCTGGACAATCCGCGCAGCGACGTGCCGCTCGCGGGATTTATGCTGTCGTGTTTCGGCGGGTTCGACGAGTCGGAGTTGACGCTTATTGCCGCCGAGCGCCCGGAGGGCGGCGATTTTTACGACGCGGTGCTCGCCGCGGCGCAGAAAAAAGACCCTCTCGGCGAAAAAACGGCGGCGATGCTGCGTATGCTGGACGCGTACAGGCTCAAAGCGAGTTTCAGAAGCGTGCCCGAACTGCTCGGAAGCATAGTGTCCGATTTCGATTACGACGCCTGCGTCGAAGCGCTGGGGGAAGGGTCGGCGGAAAAGGTGATTTCCTTTATAACGTCGCGCGCCGGCAAGGATTCCGCCTCTGATATAAGCAGATTTCTGGCGTCCTACGCCTCCGCGGGAGACAAGCGCCCCGACAAACGCCCCGCGGGCGGGAACAAGGTGCGCTTTGCGACCTACCATTCCTATAAAGGGCTGGAAGCTCCCGTCGTGTTCGCGGATGTGGCGGGCAGGACGCACCGCGGCGGCAGAAGCGTGGAAAACGTCCTCACGGACAACCGCGGATATGTGGGGCTGAATTACTTCGATTTCGACCGCCGCTCCTATGCGCGCACCCTTTCCGTGCGTGCCGTGAAAAAAATGAAGGGAGAGCGCGAACGCAGGGAGGAAATGCGGCTTTACTACGTCCTTCTCACGCGCGCGAAACAATATTTATACGTCACGGGCGCGTACGCGAAAAAGAAAGCGGAGTCTTTCGGCAGGCGTCCGCTCGTGAAAGCGCCCGAAAGCCTTCTCGACTATATCTCGGAAGTAAAATACGAAAACGGGCTGAAAACCCCGTGTTTCGTGCACGAAATTTCGGAAGACGCGCCGCCCGCCGTCCGTACCGTGCGCACCGCCGCGGCAGCGACGCCGCGCCGCGAGGACGAAGAAGCGATACGCGCGGCGGTGGGTTTCCGTTATCCTTATGCCGCCGAAACGGGATTGTCTATGAAATACAGCGTTTCCGCGCTCGACGGCGGCGGCGACGAGCTGACCCTCGGCGCATTTGCCGACCGCGCCGACGAAGGCATAATCTATCACAAGGTGATGGAGCGCATCGATTTCGGCGCGACAGGCGCGGACGCGGTGCGTGCGGAGCTGGAAAGAATGACCGCGGAAGGCACGCTTACGGCGGAGGAAGCGGCGCAGGTGGACGTGTCCGCCGTCGTGCGGTGTCTTGAAAGCCCCGTTATGCAAAAGGCGAGGGAGAGCAGATGCTACCGCGAAAAGTCCTTCCTTATGTATGTCCCCGCCGCGGACGTCGGGCAGGGAAGCTCGGAGGACAAGGTGCTGGTGCAGGGCGTGATAGACCTGCTCATCGACAGCGACGAAAGGATAATAGTCGATTTCAAAAACTCGCTCCTGCGGAATGAGGAAGCGCTCGAAAAATACAAAAAGCAGCTTAAACTATACAAAAAGGCGGTTGAAAGCTCGTTTTTGGGAAAAGTGGACAAAATTTTGCTCTATTCCTTCAAGACGGGCAGAACCGTGGACGCGGAAAGGGACATCTGAAACGTAACCGTTGTTGCGGAGCGGACGCCCGTGCGTGTGTGCGGTTTGCGGGCGCGGACGATGCGTGCGGACGCCGCACGGCGCGGGGACGCGCATAGCGGTGCGCCCGCAAATTAACAGACGTTATAATGAATTTTTTTCTATATCGCGGCATTTAATGTGGCGAAAAGTCTTGCTTTTTAGCGCGCGTATGGTATAATTACAATAACATTTGTAGTGCTATATACGGAGGAACGCAGAACAGATGAGCTTTTTCAATACGATATTCGACTGGCTTGCCGACGTTTCGGGACAGCTCCCGGAAATCGGCATACAGTCGTTTTACATCGTAGTCGCGGTGGCAATGGCTGCCCTGGCAGTGGTCATCGGTCTCACGTTTTTCGGTTCCCGTGCGTATAAAGTGAAACGTGCCTGCCGCAGGACGTTGTCCTATCTCGAAGACGAGGACGTCATCAATGACGACAACGTCGCGCGCTTCACGTCTGAGTGCTTCGGCGCAAAGGCGCCCGCGTCTATGCGCGAAACGTGGCTGAGCTATCTCGGCGTGCGTTTCGGCTATCCCAGCGAAACGGTGTCCGAAGCCGACGTTTTCGACAAGGAAGTCAAGCGTCCCGACAGCGTGAGGGCAAACGTGTTTATCGCCGTCGCGCTCATTCTCACCGCACTTTTCGCTTTCTGGGGGCTCGGCGCAATGGGGACTGCGGAAGTCGGCGTCGTGCTTTGCCTGGGGCTGCTCATCGGTGCGGTCGGGTATCTCGTGCTTTGGATTGTCGCCCGCAGGCAGTATTCCGCCGCGCGCAAAGCCTTTGAGGAAATGCAGGACGAGCTCGACGCGAAGGTCAATCTGCAAGTCGAGCGCGATTACGCCACGGATGCTTCGCCTTTGCTGCAAATCGCGGCGATTATGGACGGCATAATCGCAAAGAACACCGCAAAACCCGCTCCCACCGAAGAGGAAGTGGCGGCGGCGGTTGCCGCTAAGCAAGCGGAAGAAGCCGTCGAAGAAGAGCAGGAAGCTGCCGCGGAAGAGGAATCCGACGGGACGGAAGAACAACCCGCACCCGCGGAGGACGAAGCGGAAGCGCCCGCGCCCGAAGAGAGCGCGGAGGAGAAAACTCCCATAGAACTTGCAGTCGACGAAGCGGAAAGCGCGTCCGACGGTGCGGAGGTGCAGGAAGTTTCCGACAAAGCGGAAAACGAGGGCCGGGACGGCGACGTTTCGGAAGAAATAAACGATGAGGATGAGGAAAATATGTTTGGAAGAAAGAAAAAGAAACTCCAACAGGCAGAACTGACCGCACGCGGATACGACGAACTCGTCGTGGACAGCGAGCTTCTTCCCGATGACGACGGGCAGGGCGCGGCAGAGGCGACTCTCGTCGCCGCACCCGCACAGCCGCAGCAGCAGACGATGCTCCGCGGTTCGCAGCCCGAATCGCTCGAAGGGCTGAACATTGCGGCGCGTCCCACCGCGGATTCGTCCGTGACGGTTTCCTTGGAGCCGGAAGTCATCTATGTCGAGGAAGACCTTGACGAGGGCGACGAGGACGTCAAACCGCCCAGGCTCGCGAAACTGCCGCATCTCGTGGACTACGTCCTTACGATGAAGCTGTCGCGCAGTATGAAGATGAGAGTCGCGATGCTTATGCTGCAGGCGTACACCGTTTTCAAGAACAGTCCCGAGAACAAGGCCATCGTCATCCAGTGTCTGACCAAAGTCATGAAGTCGCTTATGGCTGACCACGCGGCGGCGCAGGCTGCGCGTGCGGCCGCACAGGCGCAGGCGGAAGCCGCACAGGCGGACGAAGCGCAGGCGGCGGCGGACACCGCGGAAGCGCAGGACTGACCTCGAACCCCGCATAACTGCCGTGCCCGCGCGGACGCTCGGGCACGGTTTAGACATATCCGTACCGTATGCGCTCCGCGGCATTTTCCGACGGCAGGCGAAGCCCCGTATGGCTTCTGAGAGGAGAGGGGGCGCGTCGGTTTCGTCGGTCGGGTGTCGGAGGGCATAACCCTACGTCCGCGGCGGTGTACAGACAGAAAAACAACAACGTCCTTTGAGGGACGTTGTTTTGTTTTATCGTGTCCTGAAACTTTTCGGGAAATTTTTCGGGTTCAAAAAGCGTAGGTCGGCATTTCAGGCGGTCAGAAGCGCGAAAACGCGCGGTTTCATTTCAAAAAGCGCTTCTTCCAGAGCACTATGCCCGCGGCGATGCAGACGACGACGGATATGCCTATCACCACCCAGAAGCCCCAGCTTTCGCCCTCGAACGGCACTCCCGTATTCATCCCCCAGAAAGCGGCTATCAGGCTGGGGATGGACACGAGCAGCGTGATGGACGCCAGCACTTTCATAACGACGTTGAGGTTGTTGGAGATGATGGAAGCGTAAGCGTCCATTGTCCCCGAAAGAATGTCGCGGTAAATGTTGGACATCTCGATTGCCTGTCTGTTCTCGATGACGACGTCTTCCCAAAGGTCTTCGTCTTCCTCGAAGAATTTCATCGTTTTGGGCAGCTTGTCCAGCACTACGCTGTTGGAGCGGAGGGAAGTGGAGATGTAGACCAGGGATTTTTCGAGGTCGAGCATCTCGATGAGCTCGCTGTTTTTCATCGATTTTTCCAATTCGTTCTGCACGCGCTGGCTGGCGCGGTCTATCTGTTTGAGGTAGTGCAGGAACTTTTTGGAAATCGTGTATTGAAGCTGTATGAGAAAACGGGTGCGCTTGTGCAGATTGAAGTCACGCACGAAACGCGCCGAAAGCATATCGTCAATCAGGCTGGTTTCTTCCAGACAGACGGTTATCATCACGTCGTCGGTGGAGATAAAGCCGAAGGGGAGAGTGGTGTAAGTGTAGTGGTTGTCGTCCTCTTCCGTGAAAGGAATGTCGGTGACGACGAGCAGGGCGCCCGTATCGTCGTCCTTTTCCACACGAGCGCGTTCCTCTTCGTCCAGCGCTGCCTTAATCATATCTTCGGGCACGCCGGAAACACGGGAAATCAGCTCGATTTCTTTGTCCGTGGGATTGGACATATGAATCCAATGGTCGCGGAAATCGTAATTCTCGCCGATAAGGGCGGAATCGACCGTAATTGTGGCTTTGTTGAGCTTTTTGTAGACCTGGAGCATTTCGTTTCCTCCCGGGATGCGGCATAAAACGCCGTGTGGGAGGAACCCTCGAACACGAGCGAATTATGGAATTTGATGGCTACTTCGAGGGTCGGAGTCCATTTTGCACCTCAAATGTTTTCTGTGTTATCATCTTATCAAAAAAAAAAATCAAACGCAACCGAAATCGCTTGCCCAAAATATCTTTTTTTGCTAGACTCTCTAATGACTAAAATAAGTAATTTTAAGACCACACAGGAGGTTTCAAATGAAGAAATTCGTTTACCAGTTCAAGGAAGCCAGCGAAGCCAACTGCGACAGACGCGCTCTGTTCGGCGGCAAAGGCGCAAACCTGGCCGAAATGACCAAGCTCGGCATGCCCGTGCCCCAGGGCTTCACCATCACCACGGAAGCCTGCACGCAGTACTATAAGGACGGCGAACAAATCAACGACGCGATTCAGGCCGAAATTATGGAAAACATTGCCAAGCTCGAAAAAATCGTCGGCAAGGAATTCGGTTCTTTGGACAACCCGCTCCTCGTTTCCGTCCGTTCCGGCGCGCGTGCGTCTATGCCCGGTATGATGGACACCATCCTCAACCTCGGACTCAACGACGAAGTCGTCGAAAGATTCGCGGTCAAGACCAACAACCGCCGTTTCGCGTACGACAGCTACCGCCGTTTCATCCAGATGTACTCCGATGTCGTTATGGAAGTCGGCAAGAAGTATTTCGAGGAACTCATCGACGAGATGAAAGCCAAGAAGGGCGTCAAACAGGACACCGAACTCGACGCGGACGACCTCAAAGAGCTCGCGGAACAGTTCAAGGCGGAATATAAGGCGAAAATCGGTACGGATTTCCCGCAGGACCCCAAGGAACAGCTTATGGGCGCCATCAAAGCGGTCTTCCGCAGCTGGGACAACCCCCGCGCAATCTACTATCGCCGTATGAACGACATCCCCGGCGATTGGGGCACCGCGGTCAACGTCCAGATGATGGTGTTCGGCAATATGGGCAACACCTCCGGCACGGGCGTCGCGTTCTCCCGTAACCCCGCCACCGGCGAAAAGGGTCTGTTCGGCGAGTACCTCATGAACGCGCAGGGCGAAGACGTCGTCGCGGGCGTCCGCACTCCTCAGCCCATTTCCTCTCTGGAAAAGGAAAATCCCGCCGTCTACGAGCAGTTCAAGAAAATCGTCGACACGCTGGAAAAACATTACAGAGATATGCAGGATATGGAGTTCACCATCGAAGAAGGCAAACTCTTCATGCTCCAGACCAGAAACGGCAAGCGTACCGCGGCTGCGGCGCTCAAAATCGCGTGCGACCTCGTCGACGAGGGTATGATTACCGATAAAGAAGCCGTCTGCATGATTGACCCCAAACAGCTCGACGCTCTTCTGCATCCTCAGTTCGACGCGAAGGCGCTCAAAGCGGCGAAGCCCATCGGGCACGCTCTTCCCGCCTCTCCCGGCGCGGCGTGCGGCAAGGTCGTATTCACTGCCGAAGACGCCACCGACTGGGTCGTCAACAAAGGCGAAAAGAAAGTCGTTCTCGTCCGTCTCGAAACCTCTCCCGAAGACATCGAGGGTATGCACTATGCGCAGGGCATCCTGACCGTTCGCGGCGGTATGACCTCTCACGCGGCGGTCGTCGCGCGCGGCATGGGCACCTGCTGTGTTTCCGGCTGCGGCGAAATCAACATCGACGAAGCGAAGAAAGTCTTCACGCTGGGCGGAAAGACCTTCCACGAGGGTGATTGGATTTCCCTCGACGGTTCCACCGGCAACATCTACGGCGAGGCTATCCCCACCGTCGACGCGTCCGTCACGGGCGACTTCGGCAGACTGATGGCGTGGGCGGACAAATACCGCGCGCTGCAAGTCAGGACCAACGCCGACACCCCCAAGGATGCACGTCAGGCACGTTCCTTCGGTGCGGAAGGTATCGGTCTCTGCCGCACGGAGCATATGTTCTTCGAAGCGGACAGAATTATGGCGATGCGCGAAATGATAGTTTCCGACACCGTCGAAAAGAGAGAAAAAGCTCTTGCCAAACTCCTGCCTATGCAGCAGGGCGACTTCGAAGCGCTTTACGAAGCACTCGAAGGCACTCCCGTCACCATTCGTTTCCTCGACCCGCCGCTCCACGAATTCGTTCCCACGGAAGAAGCGGACATCAAGGCTCTCGCGGACGATATGGGCATGACCGTTGACGAAGTCAAGGCAGTCATCGTTTCCCTCCACGAGTTCAACCCCATGATGGGTCACCGCGGATGCAGACTCGCAGTCACCTATCCCGAAATCGCGGTTATGCAGACCAAGGCGGTCATCCAGGCGGCAATCGCGGTTCAGGGCAGACACGCAGACTGGAAAGTCGTGCCCGAAATTATGATTCCTCTGGTCGGCGAAGTCAAAGAGCTGGCATATGTCAAGTCCGTCGTCACCAAGACCGCTGACGAGTGCATCAAGGCGGCAGGCATCGAAATGACCTATAAAGTCGGCACTATGATTGAAATCCCGCGTGCGGCACTCACCGCCGATGCGATTGCCACCGAAGCGGAATTCTTCTCCTTCGGCACCAACGACCTCACGCAGATGACCTTCGGTTTCAGCCGTGACGACGCAGGCAAGTTCCTCGGCGCGTACTACGACAAGAAGATTTACGAGTCCGACCCCTTCGCCAAACTCGACCAGGTCGGCGTGGGCAAACTCGTCAAGATGGCGGCAGAGCTCGGCAGAGCAACCCGTCCCGACATCCACCTCGGCATCTGCGGCGAACACGGCGGCGACCCCTCGACCATCGAATTCTGCCACAACGTCGGTCTGGATTACGTTTCCTGCTCTCCCTTCCGCGTCCCCATCGCAAGACTCGCGGCAGCGCAGGCAAACATTAAACGTCCGAGGTAAACGTATATAACGGTTTTGTGTGATTGCAGGGCAATTTATTGTGCTTTAAGGGCTTATCCCATTATCGGATAAGCCCTTTTCGTATGTCAAAAATGCTTTGAAACAGGCGTAAGAAAGTGTGTTTCCATATAAGTTGAACACTTGATTTTTACCATCAGATTAGGATAATCCGTTGAAACACTTGACAAATGTGAAATTTGCGTCTAAAATATAATTGAATTATAGATTAGTCGTAAGGTGGTATTACTGTCTCTTATACACATCTGACGCTGCCGACGAAT
>UQVO01000020.1 GCA_900544575.1 uncultured Eubacteriales bacterium | reverse complement strand
CCCCCGCCTCTGCCCCGCCCCGTGCCTTTGCCGTGCCCGCGCCTGCATCCGCATCGGGCACGCCTTGGCTCCCCTCGCTCATTCGCGCGGACAAAACTTCGCAAACAGTTGACATCTTTTCCGCGGCGCAATATAATCTTAATGCTCCGACGGGGCGTGTACCATTAGCCCAGCTGGATAGAGCGTCTGGCTACGGACCAGAAGGTCGGGGGTTCGAATCCCTCATGGTACGCCAATTAAAACGATCGGCTCGGCCGGTCGTTTTGATTAAGGAAGCATAGCTCAGTTGGTTAGAGCACTTGCCTTACAAGCAAGGGGTCACTGGTTCGAGTCCAGTTGTTTCCACCAAAACTACCGAGGGGTTTCCCCTCGGTTTTTTGCTGCCCTCAACCGCCCTCTGCGCGGCACAACGCCGCGCGCCTTTCGGCCGAACCCGTGACAAGTCACTGCTCACGCTCGCGCAAACCGCACCCACCGTCTCCGCGCTTCCTCTTTGCGTTCACGCTCCGCCGTTCGGCTCCGTTTGTTTGCGCTCTCTTCCACACGCCCCATCTTCTTCCCCGCGAAATGCCCGTTTCAGGGTTTGACCGCAAAATTCGAGCAAAATGGCGTCAAAGTTGTGTCGGGAAACGGTGTCGGAATTCCGAATACCCATCCTCGAAAAGGGATTTCCGCCATGGCACGCATCTGCCCGAATCACAAAAAAAAGTAAAAAACAACCGTTCCGAAGAACGGTTGTTTCCTGGTGACCCCACCGAGACTCGAACTCGGGTTACCGCCGTGAAAGGGCGATGTCTTAACCGCTTGACCATGGGGCCGTTTTTGGTAGCGGCGGTCGGATTCGAACCAACGACCTGCCGGGTATGAACCGGCCGCTATAACCAACTAAGCTACGCCGCCTTATCGTACGGCGGCTTCGCTCTTCGCGAAGCCGTCGCAAATGGTTGCGGGGGAAGGATTCGAACCAACGACCTCCGGGTTATGAGCCCGACGAGCTACCGACTGCTCTACCCCGCGACGAATGATGCTCATAAATGATATGACAGGGCGCGCGGTTTGTCAAGCGATTTTCGCACGTTGGGGCAATTCCGAAAAAAAGCGCCGCCGCGCGGGCGAAAATACCGCGGCAGAATGCGGAAAACCGTCTGCCACCCCGCCGACTGCGGCAAAAATCTTGAACAAGTGACGCCGCAATGTCCGTTAATAGGCATTCGCGCGCGTTTGTCATTGCAAAAAAAGGCTTTTTATGTTATGTTAACTAACTGTCAGGAGGAGTGATTATGAGCAAATATCCCGATTACATTTCAGAAAAACGCCGCCCCGTCCCCACGCCGGACAGCATTGTCGAAAACGGACAGGCTCATTTCGGCACATTCGACAAGCCCTTCAAAAAACTCAATCTGCTCGACTGCGAGAAACCGTGCGGCTCTCTTATGCCCGATTTTATGAAAAAGAGCCGTCTGACGGAATGGGAAGCGTTCGAGGTTCACCTTGACGAAGGCGCGCTGGTGTCCGCCGTGTACAACACGGGGCCTTTCGGGTTTTCCATCTTCGTATGGTTTGACAAACGCAACGGGAAGATTTACTCGTGGCGCAACATCGTTCCCGTCAAAAAGGCGAAAGTCGCCTCGCAGCTCGTGGACGACTGCTGCGAACTCAAAGTCAAAAAGAGCGAATACGTCATCAAAAATGACCTTATGAACGGCAAAGCGAGCGCGAAGGGCTGGTCTGAAGGCAAATGCGGCAAAATCGAAATCGATATCGCCGTGGAAAGGCTCTCTCCCCCTTCCAACGTCAGCATCCCGTTCGGTCCCAACAAACCTCTCTACTCCGAAAAGGACTTCTTCAAGGCGACGGGATACATCGCCGTCAACGGGGAGAAATTCCTCACCAACGAGAATTCCGTGAGCATAATCGACGACCACAAGGGCTATTATCCCTACCGCGCCCACTACGATTGGCTCACCACAATGGGCAGGTGCGACATCGACGGCGAAAAGAAATTCTTCGCGTTCAACCTCACGCGCAACCAGTCCGTCGACCAGGACAAATACAACGAAAATCTCATCTGGGTCGAGGGCGAAACATTCCCCCTTCCTCCCGTCACATTCGAGCGCGAAAGCCGCAAGGCAAAGACGTGGCGCATCCGCGACGAGCACGGCTGCGTGGACATCCGCTTCGAGCTGGAAAACACTTTCTTTATGCCTATACACTTTCTGGTGATAGACGTCTATTACGCTCTTCCCTTCGGCAAGATATACGGCTATGTCAAGGATACGAACGGCAAAAAATACGTCGTGGACGGTATGCTCGGAATAGGCGAGGACAAATCCACCAGAATGTAATCCCCCCTTTCAGAACAAAAGCGCCGCATTTTGCGGCGCTTTTTTGTATCGAAAGGCACAAGTATCCGTGCTCGCTTCCGTCGCGGTGCGGTTATCGCAAGACCGCTTCCGCGAAACCTATGTGCTCCATTCCGGCGAGGGCGGCGGCCTTGTCGCGGGCGTTGAAATAAAGACGGAGAGTTCCCGCGGGGGTGCGGACGAGATGCGAAGCGTACACAAACTGCGACATCCACCCTCCGTCGCGGGAGGGGGTCACCAACGTGCGCGCAAAACGGAAATTCACCCCGTCCTCCGAGCGCAGCAGACTGATTGCGGACTCGCTCCGTCCGTCTTTGATGTAAATGCCGTTCTGAATGCCCGCCCAGCAGTCCGCAAGGCGATAAACTTTCAGACACCCCGAACAGAGATTGAAAAGCGGGTCGTCCGGGTCGGGTTTTATGACGGGCGCACCGCGTTTTAAGAACCCGCCGTCCGCCCTGTCGCTCTCCGCAAGGCATATGAATGTCGGCTCCGAAAACTTGCAGTCGGGGACATAAGTCAGCCCCGCGGAATAGTAAAGCCTGAACATGCCGTCTGCGGCGACGAGGAAAGGATTGGACAGCGCATAACCGCGTCTGCCCGTCCCCTCGTACGGACGGTCGTGCGCAAGCATCGGGAAAGGAGCGGAAAACGTCGCGAGGTCGCGGCTTTTCACGGCGTATATCTCTGACTTCCAGTCGCCGCCTATCTGGCTCAACCCTTTTGCGAGAAGCGGCTGCACGCGCTCATAGCAGACGATATATTCCTCCCCTGTCCGAAACACGCAGGGACGCATCGCGCGCGAAAGTATCTTCCTGCCCTTGCCGAACGAAATTCCGTCGGCGGAATCGAAAAGAAAGACCCCCGTCAGAGTGTGCGCAAACAGCTTCCACCTGCCGTCGGGAGATGCGTCGGGTGTGAGCACGAACGGGTCCGCAACCACGCGCGTCAGGGCGGAAGAACGCAGAACGGGATTGCCGTCGTAAAGGCGGAAATCGGCGTTATACAGGGCTTCAAACGTCAAATCGTGCATCTGAACTCCGTTTTGCGGCAAAACACGCTTCTCGCCTTAAAACCGCTCCCCCTTATGTCCGCTCATTTGCTGACGAGGTAAAGCCGCAGAAGTTCGTCCACGGCGGCTATTTCTTTGGAGCACATCTTCAAGGCGGCAAGCGCCTTTTTCACACCCAGCCAGACCGCCTTAATCATCAGCGTGTCGCGGGTGTCGAGCGCGGCGGAAAAACCTTCCAGCATCAGGAGCAAATCCTGTCTGTCCGTTTCGTTGAGAGACGCCTCGTTGACGGCGCGCACCAACGCGACAAGGAGATACTCCGTCTGTTCCTGCAAGCCGTCGGCGGCAAACTCCACCGTGCGTTCCACCATCGGGACTTCCTCTTTCACGCCGTCCACCACAAGGCTGACCAGCGCGAGCTTGAAGGGCTCGAACATCCCCTGATAGCACTCTTCCAGACTGTCCTGGCGGCTCGCGGCAGGGAAATACTCTCCGCAGAAAGTGAGGAAATCTTCCGTGCCGTCGTCGAACTCCACAAGCAGCCCCGTCACCAGCGCGACCAGCGTCTTCGGCGTCTTGGGCAGGCGCAGCACGCGGTAGTCCCCCGCCTTTTGCAGCGCACGGCGTTTTTCCGCGGCGTAATCGAACCCTTGGTTGCAATAGGCGAGCACGGTGCGGAACTCGTCGTAATACGCCAGACATTTGAGGACGGATTTGATTTTCTTGTCCGTCATAATCAGGCTTGCGTTTTGCAGGTCGTCCAGCGCCGCCACCAGCGCTTCTATTCCCTCTCCTCTGTATTCCATAACCGCTCCTTCGGCGTTTTTGATTATTATACCACGTCCCCGCGCCATAATCAACGCACACCTTTTTCCGTGCCGCGACGCGCAAAAAAGAGCGGATTTTGAGCTTATACCCTGATTTTACGATATCTCATTCCCTTTACAACGGTATCGCGTTTGGGCTATAATGAGTGCAATCAGAAAATTTTTTAAGGAGAACACCATGAAATCCGTAAAAATCAAGCTGGACACCGCCGAAGCGGTCAAAAAGTTTGTCAACATCACCGCGCGCTACGACTTTGACCTGACCTTGAAGAGCGGCAAATACGTCGTGGACGCGAAGTCCATCCTCGGCATTTTCAGCCTCGACCTCGACGAACCCATCGTGCTGGAAATCGCCTCCGACGACTGCGACGACCTCCTCGCCGTCCTCTCCCCCTTTATGGTGTAAACCGACATCCCGACCACAACGCAAAAGACAGCCGCGCGGCTGTCTTTTTAATTAAACTGATGACGCAGTATTTTCGGAATTCCGTATCGGCGCATAAATCCCCGATGCAGAACACCACGCAAACGTGGCTGCGTTTTCCTTTTGCCCGCCGCTTTTGCCCGTCGGCAAGCGGCGGTGCCGTCGTCCGCGTCGGACGTTTCGTCGGCAGGAGCCTTATAGTAATGCTCCGCAGGCGGAGCTTCCTTGCGGCTCCTTTTCGGGGATTCAATGCAGAACACCACGTAAACGTGGCTGCGTTTTCCTTTTGCCCGCCGCTTTTGCCCGCTGGCAAGCGGCGGGCAAAAGAAAAACACTTCCGCTTCCGCGGAAGTGTTCTGCATTGGCAGGAGCTATAGGAATCGAACCTACACCATGGGAGTCAGAGGCCCATGTGCTACCACTACACCAAGCTCCAACGCGAAAATGATTATAACGCATCATTTTGCTTTTTGCAATCGTTTTTGCAAACAATATTGACACCCGCCGACAAGGGGGACTAAAATGTTTTTACCGCTTATCGGAGGATATTATGCAAAAAGAAATCACGACGCGCCAGCCGCTCCTTGACGAACAGGGCAACATCGCCAACCCCGGATACGCCAAAAAACTGCTCTGGGACTACAACCGCGAGAACATCACCGCTTCCCGTGCGCGCATCAAAGAGTGGGACTACTATTACATCGGCTGCGACGAGCACGCGCTTTGCCTGACTGTGGCGGATATGGGTTATGTAGGGGCGCTGTCAATATCGGTGATGGATTTCGTCACCCCGTCGCAGTTTACCAACAGTTCGATTTTCCTCTTCCCTATGGGGAAACTGCATATGCCCCGCTCGTCCGAGAGCGGCGACGTGAGCTGGACCAACGGCAAGACGCACATGACTTTCACCTGTGACGGCAAAACACGGCACCTCACGGGCGTTTTTCACAATGCGGACAAGAAAGGCAACGACGTGGAATTCGACGTCACACTCTCCGACTTCCCCGAAGAAAGTATGGTCATCGCCACCCCGTTCGGGAAACAGGGCTATTTCTATTACAACCAGAAAATCAACTGTATGAAAGCGGAGGGCACATTCACCGTGGGCGACCGTGTGAAGAAGTTCTATCCCGAAACTTCCCTCGCCACTCTGGACTGGGGGCGCGGCGTCTGGACGTTTGACAACACTTGGTATTGGGGAAGCTTGCAGACCCGCCTCGAAGACGGCACGACTTTCGGCTGGAATCTGGGCTACGGCTTCGGCGACACCTCGGCGGCGAGCGAAGATATGCTCTTTTACGGCGGAAAAGCCCACAAAATAGGGCGCTCGAAGTTTATCATCCCCGGCGACGACAAAGGCAGCCCCGACTTTATGGCGAAATGGAAAATCGTGTCGGACGACGGCAGAGTGGACTGCACTTTCAAGCCCCTCATCGACCGCTACGAACCTTTCGACCTCAAAGTGATGTGTATGATACCCCATCAGGTTTTCGGCTACGTTTCTGGCAAATGCGTCCTCGACGACGGCACGGAAATCATCCTCATACAGAAGCTGTGCTTTGCCGAAAAGGTGCACAACAAATGGTGACGGCGGCCGCCGCACGCGCTTTCGGACAATCGCGGAAAACCGTCGATTATAACAAAACGGAGGGCTGTGCCCTCCGTTTTTGTTACATAAAGTGCGCTTAGTGCTTCTTGACGCGCACTACGAAATCCTCGTTTTCGACGCCGACTTCGATTACGTTGCCGCTTTCGAGGTCCTCGGCAATCATCGTGCGCGCAATCATCGTTTCGATTTTGCTTTGCAGATAGCGTTTGAGGGGACGCGCGCCGTAGACGGGGTCGTAGCCGTTTTCCGCAATGAGTTCTTTCGCGGCGGGAGTGATTTCCAGCCCTATCTGTCTTTCCGCAAGCCGTCCGGCAAGTCCGTCGACGAGCAGGTCGATTATCTTGCTCACGTCCGCGCGGGTCAGAGGCTTGTAGTACACGATTTCGTCCAGACGGTTGAGAAATTCGGGACGGAAACTCTGTTTGAGCAGCGCGGACACCTGCTCCTTCGCGTGCTCGGATATCTCGCCGTCCTCGTTTATGCCGTCGAGCAGATAGGACGAACCGAGGTTGGACGTAAGGATTATTATGGTGTTCTTGAAGTCCACCGTCCTGCCCTGCGAGTCCGTTATCCTGCCGTCGTCGAGCACTTGCAGCAGAATGTTGAACACGTCGGGATGCGCCTTTTCAATCTCGTCGAACAGCACGACGGAATAGGGTTTTCTGCGCACCGCTTCCGTGAGCTGACCGCCTTCGTCATAGCCGACGTATCCGGGAGGCGCGCCTATAAGCCGCGACACGGAGAATTTCTCCATATACTCCGTCATATCGATTCTGACCAGATTGTGCTCGTCGTCGAACAGACTTTCCGCAAGCGCCTTGGCAAGCTCCGTCTTGCCCACGCCCGTGGGACCGAGGAAGAGGAAGGAACCTATCGGGCGGTTGGGGTCCGCTATGCCCGCGCGGGAGCGGATAATCGCTTCCGTGACCTTGGTCACGGCTTCGTCCTGCCCTATGACCCTCTTGTGGAGGATGTCGTCGAGGTGGAGTATCTTCTCGCGCTCGCCTTCCATAAGTTTGGCAAGCGGTATGCCCGTCCAGCGCGACACCACACGCGCTATCTCCTCTTCCGTGACGGTATCGCGCAGCAAGGTGTGCTTCTTTGCGCTCTCGCTGCCCGCCTCTTCGAGCTTTTTCGTAAGCTCGGGCAGACGGCTGTATTTGAGCTGCGCCGCACGGGCGTAATCGCCGACGCGCTGCGCCGCTTCAATCTCTCCGTTCACCTTTTCGATTTCCGCCTTGGTGTCGGACACGGCGTGTATGCTCTCTTTCTCGCGCTCCCATTGCAGCTTCATCTCGTTGAACTTGTCGTTGAGCTCGGCAAGCTCTTTCCTGATGTCTTCCAGCCGCTCTTTGGAAAGCGTGTCCGTCTCTTTGGTGAGCGCCATTTCCTCGATTTCGAGCTGCATTATCCTGCGCGCGATGTCGTCCATCTCGGTGGGCATCGAGTCTATCTCGGTGCGGATTGTGGCGCACGCCTCGTCCACGAGGTCAATCGCTTTGTCGGGCAGAAACCTGTCCGAAATGTAGCGGTGCGAAAGCGTCGCCGCGGCAATCAGCGCACCGTCGTGAATCTGCACTCCGTGATACACTTCGTAACGCTCTTTGAGTCCGCGGAGAATGGATATCGTGTCCTCGACCGTCGGCTCGTCCACCATAACGGGCTGGAAACGGCGTTCCAGCGCGGCGTCCTTTTCGATATACTTGCGGTACTCGTCCAGCGTGGTCGCGCCGATGCAGTGCAGTTCGCCGCGCGCGAGCATCGGTTTGAGCAGATTGCCCGCGTCCATTGCGCCGTCCGACTTGCCCGCGCCGACTATGGTGTGCAGCTCGTCTATGAAAAGGATAACCTTTCCTTCGCTCTTGCGTATCTCGTTCAGCACGGCTTTCAGCCTTTCCTCGAACTCGCCGCGGAATTTCGCACCGGCAATCAGCGCACCCATGTCCAGAGCGAAAATGGTCTTGTCTTTCAGGCCTTCGGGCACGTCGCCGCGCACAATCCTCTGCGCAAGCCCCTCCACGACTGCGGTCTTGCCCACGCCGGGTTCGCCTATCAGCACGGGATTGTTCTTCGTCTTGCGGGAAAGTATCCTGATGACGTTCCTTATCTCGTTGTCGCGTCCGATGACGGGGTCGAGTTTCTGCTGTTTCGCGCGTTCCACAAGGTCGAAACCGTATTTGTTCAGGGCATCGTAGGTGTTTTCGGGCTCGTCGCTCGTGACTCTGTCCGTCTTCACCTTTTTCAGCTCCGCGAGAAAAGCGGATTTGGTGACGCCCAACGCGCGGAATATGTTCTTTATCTCCTCCGTGGCGTGGTCGAACAGGGAGAGCATAACGTGCTCCACGGAAACGTATTCGTCCCCCTGCGAGGACGCAAGCCTCTCAGCACCGGAAAGTATCTTGTCCGTCACGGGAGAGATGTAAATCTTGTCGGGTTCTCTGCCGCTTCCGCTCACCGCGGGCATCTTTCCTATCGCGGAATCGAGCATCGCGAGCAGTTTGTCCGTGTCCGTCCCCGTCTTTTTCAGCAGTCCGGGGATAAGCCCGCCGTCCTGGTCCACGAGGGCATAAAGCAGGTGCTCCGGCATAACCTGCATATTCTGGTTTTCTATTGCAATACTCTGCGCCGAGCCGAGGGCTTCCAGCGCCTTTTTAGTGAATTTCTGTGCGTTCATATCCTCACCTCCTTTATATGAGTGCGACGCCGCTGTTGAGATATTCGAGATACCTGTTCTCCATCTCCTGCGTCGTGCGGTATTCGCCCGACAGATAGCCTTTGAGCATTTCGTCGAACGTTGCGACGTAATTGCCTATCGCGTCGCCCGTCTGTTCCTCCGTGTACACCGCCTCGCCCGGCAGAGTGAAAGTGCGGCGGAATTTGCCGCTCTCCATACGGTACTCCGGCGGATTGTCCCCGAACAAACGGCGGACATAGATGTTTTCCAGCTGCATCCATATCTTGAAAAACCGCGTCAGCTCGACCAACAGCTCCGCAGACGTGGTGCGGAAAATAATTTTCAGCTGCCCGATTGTGCGCGTCGGCGTGCGTTCCATCTCCACTTCGTAGCGGATGGTGGGACGGTAGTGGTATTTGAGCACGCTCTTGATGGACATAGTCAGACTGTTCGGCTCGGAATACAGCATATAATCCCCGCGCCCGCCCATCAGCGCGCCTATGACGTCGAAGATATGCCCGACGTGCTTTTCGGGAGTGGTCAGCGAAACGTATTCGGCAAGTATCTGGTTGACAAGGTTGGACCTGTTCGTTCCCTGCTCCGCCGCCATTGCGTCGACTGCCCGTATCACGTCTTCGGCAAGCATCAGACTGTACATATTCTTTTTCATCGGCATACGCCTCCTTCGGTGCCCCGCGAAGCTGCCCGCCCTTTTACGGGCTTCGGCGCAACGCATCCGCGGTTCAATCGCATAGTATATCCTCTTCCGAAATTTTGTCAACGGTTTTATGTAAATTTTTTCACAAATTTTGTCGACATCTCGCTTTTGACGACTTCGGCGTTATACGCCGGCAAACCGAATTTCCACTTTGCATATAGTGTGCGCCCACGGATACTTTCACTCTGCGGCACGCTTCGCCGTGACAACGCGGATAAAGAAAAAAGGCGCATCCGCGCCTTTGGGTTTTCAACCGAGGTACTTTTCAAAGCAGCACGCCTTCCAGCCTAAGCAGTTCTCTTTTTCTTTCCACGCCGCCCGCATATCCCGTCAAAGAGCCGTCGGCGCCAAGCACACGGTGACACGGAACGATGATGCTCACGGGATTGCGTCCCACCGCGCTCCCCACCGCGCGTGCGGAAGTTTTCCTGCCCGTGACGGCAGTCAGATTTCTCGCGATTTCGCCGTAAGTGACGGTTTTTCCGTACGGAATCGCACTCAGAACATTCCATACTGCAATTTGGAACTCGCTGCCCCGCAATGCGACGGCAGGCGTGAACGCGGGCTCTCCGCCGCCGAAATAGATGTCGAGCCACTTCTTCGTCTGCCCGAAAACGGGCAGCTCCGCGCGCTCGGCGCCGTCGGGCAGCCCTGCCCCGAACCACTTCTGTCCCTCGAACCACAATCCCGTCAAAGCGGTCCCGTCGCCCGCAAGCACGATATTCCCTATCGGTGAAACGTAATTATCCGTATACCTCATTCGGCTTTTTCCTCACGCACATATTCGCTTTCCGCCGCCGCACAAATCAGCGCCGCAGTTTTCACGGCAAGCTTTCCGTCAAGAAAAACAAACAATCGTCCGAGAGCGTAAAACGCAACCGCCATTGCAATCACAATCAACGCCACCCAGCCGCCCAGAACATCGACATCTATGAAAGGATACGGATACCGCGTCGTCCCGTAAAACGGCGGAGCCGCTTCCGCGCGGATAAAAATGAAAACGGCATAGAGCGCGGGATAGACAAGCCATTCGGCGGCGTGCACGGCGCGCAGCCTTCCGTGCGGCATAAAAAGTATCCAGTCCAGCACCGCAAGGACAGGCACTACTCCGTGTACGGTATAATTCGCCGCATTGGTCAATGCCACGCGCGCAGAGTCGCCTCCTCCCATATCGAAATTCTGCCACGACAGCATTGCCCAGTAAACGACGAACGTTATCGTGATGTAAAATGTCAACGCCAGATGCGCCGACGCTCCGAATGTCGCCACTTCTCCGCGCACACCGCTGCGTTTTATCTGAACCGCGGTCATCACCGCCAGAATACCGAAAGCTCCGACCGTGAAGATGTTGGTCTGCATAGTGTAATAGGACAGCATCGTCCCTGCATCGGATACTGTCAGCATCACCGCAATGCCGAACACGCCGAGCACGAACCCGACCGTCCTCACAACAAGCGCTCCCGCCCTGTTCCCTATCAGCGTCATAATCGCCTCCGCTTCGATTATACAGAACTTCGCCGCCGTTTACAATCCCCGCCCCGTCTGAGTTTTTTAACTCCCCGGTGAGTTTTGATGGAAAGTGCGGAATATAATTTCGATGTCAATATACATCCCGCACAAAACAGATAAAATAATACCAAAGACACGGTTTCATTTTTTGACCGCCGACATCTCACGCCCGAAAAAGGCAATCACCTTATGCGTGAAAATGCACCGCCTGAAACAGCACGACACGTCTGCCATTTGAACTCTGACTTATCTGGAAGCAAACGGCAAGAGCAAAATAATCCGAATGCTATACTCCGAGAATGCTACGCTCCGACAAAACCCTGCGCCACTCCTTGTCACACTTTCCACCTGTGGCCGCAATTCTGGCACACGGCAAAAGTCAGAGTTTTGCTGCCTTTGCGGGAAAGCGCGGGAATGAGCAACAATATCAATCCAACAATAGTTACCGCCAGCAGTATCCACATAAGCGAAGCGAAACAGCCCCTCTTCTTTTGTTTCTCCACGACCTGGACCGATACATTACGGCTGCCGCACTTTGGACAAACCAATCCGCTCTTTTCGGACAAAAGGACCTCGTCTGACATTTTCTCCCTCCCGAACTACCGAATTGGTAGTTTTTTACACATAATACTACCGAATTGGTAAGATGTCAATCACTATGAAAGGTTTCGGGGAAAGATTGCTTGAACTGCGCCGCGCCGTCGGGCTGACTCAAAAACAGGTAGCGGACGAGCTCGGCATTCACAGCGTCACCTATCTACACTACGAGAAAGACCAGCGCGAGCCGCCTCTCGACACGGTGGTGCGTATCGCGGCGTTTTACGACGTCACCACCGATTATCTGCTTGGCGTCGAGCAATCCCCTTCCCGTTGACATACGCCGCCGCGCGTGCTAGAATTAGCGCAAGTGAGGGAGTAGTCGGCGGCACTCCGTTATAAGTCAACATACTCGTCATCCGACGTGGCTTATAGTAAACGGCAAGACTCACACGCGTTTTCGTGTGTGAGTTTTTCTTTTGCGGCCGCCGATGCCGCTGCGCTCCGTCGTGAGGAGCGGTAAGGAGAGAAAAGTGCAACTCTGGGAAGTTTTTCTGACAGGCCTCAGCCTGTCTGCCGACGCGTGCGCCGTTGCGATGTGCAAGGGCGTGGAAATGAAAAAATTCGTGTGGAAATACGCGCTGGTCATCGCGTTCTGTTTCGGGCTGTTTCAGGCGCTTATGCCCCTCATCGGCTGGGCGGTGGCGTCGTCGTTTGCGCAGCACATCACCGACTTCGACCATTGGATTGCCTTTGTCCTGCTCGCCTTCCTCGGAATCAAAATGATAGCCGACGGGATAGAAAGCGAAAAGGAACACCGTGCCGAGCGCTCGTCCGCAGCAGAGAAATCTCCTCTCGTCGAAAAGTATCCGCCCGCCGTCACGCTCGTGCCCCGAAGAGCCCAAGCCCTGCGCCTCGGTGTGAAAACTCTCCTCGTGATGTCCGTTGCGACCAGCATTGACGCGCTCGCCGTCGGCGTATCGTTCGCATTCCTTTCCGTCAACATATGGACTGCCATCGCACTCATCGGATGCACAACCTTCGTCATTTCTCTGCTCGGAGTGCTGGTGGGCACAAAAGCAGGAGAAAAATTCCGCGGCAAAGCCGAAATCGCAGGCGGCGTGCTCCTCTTTGCGATAGGGCTGAAAATACTCCTCGAACACCTCGGAATACTCGTTTTCTGACACCTCTTTCCCGTCCTCGGTTTTATTTCGGAGTGGCGAGATTTGTAGCTGCCGCGCGCCTTGTATAGTAAGGCCGCGCAGCGTGTTAGCGGAGCACAATCGGGTTTACGGCTCGACATAATTATAATTCCGGGGTCCCCGTCAAACCATTCACAATGGTTTTACGGGGTAAAGCCCACTCGACTTTACGAAAGCCGCCCATACGGGCGGCAAAAAATGGAATTGCTCCCCTGCGGCTCGCAATGCCACAGAAAAGCCGCCTACATAGGCGGCTTTATCGTGGTCGGAGTGGCGAGATTTGAACTCGCGGCCTTACGGTCCCGAACCGTACGCGCTACCAAACTGCGCTACACCCCGTTAACTGTTATTCACTTGTTTTACACATCCCTCTATCAGGAATGTGTCTGACGGCTTCCCGCCGGAAGCGGCTGCGGTGACGCGGCAAAGGAGCCTCCGCGACAACGCTCAATTATATTATCAACTTAATTGCGCAATGTCAAGAAAAACCGCGGACGCGCCGAACGAAGCCGAAAAAAAGCGCACGTTAAAAGCCGCTGAAAAAAACTTTCCTTCGGAGGCGCAATTTGACAAAGGTTATCCCCTGTGCTATGTTTAGGCTATGAACGAGTACTTCGTCACAACGGATATGACGGCGGATTTTCCTCCCGAACTTGCGGAGGAAGATTTTCGTATTCTGCCGATGAGCTATGTGCTGGACGGCGTGGAATACGACGGCAAAACCCGTCCGTTTCTTCCCCTCCGCGATTTTTACTCCGCGCTGGAACAGGGCAAAAACGCCACCACGTCGATGGTGCCCGTCGCTGACGCATACGAGTTCTTTGCCGACATACTGAAACAGGGAAAAGACATCCTGCACATATCCTTCCCCGCGGCGATGTCGGGGTGCTTCGACGGATACCTCCGCGCCGCCGAAATCGCGAAAGAAAAATTCCCCGAAAGGCGCGTCGTCGTCATAGACGGCAAATGCGCGTGCTCGGGCGAAGGACTGTTAGCATACTATGCGTTGAAACGCAGGCGCGAAGGCGCGACGCTGGACGAAAACGCCGCTTACGTCACCGAACTGCGCGACCACATCGGGCACGCATTCACCGTAAAAAACCTCTATCACCTCTACCGCGGAGGACGGCTGAGCCGCGGCGCGGCAATAGTCGGACAGGCGATAAAACTCAACCCCATACTTATGGTCGACGAAAACGGCGCGCTGGTGCACATCGGCAACGTGATGGGCAGAAAACTCGCAATGCGCACTTTACTTGCCAAAATGGCGCGAGAAACCGAGGGTTATGTCAACGACGTGGTGATAGTCGCACACGGCGACTGCGCGGACGACGCGGCGCTGCTCGCGGATAAGGTGCGCGAACGCTTCCCCGGTCAAAAGGTGGCAGTCACGGAGGTCGGGCCTATAATAGGCAGCCATTGCGGCAAAGGGATGCTGGCTCTGCTCTACCTCGCGAAAAGCAAAACGGACAGGAGGATTTAGTATGTCGCTCATCAAAGCAAGGGCAAACTGCGACTTCGACTTGCTTCTGGGCTGTCTGCGCCGCGAGTTTCCGAACTACGGCGGCATTTCCGTGACGGAGGAAAGCAGATGCGATATGACGGACGGGAATGCCCGCTGCTGTGTGACCGTATTCGAAAGATACAGCTACACGGGCGGCAACCGCGTCAGCCTCGCCGTCACTCTGTTTACGGGCGGCGACAAGGTCAGAATATCCGCCGTGACGTCGGGCGGAAGCCAGGCGGTGTTTTTCAAACTCAACATTTTCGGCGAAGAGGCCTTTATGGACAAATTCAGGGAATTCCTGCAATACGCCGTGAAAAAATGCAAGACGGAAGTTTTGCTTTCGGCTGACGGCAGCGACCCTCCGCCGTTCGATACTGATGCCGCAGATTAAAAGGATAAACAAAGGACGCGCAATGCGCGTCCTTTTGTCTTGTATGAGAACGCTGCCCCGCGGACGTCATTCCGCAAGGCGTTTCATATACGCGAGATAACTTTCCGCGCGTGCCGCGGCGCAGGACGCGCAAGGCGCGGACGCGGCGGCGTAAAATTTGAGTTTCGGCTCCGTGCCCGAAGGTCTGGCGCATATCCAGTCTCCGCCGGCAAGGTGGATTTTGAGCGCGTTCGTCGCGGGCAGTCCCGTGCTCTCCTCTCTTCCGTCCACATATCTTTTCACCCCCGCGAAAAGGTCGCTGACCGCTTCTACGCGCGTGCCCTCTATGACGTCGAACTGCTGCGCGCGGAGCTTTGCCATAATGTCCTTCATTTTCCGCATTCCGTCCACTCCGCCGAACGCGACGGACGTCGAACGCTCGTCAAAGAAGCCGAAGCGCGCGTAAATGTCCTGCAACACCTGCCAGAGCGACATACCCAAGCTGTCGTAATAGCATATCATTTCGGCAAAAATCATTGCGGCGGCGACGGCGTCCTTGTCGCGCGCGTGAGTGCCGACGAGCGAACCGTAGCTTTCCTCGAAACCGAAGAGATAAGTGTATTCGCCCGAAGTTTCCCACTCCTTGATTTTTTCGCCGATATACTTGAACCCCGTAAGGACGTCGAACGTCGTCACGCCGTAGCTGTCCGCAATCTTGCGCGCAAGCTCCGTCGTCACGATGGTCTTGACTATCGCGCCGTTTTCGGGCAGAGTGCCGCTCTCTTTCCTGCGGCGCAGGATATATTCGGTCATAAGCGCACCGGTCCTGTTGCCGTTGAGCAGGACGAACTTGCCCTTGTCGTCGCGTATCGCGACGCCCATACGGTCCGCGTCGGGGTCCGTGCCTATGACAACGTCGCTGCCTATTTCGTCGGCGAGCTTCACGCCCATCGCGAGCGTGTCCGCTTCTTCGGGATTGGGCACGCGCACGGTGGAGAACTCGCTGTCGGGGACTGCCTGTTCGGGCACGACGGAGACGTTGATGCCCATATGCGCAAGCACCGTCGTGACGGGCATATATCCCGTGCCGTGCACGGGCGTGTAGACTATCCTGACTTTCCCGCCGTAATTTTTCACCGCGTCGGGCGACAGTCCGAGCTTTTCCACGGCGGCGAAATACTCCGCGTCGACGGACGCTCCGATGACCGTCACGTTTTCGGCGACGGCGGCGCCGTCAAGCCCTTTCACGCTGTCGGGCGTAAAATCGGCAGAAATGGTCTTGATGCCGAAATAAGGGGTTTTTTCGATGAAACCGACCACTTTATCCGTGTCTTCCGGCGACATTTGGGAGCCGTCCGGTCCGTAAACCTTATAACCGTTGTACACCTTCGGGTTGTGGGAAGCGGTAATCATAACCCCCGCCGCCGCGCCGAGAAAGCGCACCGCGAACGAGCACATCGGCACGGGACGCACGTCCTCGAAAAGGTGGGCGCGGACGCCGTTTGCCGCAAGTATCTTCGCGGTCAGCACGGCAAAATCCTTGGAAAAACGGCGCGTGTCGTAAGCGATGACCACGCCCCTCTTTTTCGCTTCCGCGCCGAGAGAGGATATGTAGTCGGCAAGTCCGCGCGTCGCGCGGCCGACCGTAAAACGGTTCATTCTGTTCACGCCGAGGTCGATGACGCCGCGCATCCCCGCGGTGCCGAATTCCAGCGGCGCCCAGAAACTTTCTTTCCTTTCCTCTTCCGTCATCTGCGCAAGTCTTTCGCGCTCGGCAGCGGTCAGGTCCGCCGCCGCGAGCCATTCGGAATAGCTTTCTTTCCAATCCATAGTTCACCTCACGTTTCACGTTGAATTATATTATACGCCGTCTGCGGTGTCAATAAGGATAGCCGCGCGAAAGGCGCGCATACTATGCTTATGGGCAAAGGGCTTCTGCGAAAATTTAACGGCGTTTTCAGGACGGCGGCCGCCGCCGCGGTGTGCATCGCGGCGCTTTCGGGCATATTATGCGGTATGACGACACTTGCCCGCACCGCAAACGCGGAAACGCCCGAAATCACCCTGATTGCGAAATTTTCCACCTACTACGGCGACAGCTCCGACGGACGCAAACACAACGTCGCCCTCGCGGCGAAAGCGATAGACGGCACGGTGATACTTCCCGAAGACGAGTTTTCTTTCAACGACACGGTGGGCGCACGCACGAAGGCGCGCGGATACCGCTCCGCTTTCATCATACAGGACGGCACTTTCGTGGAAGGCATAGGCGGCGGGGTGTGCCAGGTTTCGGGCACACTCTACAACTGCGCTTTGCTTGCCGACCTCACCGTCACCTGCGTACACCCGCATTCCCTTCCCGTAAGCTACGTCGCGCCCTCGTTCGACGCTATGGTTTCGTCGTCGAGCGACCTGCGCTTTGCCAACACGCTCTCCGCTCCCGTGACGATAAAAATGAGCGCGGACGGGAAATATCTGCGTGCCGAGATATACGGGGTGTCGGGCGGCTTCGACATAAGAAGACGCTCCGAAACGCTGGAAACCATACCGAAAGAAACGGAATATCTCCCCGACGCTTCCCTCTCTCCGGGAGAGGAAGTGGTGGACACCTGGGGAAAAGACGGACTGAAATCGGAAGGCTGGCTGGAATATTTTACGGACGGCGAACTTGTCCGCACCGTCCGCATCCGCCGCGACACATACAAACCGCAGAAGCGCATCATCCTCCGGGGCGAGGGTGTTACACCCTCGCGCTCCCACACCGTTACTTAACTTCTCGCACTGCTTTTATCAAATAACAGCCGCCGCGTGACAAGCGGCAACAGTCAGCCCTGCGCGCAGCAGCCCGTCGCTTAGCCGCAGCCGAGCGCTTTGAGGGTGCGCGAAGAGGGACGGTAATCGAGGGGTTTGTCTTCCTCGCCGTGATAATCGCTGCCGCCCGTGCGGATGAGACCGTAACGGTCGGCAACGGCAATCAGCGTTTCCGTATCCTCCTTGGAGTGAGTGGGATAATAGGTTTCAAGCCCTTTGAGCCCGAAGGGTTTCAGGCCTTCGATGAGAAGATTGAGCGTCTTCTGCTGCAAATATTTTTTGGGATGCGCAAGGACGGGAAGGCCGCCGAAAGCGGCAATGAGCTTCACCGCTTCGAGAGGCGACGTGCGCCGCGTGTCAGCATATGCCCTTCCGCCGGGGCCGAGATAGCGGTTGAAAGCGTCCTGCACATCCTTTGCAAACCCCTGTTCCACCATAGCACGGGCGATGTTCATCCTGCCGAGTCCGTCCGCCCCGAAATCTATGCCGAGCTCCACGCCGCAGGCGGAGAGTTTGCCGCCGATGAGCAGATTGCGCTCGCGGCGCATAGACTTGACCTTGGCGATTTCTTCGCGGAATTCGGGGTTTTTATAATCGATATTGTAGCCTAAAACGTGGATTTCGCTGTTTGAATGCGCGGATATCTCAATGCCGGGGACAAAGCGCAGACCCGCTTCGCGGCAGGTTTCCGCCGCTTCGTCCAGCCCCGCCACGGTGTCGTGGTCGGTGACGGCAAGAAGTTCCGCGCCAAGCCGCGCCATATGCAGCACGGTGTCGCGCGGAGATTTCGTCCCGTCCGACGCGGACGTATGTATGTGCAGGTCCGCTCTCATTCTTCCTCCTGCGGCGCGTCGATTGCCGCCGCCGCTTCTTCCGCAATGTAGCCCTCAGGCATATCGTCGCCGAGCTTGTCTAGTTTCTTGGTGAGCAGTTGGTTTCGCTTGTCGATGTCGTCCACCGCCTTGACCACTCCCTGCGCGCGGCTCCTTATAGTGTCGATAAGCCCCGTAAACTTCGTGAAATCCGTGCGCACCGCCTGCATAAGTTTGATTATCTCGCCGCTCTTTTTCTGAATTTTGAGCGTGGTGAACCCCACCTGCAGACTGTTGAGCAGCGCGGATATCGTCGTGGGTCCGCACACCGTCACGCGGTACTGCGTCTGCAAGTCGCTGGCAAACGAACCGTCGCGCAGTATCTCCGCATACAGTCCTTCGTTGGGGACGTAAAGCACGGCGAAGTTGGTCGTGCGCGGCACTTTGATGTACTTTTCGTTGATGGAGCGCGCTTCGCTCTTCACGCGGTCGCGGAGCGCCTTTCTGGCAAGCTCCACCGCCGCCTTGTCCCCTGCGTCCGATGCGTCCAGCAGACGGTAGTAGTCTTCGAGGGGAAACTTCGCGTCTATGGGCAGATACACTTCTTCGCCCGCCTGCCCCGGCATTGCGACGGCAAAGTCCACCGCCTCGCGCGAGCGCGGCGACACGCAGAACTGCGTCTTGTACTGTTCGGGCGCGAGAATCTGTTCGAGCAGACTTTGCAGGGAAACTTCCCCCCAGTTGCCGCGCGTCTTGATATTGGAGAATATGCGGTTGAGATTGCCGACGCTTGCGGTCAGCTCCTTCATCTCGCCGAACCCTTTCTGCACGCTGTCCAGCCTCTCGCTCACCTGCTTGAAAGCGTCCTGCACGCGCTTTTCGAGAGTTTCGGAGAGTTTCTCGTCCACGGTGGCGCGCATTTTGTCCAGCTGTTTTTCGTTGTCCTCGCGCACCTCTTTGAGCCGCGCCTGCATATCGGCGCGCATTCTGTCCACGTTCTGGGTGAGGTCCTTTCTTATTTCGGCGAACTGCCTTTCCAAATCGCCGCGCATATCGGCGACCCCCGCCTTGAACTCCGCCTTGACGTCGCCGAGATTTTTGCCCAGCGCCTCTCCCGTCTTTTCGGCGTTCTCCTTTTCCGCGGCGGCAAGCTGCGCCATTGCTCTGTTCATATATTCGACAAGCTCGGCGGTCTTTTTCTCGGCGCCGCCGAGATACGCGTTCAGCATATTCGCGACTGCGGAATTACTCTGCGTGTTGGCGTCCCCTATCGATTTGCGCGCGTAATCGACTTCCTTTATGATGTCCTCCTTGGCGCGTTTCTGCTCTTCGCGCAAAACGCGGTCGTCGAACACGCCGCCCCCTCTGCGCGCGAGCGCGACTATGAGAGCGGCAATCCCGCTCACCGCCGCCACCGCGGCGAAAACTATCGTAAGAATTTCCGTCGTTGTCGTCATTCTCTTTCTCCTTTATGCGCAAAAGCTATGCCCGTTCGGGGACCGTTCGCCGTCACTCCGCGCTTTGCCGTGTGTTCAAAGCCTGTCCGCCCTCTTTTTGAGAAAAGCCAGCGCGCGTGCGCGGTCGCGCAATACGGGATTTATCACCGCCTCGCGCAGCAGCGCGGAAAGCGCGTCGCCTATCTCTCTGCCCGAAAGCCCCGCCGCCTGCGCGTCCGTCCCGTCCACGGGCAGGTCGCCGACCGAAAAAGGTGTGCCGTCGGAGCGCATCTCCCGCCACAGGCGTTCTATGCGCAGTTCGCCGACGTCCTCTCCGCGAGTGGCGTACGCGTCGGCGCGCTTCAATGCCGTCAGGTCGTCCATAATTTCCGCGTGCTCCGCTATGAAAAGCCGCAGTTTGTTTTCGGACATATCGCCTTTGAGGTCCGCCATATGACAGGCGGTGAGTTCCGCCGTCCTGCGCACCCTGCGCGGCGGCATACCGAGTGCGGCAAGCCTTTCCCGCACGAGTTCCGCTCCTATGGCGTCGTGCCCGTGCATATTGCCCTGCCGTTCGCAAGCGACTTTCTTGCCCACGTCGTGCAGCAACGCCGCCCACCTGACGGACGGCTCCGCCGCCTTGTACGCTTCGACGGAATGGCGGAATGCGTCGTATATGTGATATTTCTTCGGCTGTTCCAGCCCGCGCAGCGCGGCAAGTTCGGGCAGAAGCAGGTCTGTGAGTCCGAGTTCGTCCAGCAGTTTCAGCCCGCGGACGTGCCCGTCCGAAACTCCGAGCCCCGGATAAGCCGTGTCCGCGACGAAAATCTTGTCCAACTCCGCAAACACCCTCTCCGGCGCGACGTCCTTCACATACGCCGCATACCTCTTCGCCGCGGCGAACGTATTCTCTTCCGGCTCGAATCCTAGCTCGGCGGCAAATCTTACCAGCCTGAGCACCCTGAGTCCATCCTCGCCGAACACCGCGTCGGGGTCGCGCACGGCGCGCAGCACCCTTTTCCCTATGTCTTCCCTGCCGCCGACGAAATCGGTATATGCTTCCGTCAGCGGGTCGAAATACACCGCATTCGCCGTGAAGTCGCGGCGCAGCGCGTCAGCGCGCATATCCCTCGTAAAAATGACCTCGCTGGGGCGGTGAACGCCGCTCCCTTCGGGATAACTGTCCGTGCGGAACGCGGTATACTCCACCGAAAATCCCTCCGCGGAAACCGTCGCCGTCCCGAGCCTCATACTTTTGCCGCTGACTGCAAAACGCGTGCCTGAAAGCATCGTTTTGATGTCTTCAACCCCGAGATGCGAGCAAATGTCCAAATCACGCGGAGTCACGCCCAGCAGAGTGTCGCGGACGAAACCGCCCACGGCATACAGCGTCGCTCTGTCCTTGAAAAGCGACGCAAGCTCCCGCAAAGCGTCCCTGTCAGCCACCGTACACTTCGGGCGCGAGCACGCACACGTCGGGCAGATTGCGGAATTTCTCCGCGTAATCCAGCCCGTAGCCCACGACGTACTCGTTGGGGATTTCGAACCCGATGTAATCCCCTTTCAGTTCCACCTTTCTGCGGGAAGGCTTGTCCAGCAGGGCGCACAGCTTCACGGACGCGGGGCCGCGCGCTTCCAGCAGTTTTTTGAGATAAACGAGCGTGACGCCCGTGTCGATGATGTCCTCGACGATGAGCAGGTTCTTGCCCGCGACGGGAGAGGAAAAGTCTTTCAGCATCTTGACCTCGCCCGAAGACGACGCGCCCGAACCGTAGCTGGACACCGCGATGAAATCCACCTCGACATCTCCCGTGAGCTCGCGGAAGAGGTCCGCGAAGAAAATCGTCGCGCCGCGCAGTATGCACACCACCATAAGAGGCTGCCCCGCGTAATCGCGGTTGATTTCGGCGGCGAGTCCCTTCACGCGTTTTGCGATGGCTTCTTTGGATACGAGAATTTTTGCTATCTCTTTACCGTACATTTTTATCCTCTGTTATTTTGATTGCGTTTTTCGTGGCGGCATCCAGCCTGACCTTGTCCGATATTTCCACGCCCGCGGCGAAAAGAATTTCGCTGCCTACGGCGCATACGGTGATTTTCGAGCGCTTGCGCAAAGGGATTTTTCTGTCCGTGAGGAAATCGCCGAAGCTCTTCGTCCCTCCCCCGAACTTGGTGATGAAATCCCCCTCTCTGCGGCGGCGGAGCACCGCATCCGCGGGAATTTTGTCCCCGTCGGCGTAAAGCGCGCCGTCGCCCGGCGTCGCTTCCGACGGCGCAATCCTTTCGCATTTCACGCCCATTGCGCAAAACGTCCCCCGCGGGAACGGCATCTCTCCGCACCCGTCATCCCCGCCGCCGCGCGTGAACACCACTCCGTCGCGGTCGGCGTGCGCCGTCACTCCGTGCGAAAGCTCCGTCCTCTTCCCCGTTTCCGCCCCCGCAAGAGCCAGAACGGCGTCGTAATGCTTTTCTTCCACGTCCTGTTCCACGCCGAGCGCGGCACAAGCGCGCGCCACCGCTCTCTTGGCAAGCACGGGAGAGTCGAAAGCGGAAAGCGGCACCCGCACCTCATCCTCCGACACGACGGGATAAGGCGCGCACTCTTCTATGAAATCGTCCGCTTCCGCGGCGTTTCGCGCCAGTCGCGCCACCGCTTCGTTGACGGCGGGAAATCTTTGCTTTATCCTTTTCAGCTCCGCACGCAGGAAATTGCGCGTATAGGTTTCGTCGGAATTGGTTTCGTCCTCAACGTAAGGCAATCCCCTCTCCGCCACATACGCGTCTATCTCCGAGCGCGGCACAAAAAGCAGAGGTCTGAAATACCGCCCGGAATACTCGCTCATTCCGCGCAGTCCGTGTATGCCCGTGCCCCTGAATATGCGCATAAGCACGGTCTCGGTCTGGTCGTCGGCGTGGTGGGCAAGTGCGACGAAATCGCACTCTCCGCCCGCAAGCAGTCCGCCGAACACCTCGTAACGCAGTTCGCGCGCCGCCTGCTCCACCGTCAGTCCCTTTTCCTTTGCTCTCGCGGGAGCGCCGACGCGGAAGAGTCTGCACTCCACCCCGCGTTCACGGCAGAATTTTTCGGCAAACGCCGCGTCTTTCAGAGAATTTTCGCCACGGATGCCGTGTTCGACGTGCACGGCGAAGAAATCCGCGCGCGCCGCAAGCAGCATATCGGCAAGCGCGACCGAATCGCGTCCGCCCGAAAAAGCAAGCGCAATGCGCGCGCCCATAGGCACGCGCAGGCGGAATTCTTCTCCCGTTACCGTTTTCATAAGATAAGTATAAAACAAAACTTCGCGTTTGTCCACCCGCAGTGGACGGCGCTCCGCCCGCAGAGGGTCAGAGCGCGAAAAGCCTCATTACGAGCACCGTGCAGTCATCCTTTGCGCCGCGGGAAAGCGCGCGTTCGAGCAGTCTGTCCGCAAGCACCTGGGGATTGGACGTGTTCACCTCCTCCACCGCGTCGACAACTCCCTGCTCGTCAAGCGCGTCGTAAACGCCGTCGGACATCATTATCACCATATCCCCGTCATAGAGCTGGTGGCGGCTGGTGAGAGGTTTCGCCCTTTCGAGTATTCCTGCGGGAGGGGCGGCGCAGGATATTATCTCCACGCTGCCGCGGTGGCACACGAATGTGGACACCGCTCCCATTTTGATGACGTCCAGTCCGCCCGACACGGTGTCTATGACCGAAATGTCGATGGACGAAAAGTTTTCGTCGCCGCCGAGGCACAGCAGCTTGTTGACGAGAGTGAGAATGACCGCGTTGTCAAAGCCCGCGCGGTAGAAATTCTCCACCATCGAAATGGCGTTTTTGCTGGACGCGGCGGCGTTTTCTCCGCTGCCCATCCCGTCCGACAGCGCAAAAAGACGCCTCCTCCTCGAAGGACAAAGCACGCTTTTGGTGTCCCCCGACACGCTCTCGCCGCCGCGGCTCTTCTCTGCCGACCCGTACGCCACCTCGAAGACGGGACAGGCGGCAAGATGCACCACGCATTCGTCGCCGCGGGGCGTGACCGCCGCCTTTTCCAGGCGCGTCCCGACAAGCGCGGAAACAATGCGCGGCAGCACGAGTTTGTCCGCGTCCGACGCGCGCACGGTGAGCGCGACCGTCGCCGTCGTACCCTGCCCGCTCATCACCACGTCGCTTGCCACGATGTTGTGACGGAGCAGTTCGTTGACAATAGCTTCCTCGCCCTCTTCCCCGAAGCTCACCTTCTCACCGCACTCTCTCGCAAGAGAATCCAGCACCAGCGAAACCCCCGCAAACTGCTCGGACATCAGCCGTTTGGTTTCGTTCACTCCGCCCGCTTCCTCCGTCCGCCTGCGGTAAACTTCGCCCGCGCTGCCGAGGACGGAAGCGAGATTGTGCATTTTCGTACAGCGGCTGGTGATGAAAGGCGGCATATCGAGTATGGTCGCCTTGCCGCGCGACATCACGGCATTCGCCATAGGCAGCAGCACGGAAGACGTATCCCCGCCGAGCGCGGCGAAACATCCCTCTCTGTCCGCGCACCTGCCGCAGTAATTCTTTGCGACTTCCGCCGCAAGTTTTTCGGGGGTGTAGCCGCTTTCCGCGCTCTCCATATCCCGAAGAGTGTCGGACATATCGTAAAACACCCTGCTCACGGAATAGAGGCGCGATGCCATTTCGCTGCGGTTGCGGTTGACAATGCTTCCGACTGCGGCGACTCCCTTTTTGCCCCCGCAAAGTCCCGTTATCCACTTTTTCGGCAAAAGCAGGAACACTCCCGCGCCGAGGGCGACGGACACGAGATTCTGCCAGTTCGACCCGTCGAAATCCAGCGCCAGCCACAACACGGCATACACCGCCGTCACTCCTGCTGCGGACGCACATTTCGTAAACGGCGACAGAGCGCACGCCGCCGCAGCGGCGAGCACGGCGAACGCCACGAAATCGAGTGACAGAAAATTCAGCGACACTCCCGCCCCCGCAACCACGGCGAACGCGAACGCGGAAAGCGGAGACACGCCGAAGGCAAACAGCATCACGAAAAACGGCGTCAGCCCGAACGCCAGATTGAACCCCTGCACTTCCACGCCTGCCGCGGCAAAGGCGAAAGCCACCGCCGACAGACCTCCCGCAATCAGCTCATCCGGCGTAAAACGCGTCTTTATCCCCCTCAAAAGCACGGCATAACATATTGTTTGTGCACAAAACGCAAACACCCCCGCCAGCACCGCGCAAAGCACGCTTGCCGTCACGCTGCCGGCGAACAAGGCGCTGCACACCGCGTGCGGAGCTTCCGCGACGACCGCCGCCGCCGTGGTGAAAACTATGTGCACGTTCTTGCGCAAGCGATAAAAAAGTATGTACACTCCCGCAAAAAGCAGCACGGGCACGGCGACGTAAAGCACCGTCCACGGAGAGGGCGAAAACGCAATTACGGAGAGGGCGTATACGGGAGCGACCACAAGCAGGTTCTGCCTGGCGTAGCACAGCCCCGCAAACAGTCCCAGCGCAAGCGCGCCCCCGAACGTATCCACGGAAGCGAGCAAAACCATAGCGACGGCTTCCGCCGCGTACTGCGCCGCGCGAACGGGAGAAAGCAGATATTTCCGCGGCGCGCGCGTGCGCGGTTTTCTGCGAAGACGCTCCGCCGCGACTGCAAAAACATTTTCCGACATACTTTCACGCTAGACGCATTTTTGCGCGGATTGTTTCCGTTTTAGGGTTATGTTTGGGGTTTTCAATCGAAAAGGCGGTAAACAAAAAGGACGGAGCGCCCGTCCTTTTTTCGTCTGCGACCGTTTGTCTTACAGTTTTGTTCCGCAGTAAGGGCAAAAATTCGCGCCCTCGCCCGACAGCCGTTTGCCGCACGACGGACAAAACGAAACACCCGCTTCCGCCGCATCCTTTTCTTTGCCCGTTATCCGCACGTCCGCGACTGCCGTATCGAACTGTTCGGCGACCGCGTCTTTCACGCTTTGCGGCACGTCATCCGCTTTCATACCCGCGGTCGTTGCCGCCATAGGATTGAAGAATTTCGCATATTCCGCCCTGGCCTCTTCTTCGTCAAGCTCGATATCGTTCCTCACGAGCATAACTCCCGCGACCAGTCTGTAATCGCTCAGATTTCCCGTATCGATGAGTTTCTGCGCCGCTTCCGCCGCGTTCGGCGCATAGCCGAACACCGATATGAGAGGAACTTTTTCCTGCATTTTCACCGCATTGACAATCCTGCACAACTGCGCGCAGTAAGCATACTTGTGCAGCACTATCATCGCGGGCACGGCGGGAATTATCAACATTGCCAGCGGGAAAAGTATCTTCCTCGCCGTGTCGAGCTTCGCGCACCTCTTTTCAAGTTCGGGGACTATCGCTTTCAGATTTACGGGATACATACGCCACCTGTTTTGTTTATTATATCATATCTGCCCCACTCGTTCAAGGGGTGTCACGCGCCGCTCCGTGTGTCATTGCCGTTCAGCGGGATAAGTTAAACGTGAAAAACCCTGCAAACTCGTGAGTGTGACGAAAACAATTTCCCCTATACACGACGAACGCTTATTCGGAGTGGGAGCCGCAACAGGCGGCGACCGGGTGAGTGCCGAGGGCAAGGACGGACGTACGCCGGCAATGCGCCGTCTGTTCGCGAAGCGGGCGCATTGCAAGTGGCATA
>UQVO01000019.1 GCA_900544575.1 uncultured Eubacteriales bacterium | reverse complement strand
GAGATCCTGAGATGTCTCGTGGGCTCGGAGATGTGTATAAGAGACAGGAAAGGAAGTATCGCCTCGCCGAAGGCTTCGGGGAGCACCATACTCGACTCTATATGAACGTGCGCGTCCGCAAATCCGGCGGCGATTATCAGCCCCGTGCAGTCAATCACTTCCGCGCCGTCCGCGGCAAGCCCTTTTCCCACGGCCCGGATTACCCCGTCCGCGACAAGCACGTCCGCCTCGAAAACTTCGCGCGTTTCACCGTCGGCGACCCTGCCGCCTCTGAGCAAAAGACTCATTGATTCCCTCCGTAAAAATTCAAAATCCAGGTTTTAATTTCGATTTCCGTCCGATAAACCGCAAATTGCGTCATTTAAGGTTTTCTTCTATAAGCGCGTCGAGATACTTCTCGACTTCCTTGTCTTCCAGCACGGCGGGGTTGTCGAGCAGCCATATGAGCAGGTTGACGAGCGCGCCGGCATAGCATATTGCCGTCATCTGAGGCGGGACTATCGACGGGTGCGTGTTCTTGAATTTCCCGAGCTGATAGCGTATGGACTGCGCGAGCGAATCCGTGAGAGTGTGCACGACCTTCTCGTTGCGGTTGTGCTCCACTATCCTCGCGAGATGGTTGTGCTTGTCGGAAAGAAACTCCACCGCCATTATGACAAGTTTGCGGAAAAGTTCTTTCGGGGACGCGGCGGGAACCTCCTTCGTAAAACTCGTATAGACCGCGTCTTTCAGCTCTTCCAAGGCAAACGACAGCAGATGGTATTTATCTTCGAAATGCGCGTAAAACGTGGCGCGGTTGACCATTGCGCGCTTGCACAGGTCTATGACGCTGATTTTCTCTATGGAGCTCTCTTCCATCATATCCAGCAGCGTGGAACTGAGCAGTTTTCTTGTGCGTACTATGCGGAGGTCTTCCTTGTATTCCATATCTGCGCCTTCCCTTTTTAGCATTTTGCATATTATCCCACAAAGAAGCCGAATATGTCAAGATAAAATACACGAGTCTGTTATGATACACGCGATTTTCATTTCACGGCATTGCGGCAGGGAGCCTATTTTGCGAAATCGGTTGAAAACAGACGGATTATGTGCTATATTGTCTATTATTAAATGATTATTATGTGCCGTGTGCCGCGCACCAATGCGCGTCCGTGCACATATAATGGACGGAGTCTGATGAGAATATCGAAGGAAACCCGCGACGCGGCGGTGGATTACAGCCTGAACTCCATCAAATACATCTGCGAGGAGATAGGTCCCCGCGAATCCGGTATGCCCAACGAACGCAAAGCGCAGGAGTGGCTGAAAAACGAGCTGCTCTCCAACGGCTGGGCGGACGAAGCGGAAATCGAGGATTTCAGAGTTTCCCGCCACGGGCTTGTCGGCTTCACCAAAATCGTGTCCGTTATGCTAGTGCTGGCGGCGGCGCTGCAATTCGCAGCATATTTTGCGGGCGGCACGGCGCAGATTGTCTGCCACGCCGTGACGATATTCCTTTGCGCGCTCGCTCTGCTCGTCACCGTGGCGGAGTTTCTGATGTACAAGCCTTTCATCGACCCTCTGCTTCCGAAGACGATGTCGTCCAACGTGTACGCGAAGTATCACAGCAGCGGCGAAACGAAACGGCGCATAATCTTTTCCGGCCATTGCGACTCCGCTTACGAATGGACTCTTATGAAAATAAAGCCCGCGTTTATGATAGCGGTAATCGCGCTTTGCGTGATAGGCGTGCTCGCCTCCGTCGCGCTCGTCATTGCCAACCTTGCCCGCGGTGTGACTCCCGTATGGAGCCTCGTGCTGACTTCGGTGTTCATTCCGTTTTACGTCCTGCTCTGGTTCTTCTGCACTTTCAAAGTGGTGGTGCCCGGCGCGAACGACAACCTCACGGGCGTGCTCGCCTCCGTCGCGGTGCTCAAATGCCTGAAAGAAAGCGGGGTGCGCTTCGAAAACACGGAAGTCGCGGTGCTGCTCACGGGTTCGGAAGAAGCGGGTCTGCGCGGAGCTTTCGCGTGGGCGCGCAAGCATAAACGCGAAATTATGAACGACGGCACGGAAACGGTGTTCGTCGGTCTTGAAACTTTGCGCGACTGGGACCACCTCAACATCTACAACCGCGACCTCACGGGCACAGTCGCCCACGACGCCGGAGCAGTAAAACTGCTCGACAAAGCGTCCGCCGCCTGCGGCAGACCGCTGAAACACTTCTCCGTGTTCTTCGGCGCGTCCGACGCCGCCGCGGTGACAAAAGAAGGGCTGCGCGCAACCTGTCTTGCGGGGATGGACCCCACGCCCGCGGATTATTACCACAACGTCAAAGATACGGCGGACAATATGGACAGGAAGACTTTCGCACTCGGGCTGGACATCGCCCTCGAAGCGACCGAAATATTCGACAGAGAAGGAGCTCCCGAATGAGTTCCGTAAGGAGAAATATGAGAAAAGCGTTATATGTTTTGCTGACAGCCGCGCTCGTCGTGAGCTTCGCATTCATCCTCGTCGCCTGCGACAAGGACACCACCGAAACCTTCGAAATGACCTCGGACGACATAGCACAGCTCCGCACGATGGTTTCCTCCACCCGCAATTCGACGTCGTTTACGGCGGAAGTCAACACCGAAACGGAAACTTCCGGCGGCACGGTGCGCACAACTAAAACAGTGACTATTTACTCCAACGGCGCGTTGCAGGCTGAAATCACCACCACCGCGGCGGACGGCAGCGTGACGCGGGAAGTCATATACGCCAATTCCTCCAACTACGCCCATGCGGTCTACGAAAACGGCGCTTCCGCACCGTCCGAAAGCACTTTCGATGCGTATTCCCAGCTTGACGGCAACCTCACTTACAGCGCGGTTCTGTCGCAGATAGGCCACGCCGAGACAATTACTCTGCTCGACAACGTCATCTCCGCGAGTTCGTCCTACATCATCAGCGAACAGACCGGCACGCGCTATCTCAGCGACGGCAACCTCACCCGCACGGTCTACTCTCTTTCCTATGACAACGAACGCGGCAGCACGGGCACGATTTCCGTTACGGCAGCGAACGACGCCATCACTCAGCTGGAACTGAACTCCGGCGACACCCACACCACGGTGGCATACTCTTACGGCACAGGCGAAGAAAGGCTGACGATAAACAGGGCGGACTGGTTCGCGGAGCATCCCGCTCCCTGACCGCACGGCGACACAGCCCCGCATTTTCCGCGACACGGCTTTCGTGACGCGGCTTTATATCGGACAATAAGGAAAACCGCGCTTCAAAGCGCGGTTTTTCAGATAAAAACGCTTCCCTTACAGGGAAGCGGAACATTCTGCGGTCATTTGCGTCTGCCGATAATTTTTCCGTAATCCGCGGAATCCGTTCGGCCTCGGCGCAAATGACTGTGGGCGGAAGTTCCGTCTGCCGCACCCGATGCGACCGGTTTCTCCGCCTGTGCCTTTATTTTACAACTTATTTTCCGTCATTTCAATAGGCGATAAAAGACAAAATAAGCCGTCTGTATAATTATGGTGCGATAATGCCGCTCCGTATCGCGAAATGCTTTCAGTCGCCGTCAAAGCGGTATTTGCCGAGGTCTACCGTGTAATCTTGCGCGACTTCCACGCCTTCCCTTCTGAGCAAATCCGCCTGAACCTCTCTGCCGCCGAAAGCAAACGCGGGCGCAAGTCCTCCGAAGCGGTTGACGACCCTGTGACAGGGAATGACGCCGGGGCGCGGATTGAAATGCAACGCATAGCCAACCGCACGCGACGCTTTCGGCGAGCCGCACATCACGGCTATCTGCCCGTAAGTCGCCACCTTTCCCTTCGGGATTTTGCACACCTGCTCATACACTTTGTCGTAAAAGCTCATACACTTATTTTACCTCGGCAAGCCGCGCTTATTCCTGCTCGGCACGTTTCACAGCCCGAGCAGTTTTTCCGCCGTGCCGTGAAGTATTTTTTCCTTGTCTTCGGGAGTGAAATCGCAGTTTCTTATCATTTCCGCCGCTTCCGCGGTGTCGCTCCACGGAGAATCGGAGGCAAAGACCACCCTGTCTGCCCCGTGTTTTTTCACGATGAACTCGAAGAGGTCTTTCGGACAGTATTGCGTCGCCATAGAGGTGTCCATCCACACGTTTTTCCCCGCGAGGAATTCTGCGACTTCCACCCATTGTTCCTGTCCGCCGAGGTGCGCCACGACCATTTTCGCGCCGTCGAACCTGTCGGCAAGCGCGGCAAACCTGCGCGGATTGCTCCTGTAAGGAGGAGTGCCTATGGGGTCGTAACCCGCGTGCCACAGGACAATCAATCCTTTCGAGAACGCATAGTCGTAAAGAGGGAAAACCCTTTCGTCGTCCACGTCGAAATTCTGATATTCGGGATGAAGTTTTATCCCTTTAAGTCCGTACGACACGACGGCGTCGATGTCCTTTTTCCAGTTGTCGCCGAGAGGATAGACGCTGCCGAAAGCGATGAGCCTGTCGTCGTTTACGGACGCCGCCCAGGCGTTTATCTTTTCGGTCTGCGCGGGTTTTGTCGCAATCGAAAGCACGACGCTCTTGTCTATGCCGTGCGCGTCCATATAGGAAAGCAGCCCTCCGCGCGTCATATCCGTGCAATGCCGATATGCGTTGTGCGAGTTTTTGAGCAGAGCCGCGCGAGCCTTGGGCGCGAGCTCGTCGTTGAAAATGTGAGTGTGAAAATCTATTACCATAGTCAGAAATTTTACTCTTCGCGTCGGAAAATGTAAAGCGAACGCGCGTCCGCTCACAGCAAATCTTTGACCGCCTTGTAGCTGTAATTCTTTTTCAGCACGCGGTAGAATGTGGGCAGAGAGGAAAATCCGCTCTCCATCGCCGCCTCCGACACCGTGCACCCCGTGCGTTTCAGGATGTCCAGCGCGTGCATAAGCCTGACTGCGGAAACGTAGTCGGTGATGGACGTCCCCAACGCGGCGTTGAACATCCTGGAAAAATAGTATCTGCTGTATCCGAAGTGTTCCGCCATACTTTCCAGGGTGATGTCCTCGGTGTGATGTTCGCCGATATAGGCAAGAAGCTCGTCCACGAAACCCTGTCTGCCGCGCACCCCTTCGGCATAACCGAGTTTTTCGGCAATGCTGCCCAGCAGCATATCGCAATGCGCCTGCCTGATGAGCGGATTGCCCTCTCCCGCGGCGAGCGCCTCGAAATGAGGCAGCACGGAACGGCAGAATTCTCCGTCCTCAATCACGCAGCCCGACAGGAGCTTGTCGCCGAAGGCGTCGTAATAGTCGCGCAGCATATGGTTGGGAAACACGAGCACCGTCTGACGGCTGCCGGGGCTTTCCTCGTAGCCGTGCATCTCGTAACTGTTAGCAAAAAATATGCAGTCCTTGCCCAGCGTCATTTCTTTGCCGGAGGCGAAAAATTTCTTGACGCCCTCCGTGACATACATCACCTCGACCTTACGGTGGAAGTGGACGTGACACACGTTGTCGCACTCTCTTCCCACAAACATACTCTCGTCACGCTCGCGGTTCAATTCGTAAGTTGCCAGCATATTCCGCCTCCGAAGTTGCCGTGATTTTCGCATATTTTGAAAAACGATGGCAATAATTGAGAATATTATAACCAAATTTTTAATGCGCGTCCAGCGAATGAAGAATACAATATCGGCGAAAAATAAATATGAACCCGACGCGGCAAGCGCGGGTCAAAAGGAGGTTTTGCATGAAAAAGAACGCAAAGACAAATGCCGCACTCAAAGGCGGAGTCGCAAAACGTATCGGCGAAGCCCTCTTCTGGGCGACCCGCAGATAGGATGTCTGCGGCACGGAGCGCACGCCGCTCCGACAAAAACGAATAAGTGCCCGACCCACGGGTCGGGGACAGATAAAAAAGCCGCGCAAAATGCGCGGCTTTCGTCTGCTTTTCTGGGTCGGACGTTAAATGCCGATGCCGTCCGCGCGCAAACCGCGCACCGACGGGAGCGTCACTCCGTCTTCGGACGCGCGAGCTCTTCTTCGAGTTTCGCCGCGTACTTTTCAAGATACACTTTTATTATGCTCATCACCTTGTCGTACTCTTCCTGCGATTTGTAAAGGAATGGGTCGGGGATGGGAGTATACTTCCCTTCCGCGGCATAGGACAGCGTCACGAACTTTTTGCGGTATCTGCAAGGCGTGAGCCACCCGTGCATTTTGGACATCCCGATGATGACGTCGGCTTCGCGGAACTTTTCGGGCGAACACCATTTGAAAGAGGGTTTGAACGCGAGGATTTCTTCCTTTTTGAAGCCTTCCCTTTCCAGGCTGACGACGGCTTTCGGGAAGATGGTCTTGCTCTTGTTGAAGACGGCGGACGACGAAACGTCCGTCACCGCCGCGGAAAGCACGGGACTGCCGGCGACAATGCGCCTGAAAACGAACTCCGCATAAGGACTGCGGCATACGTTGCTGGAACAAACGAACAGAATTTTCATATCTCCTCCGCGGGGTCGACGGGCACGGATATCTCCGCGTCACCGTCGGGATAAGTGCAGCACGGGTGAATTATGCCGCGCTCTTTGTCTTGCGTGCTTCTGCGGTCGTGCGCGGGGTCCGTCGTAAAATCGCCGCTCAGCGCAAGGCTGCGGCAGAAGCCGCATTCGCCCACACGGCACTGCGAAAGCGCTTTCAGCCCCGCCCTCTCCATTGCGACCATCAGAGTTTCTCCCGCGCGGGCGGGGATGTCGTAAGTTCTGCCGCCCATATGCACGCGCAGAGCGAAAACCCTGCCTTCCGTATCCCCGCGGTCGGTGACGGAGTTTGCGGAAAACTTCATATTCCTTACGCTGCCGCACCCCGCAAGCTCGCGAGCTATATGTCCGTAAAGGGCGTCGCCCCCGCAGGCAAACAGGGTGCATTCCCTGCCGCCCGTATATTTTGCAAGCATTTCGGCGGTGAACACTCCCTTTTCCGCAAAATCGGGCGTGTCCTCCTCCACAACATACACCACCTGCACGCGGCGGGGGTCCAACGCGTCGAGCTTTTCGGTGAAAAGCAGTTCGAACGCATTCCTGACGCAATAAAACAGAGTCATCGTGAACGGCTCGCTGCCCTCGTCCGCCGCCTTTGCCATAGACAGCATAGACGTGATGCCCGCACCGCCCGCGACGCCCACGACGTGCGCCGCGTCGTTTTCCGCGTCGTAAACGAACTTTCCGTCCGGCTTCGACACTTCCAGCACGTCGCCCTCTTTCACTTCGTCCAGCAGATAGCCCGAAAGGATGCCCGCCTTTTTAATCGTCGAAATGTAGACGCCTTCCTCCGACGCTTCGCGCGGCGAGGAAGCGAGAGTATACGCCCTCGTCACGCGGCTTCCGCCGACATTTGCCGTCACGGAAATATAGTTGCCCGCACGCGCAGGCGCGAGAGTGCGCGTCTTTACTCCGTCCGCTTCGAAAGTGAAAGTTTTCAGCCCCGGAAAATGCTCCGTGACCGCCTTTACTCTCACAAACTGTTTGCCGCCGTCCGCGGGGGCGAGGGATACGTTTTCAAACATCGTTTTCTCCGTTCGTCAGTCCATCCCGACGACCATTTTGTTGTAGAGGATTTCGCTCCAGATGTCGTACATAAACATAAATATCCACAGCACCAGACAGCACGCGCCGGTAATCAGCGTGCTGACGCGCCGCGTCTCGAAATAACGCATAAAACGCAAAAGCCAGGGCATAACGAAGCATAAACACGCAATCAACGCCACTTTCGAGCCTTTCGGCATAGCCTCGAAGCGCTGCGTCGGAGTGGTTTCGTCGGGAAGTTCGGGTATGCTCACGCTGAACGTGGAGCCCTTGCCTTTGCGCGAACGCACCTTTATCTCGCCGCCGTGACGGCGCGCTATGTTCTGCGCGACGTAAAGCCCCAGCCCGGAATTTTTCGAGTCCGTCCTGGACGACTCTTCCATAAAAAATTTGTCAAAGACGTAAGGCAGGTTCTTTTTGTCTATGCCCCGCCCCGTATCCTTGACCTTGACCACGAAAAATCTGCCGTTCCGCTCGAACGAAACGTCAATCCTCCCGCCCTCGTCCGTATACTTCACGGCATTGGAGATGATGTTCTGAAACACGCGTTCCAGCTCTCTTCTGTCCGCATAAATTTCCGCGGACGGAATGCGGTGCACCTTGTAGGTGATGTTCTTCGTCTTTGCCAGCGTTTCGTATTTGTCCAGCACTCCGCTGAGGAACGTGCGGGTGTCCACTTTCTCTTTGAGGGTGTCGATGTCGTCGATTTCGTGCTTGGAAGTTTCGACGAGTTTGAGCACCAGCCCGTTGAGCTGTTCCGTCTTTTCGGAAATGAGCGCGAGATAGTCCTTGTCGTCCATCCCGTCCTGCAAACACTCCGCGTAGCCCGAAATGAGCGCGAGCGGAGTCTTGACGTCGTGCGCGACGCTCGCGATTGCGAGTTTGTTCTGCTCAATCGCACGCGCGTGCGCAATCTGCTGTTCGAGGGTCTTCATACGCAGCTTTTCCAGCGCGCGCAGGATTTTCCGCTGCGAAGCGGACCCCCTCGGTTCGATGGGCGTGGAAATATCGCCGTCGTTCAAAGCGTCGACGGCGATTTGCACATAATTTTTCCTGCCTCTCAATCCTGCCATTTATAACCCAGCCCCCATACGGTGACCACGTTTTCTATGCCGAATTTCGCGAGCTTTTCCCTGAGCCTCGCCACCGTTACGGCGACGGTGTTTTCGTCGATGTAGTCGTCGTAACCCCACACGACGTCGATGAGTTTCTGCTTGCTGAAAATCTGGTTCGCGTTTTTGGTGAGGAAGTCGAGCAGATTGAACTCTTTCAGAGTGAGCGGCACGCTCTCCCCGTCCACCTTGACTTCGTGACGGGTGGAAGAAATCTTCATTTTTCCGTACACTCTCTCGCTCTTTTCCTGCGTGTTGAACTCATAGTAGCGCCTCAGCTGCGCGTTGACCCTGCCCACCATTTCCTTGAAAGAGAATGGCTTTGTCATATAGTCGTCCGCGCCCAGCTCGAACATACGCAGTTTCTCGTCCTCGCCCACGATTGCGGACACCACGATGACGGGGATGCTGTATTCGCGGCGCAAAGATTTGCACACTTCGTATCCGTCGACGACGGGCATCATTATGTCCAGCAGCACGAGGTCGGGCTGCATACTGCGGGCGTATTCCAGCGCCTGTGCGCCGTTGAAAGCCTGATAGACCGAGTGCCCCGCCTTGATGAGGTAGTTGCGCATCATATCGTTGAGCTCGGTGTTGTCTTCGGCAATAAGGATTTTTCTCATAAACCTCTCCTTCCGCTATTTCAGTTCTATGCCGTGTTCGCGGAAATATCTGACGTACGACCCGCGCCAATATGCGCAGACATCCTTACGCGTCAGCCCTTCCGTAGACCCTTCCATTTCGTACGCGCCGTTCACCTTCCAGCCTTGCAGCAGTCCTATGCTTATGGCGTCCGTCGGACAGTTGAAGGAGCACGCTGTGCAACCTATGCAATGTTTCCCGAACGAAGGCAGCCCGTCTTTCATCACTATGTTGGACATCGGGCACAGCCTTTCGCATTTGCCGCAAGACACGCACTTTTCCGCGTCCGCCTTGAAAAACCTGCCGAGGAAAGGCATTCCCTTGTGCTCCACCGCCACCACAAACCGCGTGAGCACTGCGGGCAGTTTGGCTTTGAGCTGTCTTTCCTTGCCGTCAAACACGTCGTCCGCGTCCGCGGGGGCGGTGTTTTTCGCCGCCTGCCACATAAGCGCCGCCATTTTGTCGGAATGGCGGAAAATCATATTGTACGGCATAACGTAATGAAACTCCCCTTTCTTGACGTACCCTTTCTTTTTGAGTATGCGGTCAAGTATGCGGGAGGACGCGTCGTTGACGTGCAGCGGCTCGCCGCTGGTCTTTATAACATAATAACCTTTTCCGGGGCAGTCTTGCAAGCCCTTTGCGAAATCGAGCACATTTTGCGGCGCGTTGAACCCGTGGACGGGATAACCTATGCACAGCGTATCGTATGCCGCGACATCCGGACGCTCCGCGTCCGTGCGTATTTTTTTGATTTCGCACTCCGCTCCGCGCTCCCTGAGTCTTCTCGCAAACAGACCGCACACCTTCGCGGTGTTTCCGCTTGCGGACAACACGGTGAAAAGCACACGCATATCAGTACCTCCTGTACATAGCTTTGTCGCCGCTGAAAAAGTATTCCGTGTTTTCCTCTCTCGCGTGAGTGTCGTACCACACCTGCGCATAGAAAGGCATAAACTTGGCAAGCCTGTCGTAATCCCACGGTTCGGGCTGACAGCACACGGGACACCAGTGCCCCGCTTTCAGCACGGTATACGGCGATGCAAAGAACGTATGTCCGTCGTGGCACTCCCATTCGAGTTTGGTGTAAAGGTCGCCGCGCGTCATACTCTCGCTCAGGCACTTGCCTCCGCGGTACGCGGCGGCGTTTTGCATATCCTCGATGTCGAGTTCGCTGTCGGGCTTGCTTTCGTCATAGCCGTGATTGAGCAGGAAGCCGTACTTTTTGATGTTCTCCGTCTTGCGTATCGCGTCGTAATCGATGTTGCCGTCCGCGACCTCGCCCTTTGCCAGCACGGGGAAATCCTTCCAGTTCTTCACCATACATTTGAGGTTGTCCTCGCTGCCGAAAAATGCGCGAATGCGCCCTTTATCGTTGAGTTTGACCCATTCAAGCGGCGAATTGATGTGTTTGAGCAGCCTTTTGAACCCGACAGCCGAAATGACGCCGGACGGCACGACGGCGGCAGCTTTGTAGACGGGGAACTTCTGCACTATCGCTTTGCAGAACTCGTCTATGGTGTCGTGCTGGAAGTCGAACATATCGTTCAGCACGTCCCCGTCGGCAAACCACAGTCCGTGGAAATTGCGGATGGAATTCCAGCCCGGGCTCATCACTTTTTCTATGTCGCTGCCTATGGTGGTGAGGAGTTTGGCATAAGTATCGTAGCCCGTCACGCGGTTAGCCTCTCCGCCGCCGAGGTTGTAGCACTTCTTCCAGAACCCGTCGACTTCGCCTTTGAGGTCGCGCTCCACAATGCGTTTTATCAAGAGTCCGCTGTCGCGCGACGTGGACCATTCCAAGGGCACGTTTATGCAGGTGTGGAACATCAGCCCGTCGCTCATATTGTCCTTCATCATATTGTAGTGCAACATAGCGGTCTGACGGATTATCGCCCAGCAGCGGAGCCCGCTGTCGAGGACGTATCTTTCGCCTTTGAGTTTGCTTTCGGAATAGACGTCGTACGCGCTAGGCAGCAGAGGGTCGCCCACCCTGCCCCAGGGGTGCAGATAGTTGCGGTGGCCGTAAAGCGCGACGGTCGAAATATGTACGAACTTGGGCTGAACTTCACCCATTGCCTCCACCGCGTCCACCATATTGCGCGTCCCCATGTGGTTTGCGCGTTTCGCCCCCTCGGGGTCGTGGTCGGAAGCGGGCGGGATGAGCGCTCCGACGTGGAAAACGTAATGCGTGCCTTCCACGAGTTCGCGGCAGGCGTCGGCGTCGCCGAGGTCGCCCCACACCGCCTGCACGCGCTTGCCGTAAACACGGCGCGCCGCAGCGGCGAAATTTCTGTCTTTTGAAGTACGGCGGACAAGGAACTTGACCTTTTCCACCTCGTCGAGTTCGAGAAGCTGCCTCAGGCATTCTCTGCCCATATTCCCGCTAGCTCCCGTAAGCGCAATTACGACTGACATAATCCACCTCCTGTTTACGCTATCATCTTAATCCGCGAATCTTACCCTGTCTTGACGATTTTCTTACTATTTTATTACATTGCGCCGCCTTCGTTTTTCGGACCGCTCCCGGACAACGGAAAGGACGCGGCACGCCGCGTCCTTCCGCAAAAAACTTAAAAATCCGTCAGGCTCATTTCATATGCGGAAAACCGTCCGGGAGCTGTTTGCCGAGCATCCCCAGACTGCCTGCGATGATGAGCAGCAGCACAACCACCGCAAAGATACATCCGAGCGCGACAAGCTGCCATTTGCGCGGAAGGTCGTGCACCACATACGCCGCAAAATAAAACGGGCAATAACCGATGAGGAACAGGACTATCGGCATTGTCGGCTGCCACCACGTCTTTTCCCACGTCAATACGCCGCAGGCGTTGAGAAGTATCTCGATTATGACCGCCGCAACGGCGCCTATCAACGCCAGCGACACCCTGCCCATCACGGCTTTGACTTTCAGCCTTCTCTCCTCGGGAAGAAGATTCTTTGCCGCGACATTGGCTTTATAATACATATTGTTCGGGTCGTTGAGCCAGTTTTTATTGCCGTCCCAGAATCCCGCGCCCTCGCTTTCGGGTGAAGTGCGCAGAAGTTTGCACGCCACTATTCCGAGCACGAAAAACATAAACGAAATCTCGATGTTATAGCCGACCAGGATTTGAAGCGCGCTTCCGCCTGCCGCCGTCGTGCCCCAAACTGGCTGTCCCGTCGTGGCATACACCATCGCATTCCAGGTTTCGTTGAAGACGTCCATAAGCCAGAATGCCGCCGCACCGAAGACGATATTGTACCTCTTGTTTTTCAGTTCCGTGACGATGATGTAAAGCACCACGAGAAACATAGGCACAATGTACCATTTCAAAGTAGACGCATCCTGCAAAACCTCCTCCAACATTTCGGGAGTGGTGGTGCCTGGTGCTTTTGCCGAAAGTAATGACAACATATTTCCCTCCTTTGCCCGTCGGCATACGCATATTCCGTCGTCCCGCGCAACGCCGCCGCGCATCTTATCATAGTTCAATTGTAAATCAGCCGTTGCCGTATGTCAATGCCGAACGTCGCACGTCCTCTGCGGATTGCTTCCAAAATCCGCCCCACGAAAAAAAACGACGCCGCAAACGCGGCGTCCGAATTGCACGGGACACTTCCGTTTACATCCCGCTCCCCGTAAAATAAAACGTCAGATTGTCGCAGACGACGTAAAGGACGTATTGCTCCGTTCCGTCCGCCGCGCGCGTGCGGCCGCAAGTGCCGTAATAGGTCTGCGACTCGCCCACGAAATCGTATTCTATCAGGCTTGCTCCGCCCGACTCTCCGCTTTTCTTCCACCCGCCGACAATCTCGTCGCCGTTTATGAAAGTGAGCACAATCCTGTTTTCAGTGAAATCGGCGGTGACCATATCCTCGTTCACTTCCATATCGTCATACCTCCCGCCAAGGCTCGCGTAATAGGTGGTGACGGTGTCGTTTTCCGTGACGGTGAGGGAATAAAACACCCATTCCGCATCCGTAGGCAGCGGCGAAGAAGATGCGTCGTCGCAAGCGGTCAGCGCGGCGCATACCGCCGCGACAAGACACAGCGCACATATCACGGAAACAATTCTTTTCGGCATTTTATCTCTCATTTTATCCATATAAAACCCGTTTTCGGTCAATCTGATGTATTTTCGGAAAGCGTCCGCGCTCACCGCGTCCCGCGGTCACACGCTTTCGTCCGTGCATTCCGCCAGCGCTTTTGCGCAGAACGCCTGCTCCTCTTTCAGACACTCCCTGCCCGAGCGTGCAAGCTCGCACGCGAGCGCTCCCGCGTGCACTCCGTTTATCCCCGTGCAAAGGAAATAGCCGTGCCGCACTCCCGCCGCGGCAAGTTCGTCGCGCAGGGCTTCGGACTCTTTTTTCAGCCTGTCCGCTTTCGACGCGACAATGAACGTCGGAGGAAATTCCGCGTCCGCGTACGCGTCGACAGCAACGGGCAGTCTGCTCTTCCCCGTGAATTCGCGCACGAGTTCCGCGTCGGATTTTCCGAGCAATGCCTTGACGTAAAGGGCAATCTGCGGAAAGCGCGTGCCTATCGAACGTACGGGGTCGAAAAGCCCGCTCAAAGTCACGCACGCCGAAACGCCGAAAGACGCGCGGAATTTGAATTCTATCCCCAACGCGTCGTAAAGTCCGCGGTGGGATGCCACCGCCGCGACAAGAGCGGCGAAATATCCGCCCGCGCTGTCGCCCGCCACGACGATTTTCCGCGTGTCTATGCCGAACTCCTCCGCACGTTCCAGCACAAACTCTATGCCTTTGAAGATTTCCCTTATATGTTCGGGATGTTCGGCGTCGAGCGCGTAATCGTAACCGATGTTCGCCGCCACGTACCCCACTTCGACCCAGTTGTAGCAATAAAACCTTCTGTTCGGGCGTAGTCCCGACACAAACCCTCCGCCGTGAATGTAGACAAACAGAGGCAGTTTGTCAGACGTCCCTGCGGGACGGAATACGTCGAGAGCCGCTCTTTTCCCTTCGCCGTAACGCAGACCGCGGATTTTCGCAATCCCCTTGTGCACTCTTGCGAAAGGTATGTAGAGAAACATCTCGCCGATGTTGAGATATGCTTTCGACAGCCGCACCGCGGCGCGGTCCTTTACGGTGAGTCCCATTCCTTTCTCCTGTCAAAATCTGAGAAAATAGACGAAATTGCCGTGCTTGCGTATGAGGGACACCATTTCGTCCGCCGAGAGCCACACCGTCGCGGTGTTGTCGCAGGGATGAACGCCTATCTCCTTGCCCCTGAATTCCGCATCGACGACAAACTTCACCTTTTTCGCCGCGTCGTTCATATATCCGAGCGGCGTCACCGAGCCCTTCGCGAGCCCCAGCAGCTCTGCCAAATCTTCTTCGGAAGCGAAAGTCAGTTTGCGCGCGCCCATTTTCTCCTGCACTTCGCGCAGGGAAACGTGCTTGTCCTGCCTCACGGTCAGGACATAATAGTTCAGCCTTTTGTCGTCGCGCACGAACAGATTTTTCGCAATCTCGTCGCCGCCTTCGAGTCCCATAGCGATGACGTCGTCTATCGTGTCCGCGTGCGCGTGCTCCGCCAGCTTGTATTTTACGCCCGCCGCATCCAGAGTGCGCAGGCAATCTTCGATTTTCCCGTTCAAGTAACTCCTCCGTCCGCAATCCGTCGGCGCGGACCGCCAAAAAACACGCCCCGTGTATCAGTTGCAATATCATTCCGCGGATTTGAAAAATTGAAAACACAATCCGTGTATTATTGCACCGCACAATATTCGGCGGATACACTCTTCTCCGCCCGAAAACACATCTGCCGGCGCGGCAGATTATTCCGCCGCGTCGGTTTTGCGAAGCGGCACGAAACTTTTTCCATAAACTACGGAATACGTTTCGTGTTTTGCGTCAAATCAAAGCGCGCTCCCTGCGGAGCGCGCCTTTCATCACAGCTTTTACGCGAATTCCCACGCTTTCCACACGACGGTGCGCAGGTTGCCGACTTTTTCCGCGTCGCCCACGACGTGGACGTGCCTTCCGCCCTCCGCGAGCGGCGCGGGGACGTATCCCACGGACACCACGACGCTGTCCGCTTTAATCTCGCGTTTCTTGCCGTCCTTGTCCGCGACGACGACTTTGCCGTCCTCAATCTTCTCGACTTTGCTTTCGAGATACACGGGCACTTTCTTGTAGGCGAAGTAGTCGCGCAGATAAGACGAGTTCGCAAGGCAGAGCCCCGGCGTGGTGATGAGGTCGTTCTGTGCCTCGACGATGACGGGACGTTTGCCTTTCAGGAAGAGGTCATAGGCGATTTCGCAGCCCGTAAGCCCGCCGCCGATGATGACAACGTCGTCGCCGACCGCCGCACCGTTCAGATACTGTATCGCCTCGATGCTGCGCTCGATGCCGGGGATGCGGAGTCTGCGCGGTTTCGCACCCGTCGCAATGACCACTTCGTCCGCGCCGAGAGAGGCGATGTCTTTCACTTCGGTGTTGAACTTCACCTCGATGCCGAGTTTTGCAATCTGCCTGCGGTACCACTCGATGAGCGCGCGGTCCTTTTCCTTGAACGAAGGCGCCGCCGCGGGGATGAACACGCCGCCGAGCTTGTCGCTCTTTTCGTAAATGGTGACTTTGTGTCCTCTCAACGTGGCTATCCTCGCCACTTCCATACCGCCCACGCCGCCGCCGACGACCGCGATTTTCTTCTGTTTCTTCGCGGGGACGATATCGAACTTGTGCCCTTGCATCGTGCGCGGATTGAGTGCGCACCTTGCCATATGCTGCGCGTCGGATATGGGCGCGTCGTTGCCCGTGCCTTTGTGCTTGGACATAGTGAAGCACCCGTTGTGACAGCAGATGCAGGGCTGAATGTCTTCAAGCCTGTCCTCTTTGAGCTTTGTGACCCATTCCGCATCGGTGAGGAACTGCCTCGCCACGCCCATTGCGTCGATTCTGCCTTCCGCAACCGCTTCCGCCGCGGTGTCCGCCTCCATACGGCCCGCGCAGACGACGGGGATGTCGACGAATTTCTTGATGTGCGCCACGTCTTCGAGGTTGCAGTTCTGCGGCATATAGGCCGGCGGATGCGCCCAATACCACGCGTCGTAAGTGCCGTTGTCCGCATTGAGCATATCGTAGCCCGCGTCTTGCAGATACTTCGCCGCCTTTTCGCTCTCTTCCATATCGCGCCCGACCTCGACGTAGTCTTCCTCGCCGGGCACCGCGCCCTGACAGAAGCCCTTGGTCTTGCTGACCACGGAATAGCGCAGCGACACGGGATAGTCCTCGCCGCATTCCGCCTTTATGGCTTTGACGACCGCGACGGGGAAACGGTATCTGTTCTCGAAACTTCCGCCGTATTCGTCCGTACGCTTGTTGGTATATTTCAGGGTGAACTGGTCCAGCAGATAGCCCTCGTGCACCGCGTGCACTTCGACGCCGTCCACGCCCGCTTCCTTGCACATTTTCGCAGTCTGTGCGTAAGCGTAGATGATGTCCTCGATTTCCTTTTTCGTGAGCGCGCGGCAGGTGACGTCTTCCGTCCAGCGGGACGGCAGCTCGCTCGGCGCAGCGCTGATATACGACGGGTCCAGGATGGGTTTCATAAGCGCGCCGACGAACTTGTTGCGGATGGGCAGCGCCAGCAGGTCGCTGAGCGCAAACGAACGCCCGAAGCCTGCGGTCAGCTGCACGAACAGTTTCGCCCCCGTCTTATGGATTTCCTCCATATAGGGTTTGAGCTTTCTGAACGCTCCTTTCGCCTTATAAAGCCACTGTCCGCCTATGAGATTTCTGAGCGGCGCAATGCCGGGAATGATGAGCCCGACGTTGTTTTTCGCACGTTCGAGGAAGAAGGCCGCGGCATCCTTGTCGAGATGATGCGGTTCCATCCATCCGAACAGCGACGTTCCGCCCATAGGACAAAGCACAATGCGGTTTTTGATTTCCACATCGCGGATTTTCCACGGGGTGAACAACGGTTCAAACTTTTTGTCCATAATTTCCCTCCTTACGGTTTTCGGCGGCGGATAAATATTCCGTTGCGGCATTCCCGCCGTCGGCAATAACAGTATAAAATAACAAAATAAAAAAGTAAATGCTCATTTCGGCGAAAATGCCGTATAAAATGCGGCGCGGCGGGTCTTTACGCCGCTTCTTCGGCGCGCTCGGCGGCAAGTTCCGCCTCCCTGCGGCGCAGTATGCGCGGAAGCAAGGCGAAAAATGTCGTCAGCGTCACGGTGCCCGCCGTAAGGTCGGCGATGCCTTCGCTGTAAAACACGCCGTCCACGCCCATCGCGAGCGGCAGCAGGAAGCAAAGCGGAATGAGGAGAATGACCTTGCGCAGACAGGCAAGGAAAATGGATATCTTCGCCTGTCCGAGCGCGACGAAGACGTTCTGCAAAGTCATCTGCGCGAAGAACATCACCGTGCCCATCATAAACACGGGCGTATATTTCTTTATTATGTCCGTCACTTCGGGCGACGCGCTGAAAATGTACGCGTACACCTGCGGCGCTCCGAGGGACACCGCCCATACCGTCACGCTCACGCAGAGCGCGACGCAAGTCACGATGCGCACGGTTTTTTTGATTCTGTCCGCAAGCCCCGCCCCGTAGCAGTAACTGACGAGCGGCTGCACTCCCGTGCCGAGTCCGTTGAGGGGCATACTGATTATCTGCACGGCGCTGAGCATAACCGTAAGCGCGGCGGTATAATCGCTGTTGCCGCCCGACCAATGCGTAAGGTTGACGTTGAAGACAATCTGTATTGCGCTCTCCGTCGCCGACATTATAAACGGCGAAAGACCGAGCAACAGCATACGGTAAACGAACCGTTCACGGGGGATAAAGTGACGCGGCGAGAACTTAAACACCGATTTCTTGCGGAAGAAAAACAAAACCACCCACACCGCGGAAACGCCCTGCGATATGACCGTGGCAAGCGCCGCGCCCCTGACTCCCATCCCGAACACGAATATGAAGAGCGGGTCGAGCGCGATGTTGAGCACCGCGCCTATCGCGACGGTCGCCATCGCCGTCACGCTGAAACCCTGCGTCGAAATAAAGGAATTCAGCCCCAGCGACAGCATCACGAATATCGTGCCCGTACCGTAAACGAAAAGGTAATCGCGCGCGTAAGAAAACCCCGACGGCGGCGCCCCGAAAAGGCGCACGAGAGGCTCGCAGCAAGTCAGCACCACGACCGTCAGCACCGCGCCCATAAGCAGCAACAGCCCGACTCCGCCGTTGAAAACCTTGGAGGCGTCCTCTTTTCTGCCCTCGCCCAGTTTTATTCCCGCCAAAGGCGCACCGCCCATTCCGACAAGATAGCTGAACGCGCTGACGATAAGAGTTATCGGGAAAACGACGCCAAGCCCGGCAAGGGCGTCGGTGCCCTCTCCGGGGATGCTTCCGACATACATCCTGTCCACAAGATTGTAAAGCAGGTTGATGATTTGCGCCACGACCGCCGGCAGCGCGAGTTTCAGTACGGTTTTGCCGACGGGGTCGTTCGCAAGGTCGATTTGTCCCGGTTTTCTCTGTTGCATCCCGGCAATTCTATCACCGCGGCATCAGAAGGTAAAGCGGTTTCGCATATTTCGCGCGCGCACTTTCACGCGCGCGCAAAAAGCGCGCAAAAAAAGGGAACTCCCGCGGGAGTTCCCTGCCGTTTTACGATGGCGAATCAATCGCACATAAGCACACTCACTTGCCGAACTTCTTGTCGAACTTTTCGAGGCACTTGACGCTGATTGCGTAGCAGTCCGCGAGGCAGTCCTTGTCGAGGTTGGTGTATGTATCTTTCAGAGTGTGATAGTAGTCTTCCAACACGTGGTTGAGCGCGGTAATACCCGTGACCTTGTATCCGCCCTGTGCAAACGCCGCAGAATCCGTCGCGCCGCCGAAGGGGGGCACCCACGTCTTGTTGCAATGTATGCCGAGCTCTTTCGCGCTCTCCATAAACGTATCGCTGACTTCCTTGTCCGCCTTGACGGTGCCGTTGAGGTCGCGGTAGTTGACGCCGAGGAACTTGCTTGCGTGAATGGTGTCGTAGGAATAAATCCAGGTGGGCACGTCGTCGAACTCGCCCTTATGCTGCTCCACCCACGCTTTCGCGCCGCGCAGACCCGCTTCTTCGGAGCCGGAGAGGATGACGCCGACCTCGGTGTGTTCGAGCTCGATGCCCGCGTCTTTCATTGCTTTGAGGATGGCGATGCCCATATAGCAGCCGGTGAGGTTGTCGTTCGCGCCGTCGACCGTCGTCTTGGGGTCCCACATAAAATACATACCGATGAGGCCGGGGACGAAGACGAGCTGGGCGATGCCGCACCAGAACAGTCCCTCGCCGTACATTGCGGTGTAAGCGTCGAGGCTGAATTCCGTCATATACGCCGCGCCCTTGGAGCCGAGCACCGCGGTGGCGATTATGCACAGGATGAACGCGAGCAGCGCGCCGAGGAAGCTGGAACCGATGTGCAATTCGTAAATCGCGCCGCCGAACTTGTTGTTGACGGGCCAGTTCCACGCCGCATCGGGGTGACCGTTGAAGAATATGCGCGCCTTGACCTCGCCCGTGCACTTTTTGATTGCCGTGACGTTATGCCCCGTTTCTTCCGGGAAGAGGAAGTCGAACGTCTTCCTGTACAGCACGAACTGGCAAATCATCAGCACGAAACCGAGTCCGAGCAGCGCAATGCCGAGTGCGGGCAGGAAGAAGAAGCACACTATGCCGAGCAGAGCGAACGTCATCGTATAGTTCAGCCAGCCGAGGAAGGAATGAGGATGCTCCTTGAACGACTCCACGTCGGCGCGTTCGCAGCCGCAGTCGTTTTTGAGCACGTCCGCCATAAATTCGCAGGACTTCTTCTCTCCTTCGCTGCCGGGGCCGCGTTTGCCGCAGGTTTTGATGACGTCGGTGATGCCGTCAATCATATACTGCGCACTCTCTGCCTTGTTGTCTATGAGCTTTTTGAAGTCAGCCATAGTACGTCTCCTTTTTTCTAGAATGGTTAAATTGTAACATAATCCGTTTCACGTTTCAATACTCTTTCATCATCTTTCACGATATTTTAACAAATGTCGTTTATTTTCCGCACCTCAACCGTCAAAACAAATCCGTCCTCACACAAAAAAACGAACGGCGGTTTCCCGCCGCCGCCCGTCACATTTAATGGTTTATCGCACCGTTTTATCCCATATAACCGTACAATCTGCTTCCATCCGTGCAGCAATTCACCTCCCCTTAATCCTTCCTGCAAAGACGGCAAACGACGCCCCGTCATTTCCTGTCTTTACAGTTTGTCGCCGTTTCCCTTTTGTTTCCCATAATAATTCCTCCTCAAAAAATCATTGAGCTTTTACTGCCCTTTGGTTATGTTGTAAGAATGCACGATGCAAAAACGATAAATCTCTCCCTCTATCTCCACCGGATTTGTGTAAATTACCGTGCATACCATTTCATCATGACTATAAACAGGCTGGTCGTTAATTTCTTTGGCGTACCACTCAACAGTAATTTCATCTTTGACATCGAACGGTATATCGACCTCGCCTGCTTCCGTCAAATCAAGTTTCAGCCCCATATGGTCAATGGTCTGATGACTTATCATGGCAGAGGGAAATTCCCCAATAGTTCCCGAAAAAATCGTGCGCTCACGCTCTATCGTGATTGTCCTGCCTATCTTTTTAAGACAATCCTGCAACACCAAGTAAATTTCATTGAACATATTGGCGGGCGTATCACTGTACGACATCATAAAATTCCAATCATTAATTTGGTCCGATATAAAATATTGATCAGGGAAATTCCTAAAAGTGCCGTTCAGTTTTTGCTCCACCTGAACACGTTTGTATGTGTACGTTTCAAGATACTTCGCCATGTTGTATCTTTCAAACTCATCCACTTGTTCCTCCTCGTCGCACGCTGCGAGTGAGAACGCACACGCGGAAAGTGCGAGCACCAGCACAAGCAATATTGCAAACTTCTTTTTCATAATTCACCTCCTTGAATTCCATTTGATTCGGTTTGTTCTCGGTTTTGCATCGGGTATCACCTCCCGTTCCGTCTCTTCTGTAAAGACGGCAAACGACGCCCCATATTAGCTATATTTAACAAACGAACAATTTCGACAAAATATTGCTCTTTATGATTATATTACTACTGTTTCGGTCGCATTGCAATAGCGAATCGGATTTTGCTCAGACTCTCAGGGACGGAGCAAAACAGTCCGAAATTGTGGCGCAATGTTCATAAATTCCTTCCAAACGGTAGAAATCCTAATATCAACAATAAGCTCTCGGACTGTTTTGCTCCGTCCCTGAGAGTCTGTACAAAAAACCCCGCGGATGCGGGGCGGACGGTGCGTTGGGCACACGGTGCGGGCGTCAGATGAGCGTTGAGTGTATGACGTAATCCGCAGTGGCTTTGTTGGTGGCGATGGGGATGTCGTAGACCACCGCAATGCGCAGCAGTGCTTTGACGTCGGGGTCGTGCGGCTGGGCTTGGAGAGGGTCCCAGAAGAAAATCACGAGGTCAATCTGTCCTTCCGCGATTTTCGCGCCTATCTGCTGGTCGCCGCCGAGCGGGCCGGACAGATATCTTTCCACATCGAGGTTGGTCGCTTCCGCGACGAGTTTCGCCGTAGTACCCGTGCCGCACAGTTCGAAGCGGGCGAGGGTTTCGCGGTTCTTCATAGCCCAGCTCACCATTTCGGCTTTTTTATTGTCGTGCGCGATGAGCGCTATTCTTCTGACTTTATTCATTTCGGTATCTCCCTGTGTGCAAAGATTATAACACATTCCGCCGAGCATATCAAGCGCAACTCCGCGGCGTTCTCTTTTTCCGCAGCGGACGAAAGCGGACAAGCCGCTTGAAAACAAAAAACGGGCTTTAATCTGTCAAAATGATTGCAAAAACGCCTCATCTGCAACACAGGCGGTCACTCTTTCCTTTCGTCTTCCGTCTTCTCCGCAGGACTCGCCTTTGTTCTGCAAAAATGTTATTCAACCGAAACGGCGGGTTTGCACACATCCGCCCAGCCGCGCGCCCGCGAAAACTCTTCCAGTTCGCGGACGGTGAGTTCGATTGCGCTGTTCGCGCTTCCGCACGCGGGGAACACCGTGTCGAACCGCTTCAAAGACTCGTCCAGCCACACCTCGACGCCGTCGTTCACCGCAAAAGGACACACGCCGCCCACGGCGTGCCCCGTGAAGGTTTCCGCCTCTTCGTGCGACAGCATCTTCGCCTTGCCGCCGAAAAAATCCTTGTATTTGCGGTTGTCCACTTTCACGTCGCCCGCCGCAACAACGAGTATCACCCTGTCGCCCAGCATAAACGAAAGCGTCTTCGCTATCCTGCACTCCTGCGTGCCGAGCGCCTTTGCGGCGAGTTCCACCGTCGCGCTCGAAACGTCGAATTCCCGTATCCTGTCCTCCGCGCCGAACCCCGCGAGGTAGGCGCGCACCTTGTCTATCGACATAATTCCTCCGAAATCCGCCTTTGCGGACAAAACGGATTATAGCACCGCCTCCGCCTTTTTGCAACGTCCGCGCGGCACTCGTCCGCGCACGCGTAAGCATATGATAAATAAGTTTAACGCTTTAAAACCGCCTTGATTTCAGCACATCTATTGACATATCGGCGAGTTTGTCGGAAAATAAATACATCAACGGTATCGGGGGAGGATATAATGCTGGAAATCGACAAAAACACCGTCGCGGAGGCGGCGGAAAACACAGAGAACATTGCCGCCGAAACGGCTGAAACGGATATCGCGGCAGGCGCAGACATCGTGACGGATGCCGCTGGCGCAGATGCCGCGGACGATGCGGACAAAAGCAAATTCGCCGTCGCTTTCGGCAAAGGCAAAGAGTTTATGACCCGTCACGGGCACATCTGGCAGGTCGTCAAATTCACTCTCATCAGCCTGATTGCTTTCATTGCGGAGTTTGCGTCTATGTATGCTCTCCAATACGGGCTGGAAGGCGTGCTCGGAAATCGGGAATTCCATTGGTTCATTTTCCACTACGCCGCCGGCAGAGAGGGCGCGTTCGGCACGGCGGGCTTCATCGCAATGCTGGTGTCGAAGTGCATAGCGGAAATCATTTCCTTCACCATAAACCGCAAAAAGACCTTCAAAGCCAACAACAACGTGGTGTTCAGCGCGATAATGTATGTGCTGACCGTCATCGCGCTCATACTCTTCACCACGTGGCTTGCGGGCGTGCTCGGCGACGCAATCGGACCCGCCATCGGCGCCGACGCCGGCAACACCATCAGCAAAATGCTCGGTTCGCTCATCAGCTGGGTGGTCATCTTCCTGATGGACAAATTCGTCATAATGCGCCGCGTCGACAAAGGCGAAGAGGAAAATGCCGAAACGGCGGACGCCGCGGAAGCTCTCGCCGCCGACACCTCGGCAGGCGAAACGGTGTCGGAAGTCGCGGACAAAGAGTGACCGCCGCTACGCACCGAAATTTCCTATGATTGAAAACGCGCCCTTCACGGCGCGTTTTTCTTTTCCCGTCCTGCCCTCCTCGCACGGACATTCGGACGACTGAAAAAATCTTCGGAATGGTGAATGCACTGACGACGCCTTCCGCCGCTGCACAGAATGCGTCAGACGCGCGAGGTGCGGACGTATTCGGGACGGTCGGGATATTTTCTGAAACGGCGGTAGAGCGCGTAAAGCAGAACAAGCGCGAGCACGGCTATCACAATCTGCGCCACGGGCAGGGACATCCACACGCCGTCTATGCCCCATCCTTCGGGCAGGGTGAGCACGAGCACGAGGATGACCGCCACTTCGCCGTACACGATTGCATAGGCGGAAGCGTTGCGGTCCATAGAATAAAAATAGGACGCCGTGATTTTGCTGACCGCCGTAAACAGCGCGCTGCCCGCAAAGAACGGGAGAATGCGCGCGGACTCCGCGGCGGCGAATTCACCTGCGCCGAACACTTCGGGGATGAGATTGCGGCAGAGGAAGAGCGCGACAAACAGCACCGCGGCGACAATCAGCGCGGTGACGTAAGCGTAGTTGCGCAGTTTTTTTGCCGCCGCTCTGTCGCCCTCGCCCTGCACAAGGCTGATGAGCGGCTGAGCGCCGTCGCCCACGCCTTGCAGGAGCAGAAGGTCCACGCAATAAACGTACATAATGACGGAGTAAGCCGCAACGTAAGACGAGTCGCCGTAAACGAACAGGAATTTGTTGAGTATGACGGTGATTATCTGCGGGCAGAGCAAAACTCCGAACGGGGATATGCCGACGCGCGTTATTCCGCCCATTTCGCGCAGGGAAAAGCGGAACACTCCCCTGCCGAGTTTCTTTATTTTCCACACTAGATAGGCGGCGCAGGGAAGCACGGTGACGACCTGTCCCAGTCCCGTCGCTATCGCCGCGCCGAAAATGCCGTCGCCGAGATGTTGGACAAAGAGCCAGTCCAACACGATATTCGTTATAAAACCCGCCGCCATAGCGCCCATTGCACCGAAAGACGCGCCGAAATTCCGAAGGAGAGGCACACAGCCCGTCGAGAATATCTGCACCGTGGCGAAACAGGCGAGCACGAAGATATAGGTGTCGGCATAATCGTTGACCGCGCCTTCCGCTCCGAAAGCGTCTATGAGATAAGGATAAATGCCGACCAGCAGCGCCGTGACGACCGCGCTCGCGAGCAGGAGATAAAGGAGCGTGTTGCCCAGCCACCTCTTTTCCGCTTCGGCGTCACCTCTGCCCCTCGCCATCGAGAGCATAACGGAACCGCCCATTCCCACGCCCGTCCCGACCGCGTTTATGAACGCGACGAGAGGATAGGCGACGTTTATGGCGGCAAGTCCGTCGTCGCCGACGTTGTTGCCCACGAAAAAACCGTCCACGATGGAATACAGCCCCGTGAACGCAAAAGCCACCATAGACGGAAGAACGAAACGCAGAAATCTTTTCAGCATATCCGCACCTCGAAGCGTAACTGCACCAAGTATAGCGGAAAGCGCGGTTGCGTTCAAGGATAATCACCCACCTTTTCGGCAAAGTATCGCGAAAAGACGGACGGCGCGGCGGTGGAATGGCGCAAAGGGCGCATTTTGACGGAAAATTGCGGTTTTTCGCGCCGTCGTGCGGTCATACTCTTGTGCCCCGACGGAAAATAATGTATAATTCTTTCACCGCACGGTGCATTGGCATTGTGCCCCGCGCGGACGGTTTCGGAATTATCAGGAGGACATATGGACAAAAACTTCATCGAAAAGCAAGTTGCCGCCATCCGCGAACAGGTCGGCGACAAAAAGGTGCTGCTCGGCCTCTCGGGCGGCGTGGACAGCTCGGTGTGCGCCGCGCTCATCCACAAGGCGATAGGCAACAACCTCATCTGCGTCTTCGTCAACCACGGTCTTCTCCGCAAGGGCGAATTCGAGCAGGTGCAGCAGGTGTTCAGGGAACAGTTCGGAATGAACCTCGTCGCAGTCGACGCGGAGGACCGCTTCCTCGACAAACTCAAAGGCGTTTCCGACCCCGAGAAAAAGCGCAAAATCATCGGCGAAGAGTTCGTCCGCGTGTTCGAGGAAGAGGCAAAAAAGCTCGGCAAGGTCGAATTCCTCGCACAGGGCACCATCCTCCCCGACATCATCGAGAGCGGCACGGACGGCAAAAACAAGCTGGTCAAGTCCCACCACAACGTGGGCGGTCTCCCCGAAAACATCGGCTTCGAAGGGCTTGTCGAACCCGTACGCGACCTCTACAAATTCGAAGTGCGCGAGGTCGGACGCGAACTCGGTCTGCCCGACTTCATCGTCGACCGCCAGCCCTTCCCCGGCCCCGGTCTCGGCGTTCGCGTGATTGGCGAAATCACCCGCGAAAAACTGAACATTCTGCGCGACGCGGACTTTATCTTCCGCGAAGAGATAGAAAAAGCCGGGCTTGGGACAAAAGTGTGGCAGTACTTCGCCATCATCAACGACAGTATGTCCACGGGCGTCGACGCCACGGGCGGCAGAACTTACGAGCATATGATAGCCCTCCGCGCCATCAACACGCACGACGCCGTCACGGCGGATTGGGTGGAGCTGCCCTACTCCGTGCTGCGCGCCGCGTCCTCCCGCATAGTCAAGGAAGTCAAGGGCGTCAACCGCGTCGTCTACGACATCACCACCAAGCCTCCTGCCACCATCGAGTGGGAGTGAGCAAAAACTCGGCAACCGCAACGAAAACGCATACACGAAAACGCAGGCAAACCGCCTGCGTTTTTTCTCCTCCGTCCGCTGCCCCGCTCCTGCGCCTGACATATGCCGAACGGCGCCCGAAGGCGCCGCCCGACATACGTTAGGGAAGGATTTATTGCTTCATGGCTCCCGACATAGCGGCAGCCATCTCTGCCGCCTGTTGTTTGACCTTTTCCCTCTCGAAAATCTCCATCTGGTCGAACACCGTCTTCTTGAAATCCTCGGGCTTCTTGATGTACTTGAAGCTGTAAGACCCTGCGGCGGTGTCGATTTTCACCTTGCCGTAGCCGAATATGCTTCCGAACAATCCCTTGGAAACGGCGACGTTCTGAACCTTGTTGAGAGGGCTGGACATAACTTTTTTGCGTATGAACCCCACTCTTCCTATCACGTTTTTGTTGGTGACGGCAAGTTCCGTGGTGGCATACGCAAAAATGCCGCCCGTGAAAATCGAAACCGCGGAAAGTTTCGCCTGTTTGACTATCTTCTCGTTTCTGCTGAGATTTTGTTCGAGATATTTGCCCATAAACAATCCTCCGTATGAGTTTTTCTATTGCAATCATAATGTAAGAATTCTTAAATGTCAAACATATTTTGTAAGTTTTCTTAAATTATATTGCCCCACCGCGCGGCGCGGCAGCCGAAAATCAGGCTCTGAAGCGGTGTAAGAAATCTTAATTAAGGGCATTATGTTTAAGAATTCTTATACCATTTAGGCTATGGAAAAGAACAATGTCATCGGCAAATCCATTAGGGAAAACCGCACCGCACAACACCTGAGCCAGAAACAGCTCGCGGCGATGATAGGCGTCACTCATGCCGCGATAAGCTATTGGGAAAACGGCGTCAACATCCCGAACGTCAAAGACTGCTGGCTGCTTGCCGATGCTCTGCACATCACTATAGACGAACTCGTCGGCCGCACCGACGAATGATGCCCCGTAAAACGGACAGCATCCGTTTTACGGGGACCCCGAATAAATACCCCACCGAAAAATCGGAGATTTCTCGGCGGGGACCCCGATTATGCCGTTCACTTACAGTGGGAGTGTTGTGCCCCCTTCCTGCGGGTTTCCCCCGCAACCGTACCCCCTGAAAG
>UQVO01000018.1 GCA_900544575.1 uncultured Eubacteriales bacterium | reverse complement strand
ACGAGATCCTGAGATGTCTCGTGGGCTCGGAGATGTGTATAAGAGACAGCCGCAACACTCGGCGCACTTTTATAATAAAAAGTATGGGGGTGTGGGGGTATAATACCCCCACAGGCGCGAGGATGTAACACCCTCGCAAGGGGGGGGGGTGGGGGAAATCTCCCCCGGCGCATCACTTAGAGCGATTATCGCAGAGGTTGTCCAGCGCGATGACGAGCGCGGTCATGAAAGGCATATCCTCGGGCGACGCTTCGAGGGAGAATGCGTCCACGACCACGGTGATCTGCCTCTCCAAGATGGCGACGGGCACTCCGTCACGCAATATGGTGGAGGAGCGTCCGAAGAATTTGCCTTGGACGGTGTATTGTCCTTTTTCGGTGTCCGCATAAAGACGGGTGAGGTCGAACGCCTTGCTGTACACGGTGGCGACCCTGTTGCCCTCTGCGTCCTTGATGTAGGTCTTGTGGCGGATGGGGTTGAACCAACGGTTGCGGATGACGAAAAGCGTGTTGCCTTCCAAGTCGCACATTATCTTTCGCCTGCCTATGCTGAGCACCCTGCCTTTGACCTTGTAAACGGGGTTGCCGCTTATGTCCGTGACATCGGAACCGCCGCCCCACGATACCAACTTGTTTTTGATGAAAACTTTCATAATGCCCTTCCTCTTTTTTGAGCAAAGAAGAAAACGCCCGGTGCAAGCCCAAGCGGACTTCCTCTCTATGCTTCCCTAAACCCTGATGTCATCATACAACAAACATGACAAAAAGTCAATATTATATAAAAGCTTGGGGTCGAGGGGCATAATGCCCCTCGCGGGGTCAAGGGGCAGAGCCCCTTGCACACTCCCGCCTGGGTGCAGGGGCAGAGCCCCTGCCGGGGCGCGGCGACGATTATAAAACAACAAACGAAACGACGGCGACGGCAGCGGTGTAGAACGCAAAAGGGAGAGAGGAGTGTTTGCGCACGAGCGCGAGGAAGAAGCGTATCGCAACACATCCCGACACGAACGCCGCGGCGACTCCCGCAAGCAGGGGAAGCACCTGCACGTCCCCCAGTCCTCCCGTGAGAGCAAGCTCCGTGCCTTCGAACAGAGCGGAGCCTATTATGATTGGGACGGAGAGCAGAAAAGAAAATTCCGCGGCGGCGGGACGCTCCAACCCGCCGAGCCGTCCCGCGGCAATCGTCGCGCCGCTGCGGGAAATGCCGGGGAGCACGGCTATTCCTTGAAAAACGCCTGTTAAAATGCTTGTTTTCAGCGATAAACACCGTGTTTTGTCGGGAGCAAACTTTTCGGAGAGCACGATGAGCACGGCGGTCACGGCAAATCCGAGAGGGAGATATGCGCCGTCTATCAGGGAGGGCGCGAGGAATTTGAAGAGCACCGCAAGCAAGACCGTCGGGACGCAGGCGACAATGACGTACAACAGTTTTTTGCGGTTTTCGCGGCGGAAGAGGCCGAACACTTCGCGGCGCATACAGACGAGCACGGAGAGCAGGGTGCCGAGGTGCAGGCATATGTTGAAGAAGAGGTCTTCCTCGCCGAGTCCGAGTTTTTCGAGCAGGAGCAGATGCCCGGAAGAGGACACGGGCAGAAATTCGCCCGCGCCCTGCACAAGTCCCAGCAACACCGCTTCGAGAACGTCCATTTCCGCCTCCCCGCCGCACGAGGGGAAAATATCCCCGTTTTCTTTACTAATCGGCGGCGTTGATTTATAATTGTTCTACTATATTGTCTTTTATAACGGAATAGAACGCGGAGGGCGGCGCGCAGGCGCGCAATCCCGTCCGCGCAGGAGGACTATGAAACTCGGAGTTGTCGGACTTCCCAACGTCGGCAAGAGCACATTGTTCAACGCAATCACCAAGGCGGGTGCGGCGGCGGCGAATTACGCATTCTGCACCATCGAGCCCAACGTCGGAGTCGTCGCGGTGCCGGACGAGCGGCTGGACAAACTCGCCGCGCTTTACGACAGCAAGAAAATCACTCCCACCACGCTGGAATTCGTGGATATTGCGGGGCTGGTGAAAGGCGCGAGCAAAGGCGAAGGGCTGGGCAACAAATTTCTTTCGCACATCAGGGAAGTGGACGCGATAGTTCACGTCGTCAGGTGTTTCGACGACGAAAACATCATTCACGTCGAAGGCACGGTCGACCCCGTGCGAGATATGGAAACCATAAATCTGGAACTCATCTTCGCCGACCTCGAAACGCTGGACCGTCGCATTGCCAAGGCGCAGAGTATGCTCAAAGCGGACAAGAAGTATGCCGAAGACGCGGAAAGACTGGACAAGATGAAGGCGTGGCTGGAAGCGGGGAAACCTCTCCGTTCGCTGCCTATGGACGAGGAGTTCAAAGCGTTTGCGGACGAGCAGTTCTTGCTCACGGGAAAACCCGTCATTTACGTCGCGAACGTGGACGAAAGCGGGCTCGGCGGCAACGCATATACGGAAAGGGTGACTGCGGAAGCGGCGAAGGAAGGCGCGGAATGCGTGGTGCTCTGCGCGAAACTCGAAGAGGACCTCTCCGAGCTCGACGACGAAGAGCGCGCTATGTTTATGGAAGAGTACGGGCTGAAAGAGAGCGGGCTGGACAAGCTGGTCAAGGCGTCCTATAAACTACTCGGGCTCATCAGCTATCTCACCGCGGGAGAAAAGGAAACGCGGGCGTGGACGATTGTCAAGGGGACGAAAGCGCCTCAGGCGGCTGGGAAGATACACAGCGATTTCGAAAAAGGGTTCATCCGTGCGGAAATAGTGGATTACGAAACCCTGCTGGAATGCGGCTCGTTTGCCGCGGCGAAGGAAAAAGGAAAGGTAAGAAGCGAGGGGAAGGACTACGTTATGCGCGAAAACGACGTGGTGCTCTTCCGCTTCAACGTGTGAGGATATGTTTGAAAAGGAAATTGCGGCAAGCATAGCCGCGGCGAGCGCGGGCGCGGTGACCGCGGCGGAAGCGGAAGAGGCGCTCGAAGTGCCGAAGGACAAAAAGATGGGCGATTTGGCGTTGCCCTGTTTCAAGTTTGCGCGGACGCTGAAAAAGGCTCCGCCCGTCATCGCGAAGGAACTTGCGGACGCGCTGTCCCTGCCCGACGTGGTTGAAAGGGCGGAAACGGCGGGGGGATATCTCAACTTTTATTTTTCCTCCCGTGCGATATGCGAACGTCTTGCGACGCTTGCGGACAGAAAGTGGGACTTCACCTGCGGGGAACGCGAAGGGGAAGGGAAGACAATCTGCATAGATTACAGCTCCGTCAACATTGCGAAACCTTTCCACATCGGGCATCTTTCCACCACCGTCATAGGCGCGGCGCTTTACCGCATCTTTTCCTATCTCGGCTACCGCGTGGTGGGCATAAACCACCTCGGCGACTGGGGAACGCAGTTCGGCAAACTCATCGTCGCGGTGAAGAAGTGGTCCTCTCTCGAAGAGATATCCTCCCGCGACGAATACTTCCTCAACTCGCTTTACGTCAGATATCACAAAGAGGCGGAGAACGACCCCTCTCTCGACGACGAAGCGAGAGCGTGGTTCAAGAAAATCGAGGACGGCGACAAAGAGGCGACGGAGTATTTCGACGCGTTCAAGGCAATCACGATGCGCGCGGTGGGCAAGATTTACGACCGACTGAAAATACGCTTCGACAGCTATGCCGGCGAGAGCTTCTACAACGACAAGATGCAGCCGTGCCTGGACCTGCTCGAACGCAAAGGACTGCTCACGGAGTCAGACGGCGCGAAGGTGGTCAGGCTGGACGAATGGGATATGCCGCCCTGCCTTCTCGTCAAGGCGGACGGGGCGACGCTTTACGCCACGCGCGACATCGCCGCGGCGTATTACCGCGCCGCGACATACGATTTCCACAAATGCCTGTATGTCGTCGCCTATCAGCAGAACCTGCACTTTAAGCAGTTGTTTAAGGTGCTTGAACTTATGGGTTTTGAGAAAGCGAAGGATATGGAACACGTCGCGTTCGGTATGGTTTCGCTGGAAGACGGCGCGATGAGCACGCGCGGCGGCAGGGTGGTCTGGCTTGCGGAAGTGCTGGACAAAGCGGTGGAAAAGGCGAAGCGGATTATTGAGGAAAAGAACCCCGACCAGGAAGACAAGGACGCCGTGGCGGAAAGCGTGGGCGTGGGCGCGGTGGTTTTCTCGGCGCTGTGGAACAACCGCATCAAGGACATCGTGTTTTCCTTCGACAAGGTGCTCAATTTCGACGGCGAAACCGCGCCGTACGTGCAGTACACCCACGCAAGATGTGCCAGCGCGCTGCGCAAGGGCGGGAAGTACGACCTCTCTGCGGCGGATTTCGGCGCGATAGCCACCGAAGAGGGGACGGAAGTCGCCAAGTGTCTGCTGTCATTCGAGGACGCGGTGCGGGCGGCGGCGAGGACGCGCGAGCCGTGTATGGTGACGCGCTATGCCGTGGAGCTTGCCGAGAAGTTCAACCGTTTTTACATCGGTCACCGCATAGTGACGGAAGACGCGGGCGCAATGAACGCAAGGCTTTTCCTTGCGGATATGGTCAAAAACACGCTTGCGACCGCGCTCGGACTCATCGGCATCGACGCGCCCGAAACGATGTGAAACGGGGCGTCTGCGGTTTGCGGTCACGCTGCGCGGGAACCGTCGGCGGACGGACTCGTCCGCGGCGGGACGCGGCGCGCGGGTTGAAAAAGCCCGCACGGGGCGCAAAACAGTTGACATAATATAATCGTTTTAATTATAATAACCCAGCATATTTTTAGTTCGGCGTACGCGTATGCGTGCGAGCCGCAAGAAAAAACAGGGGCGGCAAGCCCTCGGAGGCAATATGAAACAGACTTATCAACCCAAGAAAAGACAGAGAAGCAAAGTTCACGGTTTCCGCGAGAGAATGAAGTCCACCAGCGGCAGAAAGGTGCTCAAAAGACGTCGCGCCAGAGGCAGAAAGCACATCTCCGCATAAATGAAGCGAGAGTTCCGTCTTAAAAAGCGGGCGGCGTTCACCTATGTCTACAAGAGGGGAGAGCGCACCCGTTCCCGTCACCTGACCTTGCTTGCCGCAAAGTCGGGGGAGGGGTTGAAGATAGGGCTTTCCGTGTCCAAGAAGGTGGGCGGAGCGGTCACGCGCAACCACGTCAAGAGGCTGTTGCGCGAGGCTCTCACCCCGCTGACCGCGGCGATAAATCCCGCGTTTATGTATGTGATAGTCGCGCATCCCACGGCGGCGGAGCTGGATTTCAAAGCCGTGTGTTCCGAAACGGAAAAGCTCTTCCTCAAAGCGGGGAAGCTGGCTGTTCCGGAGGCAAAATGAAGCGGATATTGCAGGCGCTCATCCTGCTTTACAAGCGCACTCTTTCGCCATATATCGGGCGGGAGTGCAAGTATACTCCGACGTGTTCGATGTACGCGTACGACGCTCTCGCGCGCTACGGAGCGGTGATAGGCGGGATAATGGGGCTTTTCCGAGTGCTTCGGTGCAACCCCTTTTCCAAAGGCGGTTTCGACCCCGTGCCGGAAAATTACAGAGGTAGAATTAAATGGCTCGTGTAGATTACAGACGCCGTAAGATGTTCCAGATTTATATTGTGGCGCTGCTGCTGGTGCTTTGCTGTTTCATCTTGTCGGCGTGTAACGCGGACAGCGGCGCTTTCGACGTGTCGGACGGCAGCGTGTCCGAACCCTCCCATTTCATAGCCAAGCTGATGTACGGGCTTGACGACGACATTGCCGTGTTCGGCTGGTCCGTCGTCGCGTTTACCGTCATACTCAAACTCGTACTCTCTCCGCTGGACATCTGGCAGAAAGTCATCTCCCGCCGCAACGCGAAAGCGATGGAAAGGATGCGTCCTCAGCTGGAAGCGCTCGCCGAAAAGTATGGTGACGACAAACAGCGCTATCAGCAGGAGCAGATGGCTCTTTACAAGAAAGAGAAATACTCTATGCTCGGAGCGTGTCTGCCGTCCATCATCACTCTTGTGGTGTTCTTCGTCGTGTTCACGGGCTTCCGCGAGATGGTGGGCTATCAGTTCGCGCAGGACTATGTGCAGAGCTACAACGTCTTCACCGAGTCTATGGAGGAAGAGCTCGGCGCGGATTACGAGTCCCTCGACAAGACGGAAGAAAACGCGGAGGCGTACAACGCCGCCGTAGAAGTCGCGCAGCAGGCGGTCTACGACCACTATTTCTCGCCCGAACGCACCGAAAAACGCGGCTTCCTCTGGATACACAACATCTTCGTGTCCGACAACTGGCAGGACGGCGTGCCCGACTATCTCGTCGCAACGGGGCAGGAAGGCTTCGGAATGTCCAGGATTACGGGCGTTATGAAAGACGAATACGAGCTCGTTATGGGCAAGGTCATCGGCGCGGACGAAGCCGGATGGGGCAAGGGCGACGCAAGCTGGAACGGCTGGCTGCTGCTTCCCGCACTATCCATCGCGCTGTCCTTCCTTTCGCAGAAGCTGCTCACCAAGTCCCAGGGCGCACCCCCTCCCTCCGCCGGCGGCAAGAAGGGCAACGACGGGATGCAGGGCTCGATGAAAATGATGCAATACTTTATGCCTGTAATGATAGGCGTGTTCGCTTTGTTCTACTCCGCGGCGTTTGCGCTTTACACGTTCACCAGCTCGCTGGTGTCCGTTGTGTTCCAGCTCGGCTTTACGCTTGTCGGCAAGCTGCTGGATAAGCGTGCGGAGAAGAAGACCGGGGGATTCAGACCCGCCGGAAGATAGGAGAAAGAATGGAAAAATCAGTGGTTGTCAAAGCAAGCAGCGTCGACCTTGCCGTGGAAAAGGCGCTGGCGGAACTCGGCGCGGAGCGCGACAGAGTTCAGGTGGAAGTGCTCGCAAAGGGCGGGTTGTTCCAGAGGGCGGAAGTCAGGGTGACCCTGAAAGAAACGGTCGCCGACGCGGCGGCGGAGTTCGTCAACGGAGTGCTCTCCGCAATGCGCCTGTCTTCCCGTGCGGAGGCGGAAGAGCGGGACGGAGAAATCGTGCTCGACATCGAAGGGCAGGACAGCGGCGCGGCGATAGGTTACCGCGGCGAAGTGCTCGATGCGATACAGTTTCTGACCCGCACCTACATCAATCAGGAAAAGAACAGTTCGGCAAAGATTGTCGTCGACTGCGAGAATTACCGTGAAAAACGCCGTGACACGCTCGTCGCGCTCGCCAACCGTCTTGCGGAAAAGGCGTACCGCACGCGCAGAAAGGTGTCCCTCGAACCGATGAACCCCTTCGAGCGCCGCATCATTCACAGCGCGCTCGCCGACAGCGAGATTGCCGAGACGCACTCCGAGGGAGAAGACGCGGCGCGTCACATCGTCATCGTGCCCAAGGGCGTGGAGCTGCGCGAGGACAGACCGCGCGGAAACCGCCGCGACGGAAGACGCGGTGACGGCAGAAGAGAAACCCGCAGGGAACGCGGAAACGACGCAAAAGGCGACGGCCGCAGAAGAGAACGCGCTCCGCGCGCGGAAGAGGAGGAAGTGCCGGACGGCAGGGAATACCGCGGCTATTACACCGACGATTTCGTGAAAGCCGACGCCCCCAAGAGCGGACCTCCCAAATTCAAGAGCTTCGGAGGCAACAGGAAGCGTTGATATGAGCACGATTGCTGCCATTTCCACGCCCGTAGGGGCGGGTGGTATCGGCATTCTGCGCGTGTCCGGCGAGGACGCGCTTGCGGTCGCCGATGCCATTTTCATTTGCGGGGGCAAATCCCCCCGCGCGCTTGCCGAGACACCGCTCGCTATGCGTTTCGGCACTTTCCGCGCCGCGGATTTTTGCGACCGCGGCTACGCGGTGTATTTCCCCGCGGCAAAGGCGTATACGGGAGAGGACACCGTCGAGTTTTATCTGCACGGCGGAGTGCGCATTATGCGCGGAGCGCTGGACGCCGCCCTGCAAGCGGGCGCGAAAATGGCGGAAAGGGGAGAGTTCACCCGCCGCGCGTATCTTGCGGGCAGAATGTCGCTTGCCGACGCGGAAGGCGTCGCAGATATGATTAACGCCGAAAGCGCGGCAGCTTTGCGCGCGGCGTACAGGCTTATGGACGGCAGTCTCAGCAGAAAGATAAACTCGCTTTGCGACGAGCTCGGCGACGTCATCACCGGGCTGGAAGCCGTGCTCGATTACCCCGAAGAAACGGAAGACGAAGTTTTGCCGCCCTTGCGCGGACAGATAGAAAACGCGCTCGCGCGCGTGGACGCGCTGCTTGCCACGGCGCGCACGGGCAATATGGCGAAGCACGGCGTCACCGCGGTGCTTGCGGGCAGACCGAATGCGGGGAAAAGCTCGCTGATGAACGCTTTGCTCGGCGCCGACCGCGCCATTGTCACGGACGTGGCGGGGACGACGCGGGATACGCTGGAAGGCTCGGTGGAGTGCGACGGAGTGAAGATAAACCTCATAGACACCGCAGGCATACGCGAAAGCGACGACGCCGTCGAGAGCGAAGGCGTGCGGCGCGCGCTGGCTGCGGCAAAGAGTGCGGACGTGGTCATTCACGTCGTGGACACCACGGATATGCGGGCAGAGGCGCCCGACTTCGGCAACGTGAGAGTGTTCACGGTGCGCAACAAATGCGACCTCACATCTTATATGTGCCCCAGGATGTACGGCTGTTTCGCCGTCAGCGCAAAGGACGGCACGGGAGTGGACGGGCTGCGGCACGCCATTGCCGCGCTTTACACCGAGGGCAAGACGGCTGACGGAGAAGTCATCACGTCGGAAAGGCACAAAGACGCGCTTTATCGTGCAAAACGTGCGCTTGAAAGTGCCGTTGAGTCGCTTGACGGCACCGTCGACTGCACTCTCGTCGACCTTCGCGAGGCGTATGACGCGCTCGGGGAAATCACGGGACGCACTGCGACGGAAGACGTCGTGAACAATATTTTCGCAAAATTCTGCGTCGGCAAATGAGGCTGAGAGCCTCGGCGATACTGTCATGTTACGTCCCGTGCGGCTGACAGGGGTGAGAACGACTCTTTGTTACGCGCGGCGTCGAGGTATGAGGCGGCGAGCCTTGGCGATGCTGTCACGTTACGTCCCGTGCGGTTGGCAGGGGTGAGCGCGACTCTTTGTTGCGCGCGGCGTCGAGGAGTGAGGCTGAGAGCCTCGGCGATATTATTGTGACGGGTCACTTCCGGTTCGGGAGTAATGCGGATAAATCCCGCACGGGATTTTATCATCGGAGGAAAATGGACAACGGCAGATTCGAAATCATAGTCGTGGGCGGCGGACACGCGGGTGTGGAAGCCGCGCTCGCGTGCGCAAGAAAAGGGCACAGGACGCTTATGCTGTGTCTGGATTTCGGCACGGTTTCGATGATGGCGTGCAACCCTGCGATAGGCGGCACCGCAAAGGGGCACCTCGTGCGCGAGATAGACGCTCTGGGCGGCGAGATGGCGCTTGCCGCGGACAAATCCCTCGTGCAGATAAAAATGCTCAATTCCGCAAAAGGACCCGCGGTGTTTTCGCTGCGCGGACAGCAGGACAAGCCGCTTTATCAGAAGGTGATTATGGACGCGCTGCGCGCAGTTCCTACGCTCGACCTTATGGAAGGGGAGTGCGCGGAAGTGCTCGTGTCGGGCGGCGAGGTCAATGGCGTCAGACTTGCGGACGGTACGGTGTTTTACGCCGACGCGGTCATTCTCGCGACGGGGGTCTATCTCAACGGCAAAGTCATCATAGGGGAGTATACGAAAAGTTCGGGGCCGTCCGGGCACGCGCCCGCGACGCTGCTTACGGCAAGTCTTGTCAGGGCGGGGCTTCCCGTGCGTCGTTTCAAGACGGGCACGCCCGCACGCATTTACCGCGACTCCATCGATTACGGAGAGATGGAGATACAGCTCGGCGAAAACACGGACAGGTTTTCTTTTATGTCCGAAGCGGGCACTTTCGAGGAAGAGCCGTGCTGGCTGACCTACACCAACGCGCGCACGCACGAAATTATTCTGAACAACATTCACCGCAGTCCTCTCTACAACGGCAGCATACACGGAATAGGTCCGCGCTACTGCCCGTCCATAGAGGACAAGATAATGCGCTTCCGCGACAAGGAAAGGCACCAGATTTTCGTCGAGCCCGAGGGACTGCACAGCACGGAAATGTACATTCAGGGGATGAGCAGCTCTCTGCCGCACGACGTGCAGGAAGCGATGTACCGCACCATACCCGGACTTACGCATTGCCGCTTTGCAAAATACGCCTATGCGATAGAGTACGATTGCATCGACCCCACCTCTCTTCTTCCCACCCTCGAAAGCAAGGCGGTGAAAAACCTGTATCTTGCGGGGCAGTTGAACGGCAGCAGCGGTTACGAAGAAGCGGCGGCGCAGGGGCTTATGGCGGGGCTGAACGCTTCCCTGCGGCTGGAAGGCAAGGAGCCGTTCGTGCTTGCGCGCGACGAAGCGTATATCGGCGTGCTGATAGACGACCTTGTCACAAAGGGGACAAACGAACCTTACCGAATGATGACCGCCCGCGCGGAACACCGCATAAAACTGCGTCAGGACAACGCCGATATGCGCCTGACCGCAAAAGGATATGCTGCGGGCCTCGTGACGGAAGAGAGAATGCGTCGCACGGAAAAAAAGAGGGCGGAGATTGAACGCGTCATAAGCTGTTCCTCCCTGCCGCTCCCCCGTGCGGAAGCGGAAAGGACGCTGGCGAAAAGGGGAGAGCCCGTGCCGTCCAAACCCCTGACTCTCGGAGATTTGGCGCGCAGACCGTCCGTGACAGCCGCCGACGTCGCGAAATTTCTGCCTTTCGAATGCTCCGCCGAAGCGCTTTCCGCCGCAGTGGTGGAGCTGAAATACGAAGGATATCTCAAAAAGCAGGAACAGGCGGTGAGGGAACAGCGCAGGCTGGAAGAGCGCGCGCTTCCCGCCGATATGGATTATTTTTCCGTGACCGCACTCAGGCTGGAAGCCAGACAGAAGCTGGACAAAATACGCCCTCTGAACCTCGGACAGGCATCCAGGATTTCGGGCGTATCGCCCGCGGACATCGCCGTGCTCATCGTGTGGCTGGGCAAGCATTGACCTTGCGCTTCCGTGCGGCGTGCCGAGGGCAGAACCGCTTCCTGCGGACTTTCGTTTGAAAAAGCAAGACGCGCAGAGAAATCTCTGCGCATCTTGCTATGATAAGGGGGAAAATTATGAGCTTGTCAGATAATCAAAGTGCCGTAGCTCTTGATTACAGTTGCATAATATCACCGCTCTATAATGCTGTCAAGCGATTTTTGTAGAAAAAATAAAAAATTTTCGGGAAATTTTTTGAAAACCTTACAAAAGTGCAAATCAAAATTTTGAAACGCGGGCATTTTTGTTAAAAAATGCTTAAAAATCCGACGTGTGTACGGATTAAAAATTAAAACGGACTTGCAAAAACGGCGTTTTTTGCGCCGTGAAAACGCCTGCGGACAGCGCGCGGACGGCTCTCGAAGTGTCGGGGGAGTGAGAATTTTTTGCCGTGTCGTCCGATAAAGAAAAAATCCGCCTTGCGGCGGAAATTTTCTTGGATTTCAAACGGTCACTTGCAGTTTTTGCAACCTTTGGCGTCGGACGCGTTCTTGGACGCTTTCGCCTGCTTGCTGCCTGCCTGGGCTTTGCTTTCGCTTTCAGCGGAAGACTGTCTGCCGTTTGCTCTGGATTTGGTGTTTTCCATGTTCACTCCTTTTCGGGGTTGCCCCGTTTTTAGGACTTTCGTCCTTTGCGGGTAGTATGGGCGGACTTCGTCGTTTTTATACGTTGTGCGACGCGGAATATGGTGGTATAATATCGGCATGGTCAACATAGGAAATTCCTGGGACGGACTGCTCAAAGACGTTTTCGCCTCCGAAAGTTACGCCGCGCTGCGCGAGTTTCTGAAATCGGAGTACGGACGGCACACGGTCTATCCCGATATGCATGACATCTTCAACGCGCTGAAATACACGCCGTACGAGAAGGTGAAAGCCGTAATCCTCGGTCAGGACCCCTATCACGGCGAAGGACAGGCGCACGGGCTTTGTTTTTCGGTCAAACCGGGTGTCCCCGCCCCGCCGTCGCTGGTCAACATCTTCAAAGAGATACACGACGACGTCGGCGCGGAGAACAAATCCCCCTGTCTTGTCCCGTGGGCGGAGAGGGGAGTGCTGTTGCTCAACACCGTGCTTACCGTGCGTGCGGGAGAGCCCAATTCGCACAAGGGCAAAGGATGGGAAGAGGTCACCGACGCGGTGATAAGGCGGCTCAACGAGAGGACGGAACCCGTCGTATTCCTTCTCTGGGGCGGAAACGCCCGCGCGAAAAAGGCGCTGATAACCGCGCCGCAGCACCTGGTGCTGGAATGTCCGCATCCCTCGCCGCTGTCCGCGTATTACGGTTTCTTCGGTTGTCGTCATTTCAGCAAGACGAACGCGTTTTTGGCGCAACGCGGCGTTGAAACGATAGATTGGAGCACTTAAACATCGGGTTTTGAAAACGGTATAATTATGGCAATCGACATAGCACGCATAAACGAACTTGCCCGCAAGGCGAAGACGGAAGGACTGACGGAAGAGGAGAAGGCGGAGCAGGCGAAACTCCGCAGGGCGTATATCGACAGCGTCGTCGGCAATCTCCGCGCGCAGCTCGACAACACTTATGTCAAGAAAGAGTCGGGCGAAGTGGTCAGGCTTTCGGCAAGAGAGGCGGACGACTCCGATACGGAATAACTACGGAATAACAGGGTTGGCGTCCGCGGTGTGTTGTAAGGGCGGACGAAGGAGAGAGATATGAGCGGTACGGGATATACTGTACTGGGTTTTGCTTTGATATTTATCGCGACGGCGGCGGGCGCGTCGGTGGTTTTCTTTTTCAAGAAAGAGATTTCCCCCAAACTCAATACGCTCATTCTGGGTTTTGCGGCGGGGATTATGATTGCGGCGTCGGTGTGGTCGCTCATCATCCCGTCCCTCGAAGGGGCGGAGGAAGGCTACGGCGACCTCAGCTGGCTGCCTGCGGCGACGGGGATACTCGCGGGCGGGATATTCCTCACCTTGCTTGACAAAATCATTCCCCACTTCCACAGCGGAACGAAAGAGGACGAGGGGGTCAACACGGGGAAGGTGAATATGTCCACCAAACTTTTCCTCGCCGTCACCATACACAACATCCCCGAAGGGCTTGCGGCGGGCGTCGTGTTCGGCGCGGCGGCGGCTGTGGGCACGGAGAGCGCATATCTTTCCGCGCTGGTGCTGGCGATAGGAATGGCGGTGCAGAACTTCCCGGAGGGCGTTGCCGTCGCGCTTCCTCTTCACGCGGCGACGGGCAGCAAGACGAAAGCGTTTTTATACGGTGCGGCAAGCGGAATAGTCGAACCGATATTCGCGATATTCGGCTTTTTCCTCACCTCGTTCGTGGAGGCGCTCCAACCGTGGCTGCTGGCGTTTGCGGCGGGCGCAATGATATTCGTCGTGGCGGAGGACCTCATTCCGGACGCGAAGTTGCAGGAGCATCCCCACCTCGGCACGTGGGGCGTTGTTGCGGGCTTCGTGCTTATGATGGTGCTCGACGTTGCGCTCGGCTGACGCGCAAAAACGCTTGTATTTTTGCGAAGAGCATAGTATAATGCCGTAAGTAAGAGAGAGATACGTTCGTAAAACGGGCAGGCCGCGGGCTTCGCCCTTTTTGCGCCGAGAATGTTCGCATATGCGAACACATCCGGAAGGAAGACAACGAAAAGGGGTGCATCAATGCTGAAATCGCACGAATCCGAAGAAATGTATCTCGAAACCATATTCCTGCTCAAACGCCGCAAGGGTATGGTGCGCTCCGTCGACATAGTGGAGGAGCTCGGATATGCCAAGTCCAGCGTGTCGCGCGGAGTAAACCTTTTGCTGGAAAAGGGTTACGTCACGGTGGGCAGGGGAGGCGAGCTTGCGTTCACGGAAAAGGGCTACGAAAAAGCCGCGTCAGTTTACGAGAGGCATCGGGTCATCACCCGCGTGCTCCGCTCTATGGGTGCGGACAAGGAACTTGCCGAAGAAAACGCCTGCCGCATAGAGCACATCATTTCGGAGGAACTGTTTGACGTGCTGCGGGCTTATGACGAAAAAATCTGACTTGCGGCCTGACGTCCGCCGTTTGGATGGAGCGGCAGACGAAAGAAAAAACGCGGGTTTAAGCCCGCGTTTTTGTTGTGTAAACCTCGGTTTCGGCGAAGCTCATTTGCGCGAATTGTAGTCGCGCCACAGCGCTTCGATGCTTCTGTCGTAGGTCGCTTCGCCTTCGGGGGTGAAGAAACATCCCGGCACTCCCTCGTTGTGGTCGCGGTGGTGTGCCACGCAGGCGCAGCACTTGCCGTGTCTGGGGCAGTCGTAGGTGCAGGGGCAGGGGCGGTTGTTGTCGCAGTTTCCTTTCATATATCTCTCCTTTCGGGCGCGGTGCGCCGCATTTTTCGTCACAATATTTACAGCGTCAAATTATATTGCTTAAAGACGAATTCGTGAGTTTTTTATTTTGCCTGGATTATACAAAGAATCAATTTTTTTGCACAAATTCGCATATGCTTTTTGTTGTTGATTTTTTCTATAATTGTCCGCTTTTTGGAATATTATAGTTATAGAGTCAATAGCTTCGTCTGTTATGGCACCATATTCCTTTAAAAAATTATCAGGCTCAATAAGAAAAGGAGAAGAAGAGCGGAAGCGAATCTCTTTGTTTGTCAACTCAGTTAACTGAATAAGTGTATCTTTGTCTTCAATTAGTCCATATTCATTGTCAATAAATTGGAAAGTATAGTTTAGAAAAACTTTTACATCTGATATAATGCCATTGGAAAATTGAGTTTGCTTGCGTTTCCAATATAGGTCATTCTCACGACAATCACATGGATTAATGGAGGAATCTGTGCAATTACGTAATCGATTAGTTGCATCAAAAACCCAAACAACATCATATCCGAGCATTGTATAAAATTTGTTTCTATCAGAGATTTCTTGTGCAGATATAGGGCTGTGCTGAAATTCGATTATGGTATTATTAATCAAAATGTCTGCTCGGTGTTTTATGCCATTGAACTCAAGTACAACTTCACGACAATTTATCGGAAAAAAATTTTGCCAATTTCTATGCCATTCAGACATGTCATATGACCATGAATCAAGGCATATATTGTTGCGTTTGTGAGCAAAGTGTGCTGCTCTATTTTGAGAACCGATTGCTTTGGTTATTAGTTGACTTCCGCAAATTGGACAATAATATTTTCCCTCTGGACTTGCCATATCAATCGCAATCTTATTCCCAAATTCATCATTTGCAATAAACATACAATAATCCTTTGAACAAGTGGTTTTATAATTTAAGTTTTGCACTAAAAATTAATAGTGTCAAATCTATGTTCATCAAAGCAAAGACTTTTAAAGAAAAAAGACACCCAAAGGTGCCTTTTCATTAAATGGTGGGGTTGAATAGACTCGAACTATCGACCTCACGCTTATCAGGCGTGTGCTCTAACCAACTGAGCTACAACCCCTAGTTTCCCCTTGCGGGTGTGGTGGAGATGCACGGATTCGAACCGAGGACCTCTTGAATGCAAATCAAGCGCTCTACCAACTGAGCTACACCCCCAAAGTGAATGCTAAGAAATAATAGCACCCGGCACTTTATTTGTCAAACGTTTTTAGCAATATTAACACAAGGCGGAAAACTGCGGAGAAGGCCTTCGTTTTCCGGCGCGGCACATCGTGCGTCGGCGAAGATTGCCACTTGCGGAAACATCGGAAAGGGGTTATAATTGACGAAAAGCAAAGGAGGAGACATTATGGAACTCAAAGGCAGCAAAACCGAAAAGAACCTTATGGACGCGTTTGCGGGCGAAAGCCAGGCACGCAACAAGTACACATATTATGCCAGCAAGGCGAAGAAAGAGGGCTATGAGCAGATAGCGGCGATTTTCCTCGAAACCGCGGACAACGAAAAGGAACACGCGAAGCTCTGGTTCAAGGAATTCCACGGCATAGGCACCACGACGGAAAATCTCATCGACGCCGCCGCGGGCGAGCACGCGGAGTGGACGGATATGTACAACTGGATGGCGGACGAAGCGGACGCGGAAGGCTTCCACGAAATCGCCGCCCGTATGCGCGGAGTCGCCGCCATAGAAAAGGAGCACGAGGAGAGATATCTCCGTCTGCTCAAAGCGGTGCAGGAGGGCAGAGTGTTCAAAGAGGACGGCATAGTCGCGTGGAAATGCCGCAACTGCGGACACATTCATTTCGGAACGGAAGCGCCCGAAATCTGTCCCGTTTGCGCTCATCCCAGAGCCTATTTCGAAGTGAGAAAGTAAGTTTCGGGCGCAGCCCGACGCGGGGCTTCCCCGCATTTTCGGAAACGGCAGGCATCGCGCCGTCATTCTGCGGAGTTCCCGCAGGGTGACGGCGCGGTTTTTGTTTTGCGCATTGCTTTATTTGTCTTGTTTTGCCCTTTCTCCGCGGCGCGGAGAATGCGGAGGGGAAGGCGGCGGGCAAAGAGGAGGACGGCGGGGGTTTACGAAAACGTCCCGCACGACGGAGTGCCGCCGTGCGGGACGAATTGCGCAGAGGAGAGCGCGCTGTCGCCGCGCGTCTTTCCGCAGGCGTTGTCATGTGGTCATCATATCGTCGACGGTGAGCATAAGGCGGTTTTCGGACACGCCGTAATCTATGCACTTCTCAATCCACTCCGTGACCGCTTTCGTCTTCTTCGCGCCGAAGAGACTGACGATTTCCTTGACGACGTCGGCACGGCGCATATTCAGCCCCGTTTCCACCGCGCAGCGCGCCGCGGCGACTATCTCGTCGGGGTGCACTTTGGTGAGGTCGCGCTGGGTGCGCGTGTCGGAGGGGCGGAATGTTTCGACGGGTTTGTCCGCATAGAACACCTTGCCGAACATTTCTTTGCGGAAGGACGCGAACTCTTCCGTATACTGCGTCAGCGTGGCGACCGCGCGCTTTGCGGTTTTCGGCACATTGTACAGAACGAGCAGTTTATCCAGCAAAACGGAGCTTTCAATCGGCGATTCGGTTTCGATGATGTCGCGTATGCGTGATTCTATCTTTTCTTCGTTGACGAAGTTGAGCACATAGTCCGCGCCTGCTTTCGCCATAGGTTTGCAGTAGTAGCTCTTGTACGGCGCACGGTAGCGTGCGGTGATTTCGCGCACCGTCTTCTTGGATAGCACCTTCTTTTCCGTAAGCGTGGTGATGACGTCCTTTATCTTGGTTATCTCACGGCGGGTGTTGTTGAAGAAATTGACCGTCCAGAGCTGATAGGTGTTCCAGCCGAGTTTTTTGAGTATCTTGGTCTGCATCGCGACGCGGTCCTTGACGCCTTTCAGCTTGCAGCTGCTTTCGCTGTCGCAGATAATCGCGAGGATGTATTTGTCCTTATTGCGCGGGTCGACGACGGCGACGTCGATTTTGAAATCGCTGACGCCGAGATTGTAGTCGCAGAGTATTCCCTTGTCGCGCAGTTCCGCCGCGACGAGTTCGCCTATGCCGCCGCGGGTAGACGTGATGTCCGCGCTGGAAATGGCAAGCATTTCCCTGCCTCGCTCCGCATATTCGAGGAAAGCTTTCAGCCCCGCCACGCCCTTGCTGTCCGTGCGGTTGAGGTCAATCATATTCCCCGTTATGCCGCTGAACACTTTCATTTCGTTGCGTGCGCGCGTGACCGCGACGTTCAGACGTTTGTAGCCGCCCGCCTGGTTTATCGGACCGAAGTTGAGAGAGAGCTTGCCGTTCGCGTCCGGGGCGTATCCCACGCTGAACAGTATCACGTCGCGTTCGTCGCCCTGCACGCTTTCGAGGTTCTTGACAAACAGAGGCTCGTCGCAGTCGTACGCCGCCGCATCGAGGTTGTTTTTGTGGATGAGCTTGGAGAGCTCGTTCTCGATGTAGTTCTGCTGGGCGGTGTTGAAGGTGACAATGCCTATGCTCTGACCGCGCTGGGCGGGGTCTTTGAGCCTGGCGATGACTTCCGCAACGAGTGCGTCGCCCTCTTTGCGGTTGCATTTCGACCCGCCGCGTTCGTATACGCCGTCCACATACTTGAACGACACCTTGCTGTTGAGCTCGTTGGGCGAGGGGAAGGTGAGCAGGGTGTTGTCGTAGTACATCGCGTTGGAGAAGGCGATGAGGCTTTCGTGGTTGGAGCGGTAGTGCCACAGCAGATGGTTTTCAGGCATTCCGAGCGCGAGGCAGTCGTCGAGTATGCTTTCGAGGTCTTCCACTTCGAAGTGCTCGTCGTCCTTGTAGTCGGAGCTGAAAAACGTCGTGGGCGGCAGCTGTTTGGGGTCGCCGACGACGATGACGTTCTTGCCGCGGACGATGCTTCCCACCGCCTTGCAGGTGGGCACCTGCGACGCTTCGTCGAAGATGACGAGGTCGAACTTGTCCATATCGATGTCGAGGAACTGCGACACCGACGTCGGCGACATCAGCATACAGGGACAGCACGCGTTGAGCACGTTGGGGATTTGTTTGAACAGTCCGCGCAGCGTCGTGCCCTTCATATTCGTCTTTTCCGCGCGCATCAGAATGACGCGTTCGAGGTTGTGGTCGCCCGTGGTGTCCGTGCGGGGGAGTGCGGCGACAAGGCGGCGGTAGAGCTCCTGCCGCGTGAGACGTTCGTATTCCTCCGTGAGCGTCTTGAACTTGTTCGCCGCCTCTTCGAGGGTGAGCCCGGAGAACTGGCAGAGCACGTCGTCGAGATAAAGCTCGCTTTTTATGAAGTTGTAGTAGACGCACTTCTTGAAGCAGCTGAGGATGTCGGCGGCGGAGATTTCGCCCACGTCGAGAGGTTCCAAGATGAAGTCGAAGCCGCTCTGTCTGCACTTTTCCACCATCTCCTGATAGCGGCACCAGCTGGGGATGTAGTCCAGATTCTTCTGCACGTTCGCCACGTATTCTATGCGCGCGCCGATGTCGTCGCCGCCGAGGAAATCCCCCGTGCGGAACACGTCGGAGAACGCTTTCGCCGCCGCTTCGCAGTTGTCGTATGCGGAGATGAAAAATCCTATGTAGCGGTGCAGCCCGTAGCGCGTGAGCTCTATGCAGCTTTCGTTGAACAGATTGATGTCGAAGTCGGCGTACAGTTTCTGCGCGCACTCGTAAAGCTCCGTCATCTTGTCCGCGCGGTCCGCCACTCCCGAAAGGTCGGCGGACGTCATCCCGAACAGTCCCGCCAGCTCGTCGCGCCGTTTCATCAGCGTCAGACGGTTGGACTCGCATTTCGCGAGGAATTCGAGGAAAAGCGTGCGCTCGTGCTTGTCGACGGAGGAGGGGATGCACTTTTTCACCGCGCGGCTCGGATTGCCCGTCTTCACCGCGTCGTTCACTTCCGCGAGGGGGACGTCGGAGGGATATGCTCCGTATTTGCCCACATATTCGGAGGTGAGTCTGCGGTGTCTGCCCAGCGCTTCGCGGAAGGAGTCCACCGTGCCTTTTGCGTTCGCCACCGTCTTGCAGCGCGCAAAGTAGGACTGCACGCAGTCGAGTTTCAGCAGATTGCAGATGTCATAGAGCGCTTTGAGTTTGGCGTTCGTCAGCGACACCGTGCGCATATTGAAGAGGGGGAGCAGATTGCGCGCGTACTGTCTGAGATGTTTGAGTTCCAGCACATAGATTTCCAGCACGCTTTCGCCGTCCCTTCTCCACTTGTCGTCATAGGCAAAGCCGCCTATGTGGCGGAAAGGCGACTTCTCGATGTCGCCGCACTCTTTCGCGCGCAGAGAAAGCTCGGTCAGCACATCGAGATAGTTGTTGAAGGAACTTTCCGTGAGTTTTTCGTAGAACAGGCTGTCTATGTTCAGGCAGTCGGGCGCGTTCTCGTTGGCGAAATAGTCGAGTATCGCTTCGTAAAGAGAGAAGCCGAGATAGCGTTTGCGGTGCATCGCGTCCAGCTCTTTTTGCAGTTTTTCGAGGGGGACGGCGATTTCCGCCGCCTTTTCTTCGAGGTCCTGCTCCGACGTTTCGTCCGCGAGCGCGAGGGTGTTGATGATGTGGTTCAGCACCACGTTCTTGTTGGCTTTGTTGGAGTGCAGTTCCAGACAGAAGTCGCCGAGTCCGATGTTTTGCAGTCTGCGGTGGACGACGGACAGCGCCGCCATCTTTTCCGCGACGAAAAGCACTCTCCGTCCGCGCACTATGTTGTTTGCTATGATGTTGGTTATCGTCTGCGATTTGCCCGTGCCGGGAGGTCCGTGCAGCACGAAACTCTTGGAAAGGCTGTCGTAAATCGCGGAGTACTGCGAGCTGTCGGCGGAAATGGGCAGGAACATTCTTTCCTTGCCTATGTACGCTTCGTCGCTGCTGCGGTCCGAGAGGTCGAAAGCGTCCTCGGGCAGTTCCAGCCTGTTGTTGATGAGGGAGCGCACGATGGGATGTTCGCGGAAGCGGTCGCTCTTGTATCTGACGTCGTGCCAGAGCAGATAGTTGCCGAAGGACAGACTTGCGAGGAATACGTTTCCGAGCACGTCCCAGCCCTTGAACCTGACCGTTTCGCGCTTGATGCGCGCAAGCACCGAGAGCACTCCCTGCGGCGTGGACAGGTCCGCGGAAGCGAGCCCGCGCATATCGAGGTCGAACTCCTGATACAGAAATTCCAGCAACGTGCTGTTGACCCTGAGGTCGTCCGTGTTGACTTCTATGGAGTAGACGGGTGCGGCGACGCCCTTTTTGCTTATGGTCACGGGATAGAGGAAGAGGGGGGCGTACTTGTCTTCGCCGGGGTCCTGTTCCTTCCATTTGAGAAATCCCGCCGCGAGGTAGAGCGTCAGCGTGCCCGTTTCTTCCTGAATGGACTTTTCCTTGCGGAAGAGGCGGAGCAGCGCGGTTTCGTGGTCGCGCGGTTCGAACACCGTGCGCAGCCTGCGGCTGCGGTACTCGTAAAGAATGTAGTCCGCGAAAGGTTTCAGGAAATTGGTCCTGTCAAAGCCGTTTGTCAGCTTGTCCAGGCTTTCGAGACTCTCTTTCGGCTTGCATTCCAGGGTGTAGGAACGGATTTCCGCCATATTTTCTATGAAATCCTCTATGCTGGGGACGAGTATTTTCACCACCGTCTGCGACACCTTGAAATTGAGCAGCGAGTTGCGCATATCCATATCCAGCAGCCTGCGCTCCCACTGCGTGACGCGGCTTATCTCTTTCTCGCCGCCTATGTCGCCGCCGTATTCTTTGAGCTGTTTGGGAGCAAGGTCGGTGTAATAGTCCTTGCTCTGCCTGAGGTCGTATCCGCCCACGCCCTTGACCCTTTCGGGGAGAGGGAAGATGTGCATTATGCGCGCGCGCTTGATGTCCACGATGAATTCCGCGTCGGCGCTCTTTTTCAGGGTCGCCTGCGCGCTCTTTTCCGCCTTTTCGAAGGATATTCCGCCGAAGATGTCGTTCACGCACACCAGGCTTACGTCGCTCACGCCGCGGTCGGATTTCCTGCGCAGCATTTCCGCGTCGTCGCCAATCAGATTGGGCAAGCATTCGCCCACCAGGAAGCAGCCTGCATACCACTTTCCGCCTATCAGCGAAATCACGGCGTTCTGTCCGTTCGCCTCCACCATCGCGGCAAGCATAAGCGCGAGTTCGAGCGGAGTGGCGGCTCCCGACGCGAGAGTGTCGCGGTGGTCGGACACGAAAGTGTAGCCCTCGTCCGTCTTTTCCTCGGCGAGCGCGAACTTCTGGTCGGCGAGCACGCTGTAACACGCGGCGAAATGGTTGCGCACGTTGTTGCGCGTGCCGGAATAGCCCGTGCAGGTCGCAAGGTTCCACCCCTGCAATTTGTGCGCGGCGAGATTGAGCAGCTTATTGAGTTCGGCGGTTCTGCGCACGAACGCCGCAAGGCTGCCGGGGTCTTCCGCATAGTCGCATTCGTTGAACGCGAGCAGGTCTACCGCAAAGCGCTGCGACGCCACGACGGAATCGTTCTCGTCCAGCACTTCGAGAATCATCTCCCCGCGCTCTCTCTTGTCCAGCGCGACCATATAAAGAGGGGAGAGGCTGACGGCGGCCTCGAACTTCGCCGTGGTGCGGCGGGGCAGGCGCACGTCCGTTATCTCGCAGGGCACCAGAAATTTGGGCTCGGACGAAATGCGGATGCGCAGATTTTCGCGTTCCGTGTCGGATGAATTCTTGACGTAAAGACGTTTGACGGGAGAGATGCCGTTCTGCAAATGGAAGTAGCTGACGACCTTTGCGCAGCTTGCCGTGATTTCGGCAAAACTCTTTTCCTGTGTTTCTTGTGCCATAATATACTCCTGTCGCGGATTATACCATAATCCCCGCCGCCTATCAACTTGTGTACGCGCGCGCCGAAAACGTCAAAAACGCCGTGTTTTTGTCAAAACGCGGCGTTTATTGCACATTTTGCGGTGAAAAACCGTGTTTTATGTCGAAAAACGGAGCAAAATCCCCGCGGCAAAAATTTTATCACACGGGTATGAAACCGTACAGCAGTACGCCGCACACCGCGGAAACGATTATGAGCGCGATGGGGGGTATCTTTTTCTTTTTTATCTTCACGAAGGACAGCGCAAGCAGTCCGAGGAAGAGCCCGAGCGCGATGTAGTCCACCTTGAACGACGCCGTGTCGTATATGCTGTCCATCCCGAAGAGCACGAGTATGCCCACGGTCACGACCACGGAAAAGAGCAGTCCCGTCACCGAGCCGCTGACGTGGTCGAACACTTCCTGCACCACGGGACGGTTCATATACTTCGAGAAGAATTTCGCGATGAGTATGATTATGATGAGCGAGGGCAGCACCACGCCCACCGTGCACATTATCGCGCCGCCCAGCCCCGCGATTTCCTGCCCCGCGTAAGTCGCGATGTTGACGGCAAACGGTCCCGGCGTGCTTTCGGAAATGGCTATGAAATCCAGCAGGACTTCCTGGCTGAGCCACCCCTTCGCCACGAGTTCCTCCATAATCAGAGGTATCATCGCGTGCCCGCCGCCTATCGTGAACAGCCCGATTTTGAAGAAGGTCCAGAAGAGCTGCAATTCAAGCATTGTTCTGTCCTCCTTCCGCGTCCGCGCCGTTCTCCGGCCGCGCCGTGCCGTCATTGTCGCCCTTTGCGACGGGTATCATATGCGAAGCGAGCAGGAAGGACGGGCAGTCGTCCCCGCCTTTCTTTCTTTCGTAAGGCGCCACGCCGACGGTCAGCGCAATCATAAACTTTTTGTTCGCCCAAACGTGCGCCCACGCCACCGCGATTATCGAAATGCCGATTGACCCGAGCATAAGATATATCACGTTGACGTCCGAGAACACGGCGAAACAGAACATCGCGACAGCAAGCAGCACGGTGACCGCCTTTTTCTTCATTTCTTTGAGGAATTTGAGCGCCGCGTGCACGATGAGCACTATCACGCCCACGCGCACGCCCATAAACAGCGCGTTGACCCATTTGTTGTCGCGCACTATGTCGAGGACGAAGGACAGCGCGAATATGACCAGAAACGCGGGCAGCACCACGCCGAACGTCGTTATCACGCCGCCGACTATCCCCGCACGCTTTGTCCCGATGAATGTTGCGATGTTGATGGAAATGGCGCCTGGAGTGCTTTCCGCAATGGCGAAAATGTCCAGCAGTTCCCCGTGCGTGAGCCAGCCGCGCTTGTCCACGACTTCGTGTTCAATCATCGTGAGCATAGCGTATCCGCCGCCGAACGAAAACAGCCCTATCTTGAAAAAGACCAGGAACATTTTCAGGCTTTCTTTGAGTTTTTGAAGCAGGGACTGTTTCATTGCGCGGTCATTATATAATATTCTGCGTCGGATTTCATCAAAATTGACCCTATTTGCGGCAAAATGCCGCAAATTGTTCCGTGCGAGGGTCCGCCAAAGCTCCCGACGCGTATGTATGCACGCCCGTTCCGCGCGCGTTCACTTTACTTTTTGCGCGCGGGAGGGTATTATTGTATCGCGGAAAACCGCGGGGTGGAATATGAACGCTTACGACGCAGCATCACGCTTTCTTTTTGACGGACGCATCACGGACGTCAGCCCTTACGGCAACGGACACATCAACGACACTTACGCCGTGTCCTGCGAGAGGGATGACGGAAAGGTGCGCTATATCCTGCAAAGGCTCAACGCCAACGTCTTCCCCGACAGGGCAGGGCTTATGCGCAATATGATTGCCGTTACGGACTTTTTGCGCGGCAAGGTCGAAGAGGACGGCGGCGACCCCGAACGCGAATGTCTGCGCCTCATCCCCGACAAGGACGGCGAAAGGTATTATACCTCTCCCGAAGGCGAGGTGTGGCGCGCCACGCAGTTCATCGAAAACACCGACGCCTATCTCGTGGCGGACGACGACGGTATGTTCCGCGACGCGGGCAGGGCGTTCGGGAAGTTCGTCGCGCGGCTTGCCGATTTCGACGCGGGCTCTCTTTTCGAGGTCATTCCCGATTTTCACAACACGGTAAAGCGCTTTGCCGCTTTCGAACGCGCACTCGCGGAGGACGCGAAGGGCAGGGCGGCTTCCGCCGCGGCGGAAACGGAGTTCGTGCTGGCGAGAAAGGAGGGGTGCTCCGTCATAGTCGACGCACTCGCGTCGGGCGTGATACCCACCCGCGTCACCCACAACGACACCAAGCTGAACAACGTGCTCATTGACGTCGTCACCAAACGCGCCGTATGCGTCATAGACCTGGATACGGTGATGCCTGGCAGTATGCTTTACGACTTCGGCGACGGTGTGCGCGCGGGCTGTTCCACCGCAAAAGAAGATGAGCCCGACCTTGACAAGGTGGATTTCGACCTCGGTCTGTTCCGCGCCTTTGCTGACGGGTTTCTGTGCGGGATGGAGGGCAGCGTCACGGAGCGCGAGAGGCAGCTAATGCCCGCCGCGGCAAGGCTGATGACTTTCGAGTGCGGGATGCGTTTCCTCACGGATTATCTGTCGGGGGATACGTATTTCAAGACCGCTTATCCCGAGCATAACTTAGTGCGCGCCAGGACGCAGTTCAGGCTCGTCCGCCGTATGGAAGAGCTCGCGGCGGAGATGGCGGCGGCAGTCGCGGTGAGTGTCGGTAAGAGATAGTAAAATAAACACAAAATTCCACAAAGCGGCGTTTATTCGCCGAAACGGAGGCATAAAATGAGCATTCTGGTCACAGGCGGGGCGGGTTACATAGGTTCCCATACGGTTATCGACCTCGTGGAAAACGGCTATGACCCGATTATCGCGGACAATCTCTGCAACAGCAAATTCGAGGCGGTGAAGCGCGTCAGGGAGCTTTGCGGCAAAGACGTGAAATTTTACGAATACGACCTTTGCGACATCGGGCTCGTGCGCGACATTTTCGAAAAGGAGAATATCGAGGCGGTCATCCATTTCGCCGGGCTGAAAGCCGTGGGTGAGTCCTGCGAGAAACCTCTCGAATACTTCCGCAACAATCTCGGCAACACTCTCAATCTTCTGCAAGTGATGCGCGAGCACGGCGTAAAAAACTTTGTGTTTTCCTCTTCCGCCACCGTCTACGGTCAGCCGAAGAGCGTCCCCATCAAAGAAGATTTCCCTCTTTCCGTCACCAATCCTTACGGACGTACCAAACTGATGATAGAGGACATTCTCCGCGACGTTTTCGCCGCCGACAAGAGTATGAATATAGCCCTGCTGCGCTATTTCAACCCCATAGGCGCGCACAAGAGCGGCAGGATAGGCGAGGACCCCAACGGCATACCCAACAACCTTATGCCTTACATTTCGCAGGTCGCGATAGGCAAACTCGAAAAACTTTACGTCTTCGGCGACGACTATCCCACCCGCGACGGCACGGGTGTGCGTGACTACATCCACGTGCTCGACCTTGCCCGCGCTCACACCTGCGCGCTCCGCAAACTTGCCGAAGCCCCCGGTCTTGTCACCTACAACGTCGGCACGGGCAAAGGATACAGCGTGCTTGAGATAGTCCGCGCCTTCGAAAAAGCCAGCGGCAGAAAAGTCCCCTACGTCATCACGGGACGCCGCCCCGGCGACATAGCCGAGTGTTACGCCGACCCCTCTCTCGCCAAACGCGAGATGGGCTTCGAGTGCCGTTACGGGCTGGACGAAATGTGCGAAGACAGTTGGAGGTGGCAGCGTCAGAACCCCAACGGCTTCTGAACGGCGCTATTCGGCGTGATACGGCGTCAAAGCCCTTTCCGCATTGCGGTCACGTACGGTTAAGTACGCTCCCTTATGCGGGAAGGGCTTTTCCTTGTCTGACGCTCGAATATCGCCGTTCAGCAACTAACACTGTTTATATCGGGGTCCCCATTAAATCGCATCAGGCGATTTAATGGGGTATCAGGAAGAAGGGGGCACAACACTCCCTTGTCAAAGGTCAAGACAAATAGTAAACTCCTCGCGCGCGGACGCGGAATAAATTTCGCTTGCGTATAAACTCCGTTGGTGATAAAATAGCTTCGGTCGAAAACTTTAACTTTTTCTAGGAGGCATTTATGCAATATTCTCACGAAGTTGAAATGATGTGTCCTGTTGCCAAAGGGCCCAACCACGGTCCCGCTCCCATTCCCGAAGAAGGAAAATGGGTGCAGGCAAAGGAAGTCAAGGACATCAGCGGTCTGACGCACGGCGTCGGCTGGTGTGCTCCCCAGCAGGGCACCTGCAAGCTCACGCTCAACGTTAAGGACGGTGTGATTCAGGAAGCGCTGGTCGAAACGATTGGCTGCTCGGGTATGACGCATTCCGCGGCTATGGCTGCCGAAATTCTCCCTGGCAAGACCATCCTCGAAGCGCTCAACACCGACCTCGTCTGTGACGCCATCAACACCGCAATGCGCGAGCTGTTCCTGCAAATCGTTTACGGAAGAACGCAATCTGCCTTCTCGGAAGACGGTCTGCCCATCGGTGCGGGGCTCGAAGACCTCGGCAAGGGGCTGCGCAGCCAAATCGGCACGATGTATTCCACCGTCGTCAAAGGACCCCGTTATCTCGAAATGGCGGAAGGTTACGTCACCAAACTCGCCCTTGACGAGAACAGCGAAATCATCGGTTACGAATTCGTCAAGCTCGGAGTTATGATGGAAATGATAAGAAAGGGAGTCGACCCCGCCGAAGCGCTCAAAAAGAGCACCGGCACTTACGGCAGATATGCCGACGCGGTGAAGTATATCGACCCGCGCAACGAGTAAGGAGGCTGCTATGAGCATCAGATTCGAAGGTTACGAAAGAAGAATCGACAAGATTAACAAGGCGCTTAAAGAGTACGGCATAGCCTCCCTCGAAGACGCCAAAGCCGTCTGCACCGAAAAGGGCATCGACGTCGAAGCAATTGTCAAAGGCGTTCAGCCCATAGCGTTCGAAAACGCGGTGTGGGCATACACCGTCGGGTGCGCCATCGCGATAAAGAAAGGCTGCAAGAACGCCGCGGACGCGGCGGAAGCCATAGGCATCGGTCTGCAAAGTTTCTGCATCCCCGGCTCCGTTGCGGAACAGCGCGCGGTCGGCCTCGGGCACGGCAACCTCGCCGCAATGCTTCTGAGAGAGGAAACCAAGTGCTTCGCGTTCCTCGCGGGTCACGAGTCTTTCGCCGCGGCGGAAGGCGCAATCGGCATCGCGAAGACAGCAAACAAAGTCCGCAAACAGCCCCTCAAAGTCATACTCAACGGGCTCGGCAAGGACGCGGCCTTCATCATCAGCCGCATCAACGGCTTCACCTATGTGCAGACCAAGATGGACTATTACACGGGCGAAGTCAAAATCGTCAAGGAAACCGCCTACTCCAAAGGCGAGCGCGCGGCGGTGCGCGTTTACGGCGCGGACGATGTCACCGAGGGCGTTGCGATAATGCGCCTTGAAGACGTTGACGTCTCCATCACGGGCAATTCCACCAACCCCACCCGTTTCCAGCATCCCGTTGCGGGCACCTACAAGAAATGGGCTGTCGAGCACGGCAAGAAGTATTTCTCCGTGGCAAGCGGCGGCGGCACAGGCAGAACGCTCCATCCCGACAATATGGCGGCAGGTCCCGCGTCTTACGGCATGACGGACACCATGGGCAGAATGCACTCCGACGCCCAGTTCGCGGGTTCTTCTTCCGTCCCCGCGCACGTCGAAATGATGGGTCTCATCGGTATGGGCAACAACCCCATGGTCGGGGCTTCGGTGGCATGCGCGGTGGCAGTGCAGGAAGCACTGACAAAATAAGCGCAGGACACTTAGAAACCGTGAGGTGCGAAGCACCGAACATCAAGGCACACCGCAGGGTGTGCCTTTTGGTTCCAAATCGGTTGCTTGTGCGGTGGCAGTGCAGGAAGCACTGACAAAATAGCACAAAGCAACCAAACCGAGTGAGGTGCAAAGCACCGAACATCAAGGCACGCCGCAAGGTGTGCCTTTTGGTTTTAATTTCGGTTGCTTGTGCAGTCGCCGTCCAAGAAGCGCTTACCAAGTAGAAAGCGGGTGTTTCGGCGACAAATCAGCAAAAGAGAGGACCAAGTGAGGTGCAAAGCACCGAACATCAAGGCACACCGCAGGGTGTGCCTTTTGGTTTTATGTTCGGTTGCTTGTTCAATCTGTCTTGTGCAAAACTATTTCGGGATTGACCGCAAATCCGTCTTGCGGCAGTCAAGCGGTGAAGCGACTGTCGTTTTATGTCTTGCGGGCTTGACTTGGGCACGTCGCGGCGGCTAAAATGTGGTAAAAGCACAGGACGGAAAGCGAAATGGAAATCAAGCGTTACGACAGCCTTCCGCAGGAGGCGAAAGACATCAGGGAAAAGGTGTTCGTGGAGGAACAGGGCTTCAAAGAGGAGTTCGACGCCGCGGACGGTCTTTCCGTGCATTTGGTGGCGTTTGATCTGTCTCTTATACACATCTGACGCTGCCGACGAATTAGAC
>UQVO01000017.1 GCA_900544575.1 uncultured Eubacteriales bacterium | reverse complement strand
TAAGAGGTCTGAATGAGGGGGCTGACAAAGCAGTTCGCAAAATAGCGCCGTTCAGGCGTAGACCGCCCACACCAGCCCATACCCCACCAACACGGCAATGAGCGTGAAGGGGACGCTTATCTTCATATATTGGAGGGTCTTGACTTCGTAACCTTCTTTGCGGAGAATGCCGGTGGCGGTGATGTTGGCGGACGCGCCGATGGGGGTGAGATTGCCGCCGAGGGTCGCGCCGGAAAGCAGACCGAGATAAAGCACCATTGACTCTCCCGTCCCCATACCCATACTGGCGGCGATGCCCGCTATGACGGGCAGCATAGTCGCGACGTACGGGATGTTGTCGATGAATGCGGACACGAGCACGGACGCCCAGACGAGGAGCGAATACAGCGCGAAGAGGTTGCCGCCGCTGGCGCGCACGAGGATGTCGGCGATGTCGTCGATTATGCCCACTGCGTCAAGTCCGCCTATGATGAGGAATATCCCCGCAAGCAGGAGCAAGGTCTTGAAATCTATTTCTTTGAGAGTGTTTTTCACGCCGGAGAAGTTCCTGCGGCGGATAACCGTATAAATCATTCCGACGACCATAAGTCCGAGGCAGATTATTCCCGGGGTGACGTCGGGCTTGTCGGGTATGAAAGACACGCCGATGAGCAGCGCGAGCATCACAATGAGCAGGACGGAGGGGAAGAAATCCTTGACCTCGGTGCGCTCGGAATGCTCTATTTTCTGCTTATCCTTGCGGAAGATGAGGAGGAGATAAAGCGTGGCGGCGAGTGCGGCAATCTGGACAATCCAGAACATACCCATCTTGCCGTCCATTACGAAGAAATCTATGAACGTCATCCCCGTTTCGCTGCCGAGCATAATGGATGTCGTGTCGCCGACGAGCGTAGCCGCGCCCTGCAAATTGGAGGAAACGGCTATGGCGATTATGCCGGGGACGGGAGAGATTTCCAGCTTTTTGGAAAGGCTGAGCGCAATCGGCGCGACCATAAGCACGGTGGCGACATTGTCCACAAACGCGGACACCAGCCCCGCGAACAGAGAGAGCGCTATTATCGCCCATTTTACGTTGGGCATACGCGCAATGAGCAGGTCGGCAAGCAGGGCGGGCATTTTCGACTCTATGAACAAGGCGACTATGCCCATAGTGCCCGCGATAATCATAAGGACGTTCCAGTCTATCGCCGAGGCAAAATCCCCCCAAGGCAGAATGCCGATGCACATAAACAAAAAGCCCATAAACGCGGCGATGTAAGCGCGCCATTTCGGGAGCGTGAGCAAAAGCACATATGTGACCAAAAACAATACTAACGCGGCTATTTTCACGCTTTAACCCCCTTATTGTGCGATTTCCGCTCCGCACTCCGAGAAGTGCGGACGTCGTTGCCGCCGAGCTGCGCGGCGGTGCGGCACGGCACGCCGCCGCCGTTGCTCTTTAATTTTATTTGCTCCGCCGCACGTTTGTCAATACTCAATCGCACGGCGGAGTGCCCGTCTGCAAAAAATTTTACAAATTTTTTACAATTTTTCCGCAAGCGGTTGATTTTCGTACGGTTTAAGTATATTATGTATCCTCTCAATTTATAAGGAGGTGTGTGCAATGGCTCTGTCCGTATCTATGCTCTGTCTTTCCTGCCTGAGCGTGGTGCTCGCCACGGCTTTCGGCGCGAAAGCGCACATAGGCAAAGTCCGCATACGCCTCTATTGGGTGGTGCCTTTCGTGTGCGCCGTCGTGCTCCTCGCGACGGGCGAAGTGCCCCTCGGTCAGATTGAGGAACAGTTTTTCGGCGATTCGGATATGAATCCTTTAAAAACCCTCGCCATCTTCCTTTCGATGAGCGCGATGAGCGTGTACCTCGACAAGGTCGGATTTTTCAAATATCTTGCGACGAGGGTTATGAAACACGCGGGCACAAGTCAGATAAAGCTGTTCATCCTGCTCTATCTCATCATATCGGCGGTGACGATATTCACCTCCAACAGCACCATCGTGCTCACCTTCACGCCCTTCATCTGCTATTTTGCCAAAAACAGCAACATAAATCCCGTGCCTTTCGTGTTTATGGCATACGTCGCCGCGAACACGTGGAGTATGTTCCTCGTCATAGGCAACACCACCAACGTGTACATAGCCACTTACTTCGGCGTTGAATTCATAGAGTACGTCCGGATGATGGCGCTGCCGACGGTGTTCGCGGCGGTGACGTCCTTCTCCCTGCTCTTCCTGATTTTCCGCAAGGACCTGAAAGAGCCTCTCCAAGCCAGCGAACTCGAAGTGACCATCCGCAACAAGCCCGCGCTCATAGTGGGCGTGACGGGGCTCGGGATATGCACTCTGCTGCTCATAATTTCGTCTTACATAGGGCTGGATATGTGGATAGTCTGTCTGTGCTCCGCAGCGGCGGTGATGACGGGCGCCGTAATCTGTTTCCTGGCAAAAAAACAGTCCCTGCTCCCCCTGAAAAAGACGGCGAAAAGGATGCCGTGGCATCTCATTCCCTTCCTGCTCTCAATGTTCGTGGTGGTGCTTTCCCTTATGAACAACGGCGTGACGGAAGCGATTGCGTCCGTGTTCGACAACAGGTTCTCCCTGCTGTCCTTCGGCGCGCTGTCCGCGGGCGCAAGCAACCTTATGAACAATCTGCCGATGAGTATGTTCTTCGTGGGGATACTCTCCGCCGTGTCCGAACCCAACCTTATGCAGGCGGTGTTCGCGACGGTCATAGGCTCCAATATGGGCTCGCTGCTCACCCCCGTCGCTTCGATGTCCGCTATGATGTGGCTCTCCATAGTCAAGCACAAAAAAGTGAAGTTCCGCTTCATTGATTTCGTCAAAAAGGGAGTGATAATCACTCTTCCCACCCTCGGCGCGGCGCTGGGCGGCCTCGCGCTGATGTTCGCTCTCTGAACGGGCGCAAAAAGACGGAATCGGCGGGGCTTTCAGGTGTTGCGGGACGCGCCGAAAGTTGATATAATCGCAGTATGAAAGACGAACGGGAAATCACTTTTGGCAATCTGCGCGACCTGGGCGGGCTTCCTCTGCCCGACGGAGGGAAAATCAGAAGCGGCAAACTTTACCGCGCTTGCAGACTCAAACCCAGGACGGAAGCCGACAAAGAGGTCCTCGCGGCTATGCACCTCGACTGCGTGGTGGACCTGCGCATCCCGCGTGAAATCAAGGAAAAGCCGGACGAGCTCCCGGACGGCGTGGAATATGTCAACGCGTCCGTGTTCGGCGACACGAAATTTCAGGTGCTCGCCCCCACCCTGCGCTCAAAACTCGCGCTGCTCTTCTGCACGGACGAACAGTTTGACGAAATCCTGCAAGGCATACGCGACTCATACGAATATATGCCTTACGCGCGGCACGCGTACAAAGAACTCTTCGACAGGCTGAACGCGGGCAAAACGGTCGCGTTCCACTGCACCGCGGGCAAGGACAGGACGGGCGTCGCCGCAATGATGATAGAGCTTGCCCTCGGCAGGACCCGCGAACAGGCGAAAGAGCAATATATGCTTTCCAACGAAAAGCGCGCGGGCAAGAATTCCGCGCTGATGAAAGCCCTGCACAAAATCCCCCTGCGCCCCGGATTTTACGAAGTGGTGGAATACTCGTCCCGCGTGCACGAAGAACTGTTCGACACCGCATACAACGCGATATTTTCCAAATACGACACCATATACGATTTCCTTGCCGCGGAATACGGCGTGAGCGCCGAAAACGTCGCGGACTGGAAAAAATATTATACGGAGAACGCAGACTAGCGTATGAAAAGAAAGCCCGCTCCCGAAAGCATGAAGGAGTTTCAGGAAAAACTCCTCTACGACATCAAGTTCGCATACGTGCGCACCGGTCATGCCAAAAACGAGCTGCTGGGTTTCCTCACGGTGTTCAACGCCAAAAGGTCTTTCAACGTACGGGTCAAACGAGCGGTGCAGTACGCACCCGACGACAAGAGGCTTTACCTCAACATTTACGAGCGCAAGGACCGCGACCCGTCGATTAAAGCGCCCGTCTTCGTCTACATTCACGGCGGCGGCTGGATTGGCGGTCTGCCCGAAACGCGGGAGGCGTTCAACACCCGCATCGCGGAAGCGGGCTATTTCGTCGTGAGCCTGTACTACGGACACTCCCCCTTCTACCCTCACCCCGAACCCATACAGAACATATACAAGGCGTTTGCGTGGCTCAAAGAAAACGCGGAGGAATACAACATCGACACGGACGCGATATTCGTGGGCGGCGAGTCCGCGGGCGCACACCTTTCCGCTATGGCGGGCGCGATTGCGACCAATCCCGCGTACAACGCAAGATTCGACCTCGACGAGCGCAGCCGCCACCAGAAGATAGCGGGGCTGGTGCTCAACTGCGGAGTGTTCGACCTCGAAAAGGCGATTGGACTGCCCTTCCGCAACATAGAGCTTTACGTCCAGTCCTATTGCGGCGGAAAACCCTTCGACGAACTGACGGAAGAAGAAAAAAAGGAAATTTCGCCGATATACCACGTCACGAAAGACTTCCCTCCCACCTTTGCCGTATCCGCCCAATACGACGCGCTGGCGGTGCTCACGTTCGACCTCGTGGAAAAGCTGCACGAACTGGGCGTAGAAGTGGAACACTACCACGGCACGGGGAAATTCGCGGTGCACGCCTTTGCGGTGGTGCAGGCGCTCAAAATCTCCAAGCGCGCTATGTTCGGCATAAGGAATTTTCTGCGTGCGCACACGCGCGAGAGTCTGCGCCTGCGTATGAAACCGAAGCGTGCCAAGGCGAAAGAGAAAAGCAAGTGACCGGATTTTAAGTCAAAAACCGAATGAACGGTAAAACCAAAGCGCCGCACTTCCCGTGCGGCGCTTTCCGTTATCCTTATGCCCCGTTCGCGTCAGTCGAGGTCTTTCCAGAGCGACTCGTACGCGCTGCGGTTGTAGGAAATGTTCTGATAATTCTCGACGCCGAACGCGTTCGCCGCTTCTTCGTAGAGCGCCGCCTGCTTGCTGGTGAGAATCGTCTCCTCTATCTGCTGACGGATGGTGACGCACTCTTCGAGCGTCGCGCCGTATTCGACGACGTAATCGAGAGGAAGCACTCCCTCTTCGGTGAAATCGTCCGCCGTGAGCTGACGCTCTCCCGTCACGTTGCCGTCATCGTCGAACGTGGGCACCCACGCATTCGTATCGTAGGGGACGTAAGTGCAGACGAGGATGAAGATTCCCGCATACGCGCTGCTCGTGGAACCGCTTTCGATGAAATTGTCACCGAAGACGTAGAAGTTGTCCTTCGCCGCTCCATTCTCTGCATTTCTCACGTAAGAGCCGGTGCCGTTTGCGATAAGCGCACGCCCCTGCTCGTTGAAAGCGTCGATATACGAGATGTCGGTTTCGGCGTCTTCGGGCGCGACGAGATATCCGAGCCCGCCGTTGTTGCTGTCGGAAGAAGTGCTGCCCGTATCGTCGCCGACGAGATACAGCCACGCAGTCGCCATTTCGCGAATCCAGTAGACGCTCTCGACCTTGGACAGGACGTGTCCGTCAATGCCGTCTACCGTCGCGTCGGTGATTGCCTTCAAGCTGTTGTAAATCTGCTGCACTATGCCGACGGTTTTGCCGCTTCCGAATGCGGGGACTTCGTCGGGAAGATATGCCATAGCGGGACACACGGTGACGTTGTACACTATTTCGAAGGACTCCGTTTCGGCATTGTAGGCGAAATCGATAATCTGGTTGTAGCCCGCTCCGCTAATCGTCGGTTCGTCGTTTATGCAGGAGTGGTTGGGACAGGTCATCGGGTCGCAGTCCGAACCGCTTTCGCAGGTGTGGTTGTCGCACACGTAATCGGGGTCGTAATCCGGATTGCTGACCTTTATCGACATAGCGTTAAGCAGCTCGTCGCGTTTCTGTTCGATGACATACGTATTGCCGTTGTAGCTGCCGTCCTCCACCATTCGAGTGAGGATGGCGAGGTCGTCGTCGGACATACGCAGCAGGATGTTCGCCACAAAACCGTAGCGGCTGTCCGGCGAGGTGTATCTGTGATAATAAGTCGTGGCGAGCGCGTCGGTGAGCGCGGTTTCGTAGGACGCGTCGTCGCTGAACGTCTCCTTGTTCTTTGCCACGAGGGATTCGAAACGCGCGAGGACTTCTTCGTCGGTCACGGACGCGGAAGAACCTATCACTCTTTCGAGCTTGGTGATGAGCAGGGTTTTCAGCTCGTTCTGATAATAGTATTCGTAGCTCGTGTGCAGCGAATCGAGGTCGTCTGCGACGTCCTCAACCGCGGAATCGAGATATTGTTCGAGATATTCCGCCTTTTTCGCAGAGGAATAGGAAGACAGACAGTCGAGCTCCACTTCACCGCTCGTGATGAGCGCGCGGTAAGCGTCGGTGAGGCGTCCGTTTTCATCCAGCGCACGGGGCGACCACTCCGCCTCGGGGAGGTCGTAATCGGGGTCGTAATCCGCGTCGGGGTCCTCTGCCGTCTCTTCACGCACGGGACGGGGCTCGGTGTATTCCACCCACTTCGCATAAAGCGTCGTGCTTTCGGTGAGCACGGTGGAGAAATCGAATTCGTTGCCGTCCGTGCACGCCGCGTCGGTATACCAGCCGTAGAACGTATAGCCGTCGTATGTGGGGTCGTCGGGCTCGAAAGCGGTGGTGCCGCTCTTTATGCGCTGACGGTCGACGGAGCTGCCGCCCTGCGAGTCGAAGCGCACGGTGATGGCATCGCTGCCCGTGTATTCCTCATACTCGTCCGCGGAGCCGGAACCGTCCGTCGAAGAATTGTTGCCGAGGTTGATGAGGCTTTCGAGCGCGGAATTGACGGAAGAAAGCAAATCGTCGTTGACGTTCTCTATCGCGCGGTTCAGTTCGCTGCCGGAAAGCAGGTCGGCAATGTCGGTCGTCGCCGCGGTGCGGCTTCCGCCGTCCTCTTCGTTGAGCCTTCTCACGAGTTCGTCCTTGGCAAACAGCACGAGCAGTTCGCGCTGGGCGAGGGATTGCAGCAGATAGTCCGCCGCCGCCTCGTAGGACAAACCGTAGTAATTGTGATAGACGTAAGCGTAAGAGTTGAAGCTGATTGACAGCTCGTACTTGTACACATAGGCGGTCTGCCCCGCGTAACTCACGGAAGCGACCACCTGGTTGGCGTCGCGTTCTTCGTTCAGCTTGATGATTTCGTCGCAGCCTGCGAGAGTGCCGACACATACGGACAGCAAAATCACGAGGACCATTGCGACAGCGATTCTTTTTTTCATATACTCTCCGAAAAGATAATCACTTGTTAATCAACAATAGTATGACCATTATACACACACGCGGGCGTACCCGCAAGCGTTTTACGCACAAATAAAGCCTTTAAGGGCTTCTTCACGGCAAGGAAAAAACAGAGCGCGCCCGTCGCGGCGGCAAGCTTCAAGCCGAAAGCGCCTCCTCGAAGAAGGAAATGAGTCTGGCGAGTTTGTCCGTGTTGGATATGCCGCGGACGTCGAACACGAGCGCGGGCGGCACGGCGGTGCTCAGCACCGCGTCGTCACGGTGGGCGGCGACCGTCTTCATCAGCGCCTCGTCGGAATAAACTTCCGCGTCCGCAAAGTTCACTCCCGCGCCGTTGCGGTTGATTATGACGCGCGACACTCCGAAGCCGCGGGACAGATTTTTGAGCAGCGCGACGTCGATGAGATTGACGAGCGCGGCGTCGGGCGCGCCGTACACTTCCGCAAGTTCCGCGACAAGTTCGTCCCTCTCCGCGGGCGTCGCGACTTTCGCGATGCGCTTGTAGATGCGCAGTTTGTCCCTGCCGCTGACGTATCCCTCGCGGATATACGCGGGCACGTCCACTTTCATCTCCACTTCGCGCGCCTCTTCGGGACGGCGGCCCGTGCGCATCTCTTCCACCGCCTCGTTGAGCAGTTCGATGTACATCTCATAGCCCACGCGCTCGATGTGCCCGTGCTGCTCCGCTCCCAGCAGATTGCCCGCTCCGCGTATGGAAAGGTCGGAGAGCGCGACGCGGAAACCGCTGCCTATCTCCGTATTCTCCATCAGCGCGCGCAGACGTTTCTCCGCGTCGGCGGTAAGCGCGCCGTTGTCGGGGACGGTGAAATAGGCGTGCGCCAGCACCCCGCGCCTGCCCACTCTTCCGCGCAGCTGATAAAGCTGCGACAGCCCGAACCTGCCGGAATCCACCACGACGAGGGTGTTTGCGTCGGGAAGGTCTATGCCGTTTTCTATTATCGTGGTCGCGACGAGCACGTCGTATTTCTTTTCGTAAAACGCCGCAATGCGCTTTTCCAGCTCGCCGCCCGCCATCTGTCCGTGCGCCGTGATTATCCCCGTTTCGGGCGGCAGCATACCTCTGAGTTTGGCCGCGAAGGATTCCAGCCCCTGTATGTCGTTGAGAAGTATCAGCGTCTGACCGCCGCGCGCGCATTCCCTCGTCACGGCGTCCGCAACCAGCGCGTCGGAATAGGACGTGACGTAAGTCTGCACAGGCAGTCGCCCGCGCGGCGCGGTTTCCAGAAGGGAGATGTCCCTCACTCCCGACAGCGCCATATTGAGCGTCCGCGGTATCGGCGTCGCGGAAAGCGTGAGCACGTTGACCAGCGGATTGCGCTCTTTGAGCAGTTCCTTGTGCTCCACTCCGAATCGCTGTTCCTCGTCCAGCACCAGAAGTCCGAGGTCCTTGAACTCTATGTCCTTGGACAGCACTTTGTGGGTGGCTATGACCATATGCAGGGTTCCGTCCGCAAGCCTGCGTGCGGTTTCCGCATTCTCGGCGGGAGTCTGAAGCCGCGTGAGCAGCGCGCACTCTATGCCGAAAGGTTCCAGCCTCTTCACGAGATTTTCGTGGTGCTGCCTTGCGAGTATGGTGGTGGGCGCGACAAGCACCGCCTGTTTGCCGTCCAGCACGGTCTTGAACATTGCGCGGAAGGCGACCTCCGTCTTTCCGAAGCCGACGTCGCCGACCAGCAGCCTGTCCATTATCCTGCCCTGCTCCATATCCTGTTTGACCGCTTCTATGGCTTTGAGCTGGTCCGCCGTTTCTTCGTATTCGAACGCGTCCTCGAACTCTTTCTGCCAGACGGTGTCGGGAGAATAGACGCGCCCCTTGCGCTTTTCCCTCTCCGCATAAAGTTTCAGCAGATTGACGGCGAGCTTGCGCACGGACTTTCTCACCTTTTCCTTTTCGCGCGCAAACTCCTTGCCCCCTATCTTGTTGAGCCTCGGGTGCTCCTCGCCGACGAATTTCTGCAAGTTGTCCGTCTGGTCCGTCGCGACGTAAAGCACGTCCCCGTCACGGTATCGCAGCACGACGTATTCCTTCTCGAATTCGCCGACTTTCATTATCGTCGTGCCCTCGCACAGACCCACGCCGTGCACGCGATGCACCACATAATCACCAGCTTTCGGTGCGATAAACTGCGTTTTCGGCGCAGACACGTCCTCTCCGCGGCGTTTCCCGACGCACTCCGACACGCCGATGACGGCGACCTTTTCCGCAGGATAGACAAAGCCCGTTTCTATGCGCAGGGGCGTGACAAGCACGGACGCGCCGCCGTTCCCGTCAGCGGAAATCTCGGCATACACTTCCTGCTCGAAAAGACTGTCGCGCACCCCCTTCGCGCGCTCCGCGCTCCCCGTGCATATGAGGGTGCGGAAGCCGTTGAGGATAAAGTTGCGCAGGTCCTGCCCTATGCTGTCCGGAGCGAGATAGTATTTGGTCACGGGACGGCATTTCGGTTTGATTATCTTGGTCGGCTCGAAGAGCGGATTGCCGAGCGACAGCGCGGAAAACGCCGCCTTCCGCGCAAGCATTATTCTGCGCCTGACCTCGTTCGAAGAAAACAGCGCGGCGGAATGCTCGGGCAGAATTTCGCCCGCTTCCGCAAGCGGCGCCAGCCTGCCGCGGAATTCCTTTTCCAGCACCGTGAGCTTTTCCGAAATTATTTTCGGCTCGTCGAAAATGACCGTCGGGGGCGCTTCGCCCTCCGCGGGCGCGCCGAAACAGTCGAACAAAAACGCGGAATTGTCCTCCGAAAACACCGCCGCCCACGCAAATTCCGCAGGCAGCGCGCCCTCGCGCACCCTGTCGCACAGCGAAGACGCCACCGCGTTGCCTCCCCTTGCCGCAAGTGCGGACGAAACCCGCGCCGCGTCCTCCGCGGTGAACAGCACGTCGCTTGCGGGAGGCACCGTCACTCTTTCCACCTCGTCCACGGAAAGCATAGAGGAAAGGTCTATCGTCTTTATGTTTTCAATGAGGTCGTCGAAAAAGTTGACGCGCACCGCCGTGCCGTCGGACGAATATATGTCGAGGATGTCGCCGCGCAGGGCGAATTCTCCCTCTTCCGATATCATATCCCGCCGCGAGTAACCTGCCGCCGCGAGTCTGTCGGCCGCTTCCTGCGGGGTGAGCGTGCCCGACTTTTCCAGCGTCAGCGTGAACGCTCTCACGACTTCCGCCCGCGGAAAACGCTGCATAAGCGCGTCCGCGCACACCACCGCTATATCCGCGTCGCCGCAGGCAAGCCTGCAAAGCGCCGCCGCCCTCTCTCGCGAGCTGCGCGCCGCATAACCCTTCCGACAGACCAGCACGTCGTCGCGGTGGGGAAGGAAAACGGCTCTGACGTCGGGGAAGGAAGAAATCTTGGAAAGCATCGCGCGCGCCGCAAGCGGGTCGGGCGCGACGTAAATCCTTTTGCCGGGAATGCGCGTCGCAAGATGCGCCTTTGCGCCGTCCGTAATTCCGACGGCGGAAACGGCGGCAAGCTCCCTCGGAAGGCGCGCGGAACCCAGCCGGGCAAAACTGTCCAGCCCCTCCCCCATGCCTTCTACTCTGAGCAATTCGGGCGTCATTTCCTTCTGTTGATTCTCTCTTCTATTCTTTGTATATCCTTGCCGGCAATGAGTTCGGCGACGGCTTCCGCCGCCTCGTCAACGCATTTGTCTATCGCCTGTTTGTCCGCATAATCGACCTTTGAAAGCACCAAATCGACTATGTCAACTTCTTTTGCCGCGAGTTCGTCCGTTTTTATGCCTATGCGCAGCCGCTTGAAAGACGTGGTGCCAAGCTCCGCGACTATGCTCCGCATCCCGTTGTGCGTGCCCGCGCTCCCCTCTTCGCGGAAACGCATTCTGCCCACGGGCAGGTCCGCGTCGTCGTAAACGACGATGAGCTCGTCCGTGCCGTCGCAGTATTTGCGCACGAGCTGTTTCACGCTCTCGCCCGACAGGTTCATAAAAGTCTGCGGCTTTGCCAACACGAAAGGCACGCCCCCGATTTTGCCCTTTGCGGTGAGCGCGGCGCATTCCTTGCCCGCAAAGCGGAGCTTGCACTTCTTCGCAAGCGCGTCCGCGGTCATAAAACCGATGTTGTGATAAGTGTTGCGGTAACGCGCGCCGGGGTTTCCCAGCCCGACCACGACATACATACGCCCTCCCTCCGGCGGAGCGCGTTATGCCTTATCTCCGCCTCCGAAGTCTTTTTCCGCGCCCTCTGCGCGGCGCGTCTTGTTCACCTGACGGCTTCTGCCTATCGCAAAACCGTCCTTTTCCACATCCTGCGTGACGGTGGTGCCCGCGGCGACGAACGCTCCGTCGCCGAGGCTCACGGGCGCGACGAGATTCACGTTCGCCCCTATGAAACAGTCCCTGCCCACCGAAGTGCGGTGTTTCCGTTTCCCGTCGTAATTGCAGAACACCGTCCCGCACCCCACGTTGGTGCCGCCGCCCACGTCCGCGTCGCCGATGTAGGCGAGATGCGCGCTCTTCGCGCCGTCGCCGAAGACGGAATTCTTGATTTCGACAAAGTCGCCCACGCGGCAGCCTTTGCCCACGACCGCGCCGCGCAGACGCGCAAAAGGTCCCACCGTGCTCCCCGCGCCGACGCGCGTGTCCGCAAGGTGCGACATAACGACTTCTGCGCCGCCCTCTATGCGGCAGTCGGAGATGTGAGAGCCCTCCACCGACGCGCCCGCCTCAATGACGGTGTCCCCCTCGATTTTGCAAAACGGAAGAATTTCCGCCCCCGCGGCAATGCGCACGGTGTCGTCGACGACGGTGTTTGCGGGGTCGAAAACGAAAACCCCCGCTTCCAGCAGTCTATCGGTTATTCTCTCTTTCAATTGATTATACACCAAGCGGACGTTTTTTGCACTATCAACTTTGACGAAGTGCGGAGAGGAAATGAAATAGCCGCTTCTGCCCCCTTCGCTGCGGACTATCTTCGCTCCCGACGCCGCCCCGCCGAGCGCAAGCACTCCTAGGCTGTGCTTTTTCACGTATTCCGCCCCTCTCTCGACATCCCCGACGGTGACGAGAGGCATATCGAGCGGTATGACGACGTCCAGCCGCCCTTCCTCAAAGCGGCACTCGCTCTCAGAGGCGACTTTTTCCGTGTCGAAAGCGGAAAACTCTCGCAGGAGATATTCCTCCGCGCTGCGCCCGAGCAGCTTCCTTTCCGAGTGCCCGCTTTCGACAAACCATATCTTCAAAGGCATATCCATAACTCTTCTCCTTTCTTTGTAATATGCGCCCGCGGCGTACGCGCGCGGCGTTTTCGGCGCGCCGTGCATTATGCCATTCTATGCGCCGCGCGGCGGAAACTTTCCTCATCCGCTCTCCCGAAAAGCGCGAAAGCGCGGAGGGTGTCCTCCGCGCTTTCCGCTCCCCGCCCGCACGGCGGAGATGTGCCGACTCCGGGCGTCAGACCGTCCCCGTAACGGCGGAGACGCCGCCCTCCGTGACCATGGCATACGCCGCATCCGACGCGGCGTCCGCGTCGGACCCGACGTCCGTTTCCGTCCACTCGTAGTCCACATCGACGGGAGTGTACGGAAGACCGAGTGCGCACGCGATGAGCGACGCGGCGACGGAAATCACGGTGATGACAATGAAAGCTATCTTTTTCTTGTCCATTGCTGCTGCCTCCTTCTGCGTAATCTGCGCGGACGGACAGCTCGGTCGGCGGAGCAAAACTAACTCTTCCGCTCCCGAAAAATCAAACTTTTATGTCACGGCGGCAGTCGGTCTGTCCGTCCGTTTGCCCCTCTTTTCCCCACCCGTTTTATCCGTCTCCGCGCCTGCGCGCTCTTCCTCCCCCGACGTCTCTCAGCCGTCATTTTCCCTCCGCTTTGATTGCCGCAGCGCAAAAGAAAAGACGGACGCGCCGCGTCCGTCTTTTTGCATAACTCGCCTTTTATCCGCGCAAAATTACACTTCAACCGTGGGTTATTGCTGCTCTTCGGACGGATTCTTCGCTTTCGCCGCTCTCTTCGCGCGGAAAAACGCGCCCAGAAGCTCCGCGCTTTCCTGTGCCAGCACTCCCCCCGTCACCTCGACGTCGTGGTTGAACATCCCGGGGGCAAAAAGATTGACCTTGCTCCCCGCCGCGCCCGTTTTTTCGTCGTACGCGCCGAAGACCAGACGGCGCACACGGGAATTTATCATCGCGCCCGCGCACATCGGGCAGGGTTCAAGCGTGACGTAGACGTCGCAGTCTTCCAGCCACCAGTTACCGGCGTATCGCGCCGCCGCTTCCAGCGCCACTATCTCCGCGTGTCGCACCGCGCTGCCGTCGCGCTCCTTGCGGTTGCCCCCCTCGGCGACGATTTTCCCGTCTTTTACGACGACCGCGCCGACGGGCACCTCGTCCGCGGCGGCGCATTCCGCCGCGATTTCCAGCGCGCGGCGCATAAATTTTTCGTCCGCCGTGCGGACTCTCTCTTCCGTCATCTCCTCCACCTCACTTGTGATACGGCGTCCCCGCATTGATTGAAAGCGCGCGGTAAATCTGTTCGGCGAGCATCACCCTGAATAGCTGGTGCGGAAACGTGGGCGCGCCGAAAGACATCACGGCGTCCGCGCGTCTCAAAGCGTCCCCGTTCATTCCGTGACTGCCGCCTATCAGAAAACTGAACTCCGACACCCCCGCCGAGCACTTCTCGGATATGAATTTCGCCAGCGCTTCGCTGGACACCTCTTTTCCTCTGCCGTCCATAACGACAACGCAGCCCTTCGCCTTCGCAAGCAACGCCGCGCTTTCCGCGTCCTGCTGTTCGGCGGGCGACTTCGCGGGCGGCGACGGCGGTATCTCCGTCACGGAGAACTCGCAGTAAGCGGAACAGCGCTTTATGTATTCCGCAACCGCGTCCGAAAAATATTTTTCTTTCAGTCTGCCGACAGCCACGATGTTTATCCTCATACGCTCACCTCACATAATCCCCCACACAAAACTGAACAGCGTCGCAACGACGCCTACGGCGATGATGAACCAAAGCATAATATCCTTCGAAAGCGGCAGCGCGCCTTCCGCCGCGGGCGCGAATTTCGCCTCCGACAGCCTTCCGCAGCGCACGGCGTCCTTTCTCATTCGCCCCAGCATAAACGCTATGAACGCGACCGACGCCGCTGCGATTAAACAGGCGATGACGACGCCGAAGACCGTCCCGTACAGCCAGCCCGACACGGTGTCAATCACCCCGAAGACTGGCACCAGCCCCGAATAGCCCGAAACCACGCTGATGAAATTGTTGAAGAAATGCACGAAGACCGCGGGCAGCAGCGACCCCGAGTAATAAGTCAGCACTCCGAGACAAATTCCCATAGCGAAAGTGTGCCCCGTCTGCGGAATGTTCTGGTGCATAAGCGAGAACAGCAATGCGGAAACGGGGATGACTTTCCATCCGCTGTCGCGGTACGTCGCGAACACTTCTCCCCTGTGGGTGAGCTCCTCGAAAAGCGCGGGCAGCACGGCGGTGAGAAATATGTCCGAAACCAGCACCGCCGCAGTCTGCTCCGCTCCCGCGGACGAAGAGCGTTCGTAGCCCATAAGCGAGAGGGCGCCGTTCCACACATAAGACACGAAACCCGTGACGAAAAGCACGGGTACGGTTATTGCAAGCGTTCGGAGAAAATCGCGCTTCCCGCACTTTACGACATTGAAAGTGCGCGGTAAAGCGCGCAATTCGTCTTTTCCGCGTCCGCCGACGATGATTAGCCAGCCGAGGACGGGCAACAGACCGAAACAGCAAAGCTGCACGATGAGAGTGAAAAAAACGTCGGGGTCGACGCCGAGCGCGTCGTACACCCCGGCGCTTCCCGAAATGCGCATAAGGAGGGTCATCAGTATGACCAGAAAATAGACCAGCCCTCCCCCTGCGCGGGCAGTCATACGGCAAGCCCCATAACCAACGCGAGCACCCAGTATGCCACGGCAAGGCCTATCGCTATCCACAGTCCGAACATAGGCTGGGACTTGCCCACATAGCGCACGTCGCCGCAGCAGAGGAAGAGCTCGCGCTCCACCTTTTTCCAACCCTGTGCGGTGAAGAGAGAGCCGACGAAACGGAAAGCGTTCTTTATGCCTTCCGCCGCCGCGCCGCCTTTTTTTGCGGGAGCGGGATTGTCCTCGTACGCGTACAGCGAATATTCCTCGAAGACCACTCCGCCCTGCACGACCTTGAAGCCTTCCTTTCCCTTTTTAGGCTGTCCCAGACGGTAATATGCGTAAAGCAGAAGCACGAGCACGAGCGTCCCGACGACGAAGCTGACGAAACCCGTCAGCCAGTTGAACGCGCCGAGCCCCGCAATCGCCGCGTCTATTTCGGGGATGTAGGCGGTCATCAGCAGGCTCAGAAAGTTGTTGAAAAAGTGCACCGCCACGCAAGGCACGAGGGAGCCTGACAGCATAAACAGCACGGCAAGCACGACGCCTATACAGAACTGGTAGCCCGTCTGCACGGGATTTGCGTGCATAAGGGAAAACAGCAGCGCGGAGATGAACACGCCGAACACGGCACCCCTCGACGCAAGCCCCGGAAGCACGTTGCCGCGCATAAGGAATTCCTCTCCGAGGGCGGGGAGCAGCGCAATGACGAAAACCGCGAGGAAAAACACACCCGCGTTGTCAAACTCTATCGTTCCCGCGGACACTCCGCCGCGGAAGCCGATGAGGTTGAAAAACTCCTGAAAAAGCATCGACACGGGCAAAAACGCGATTATCGTGAATACCGTTATCGGAAACAGAAGGAGCCAGCGCCGCGCGTCCTTCATCGGACGTATCTTTGCGACCGCAAACACGTCGTATCTGCGCCACATCGAGAAGAACCACACCACCAGGACGATGGCGACCTGCGTCACCGCATAGCTCACCCAGCTGGCGATGCTCATGCCCGCAAACGACCCCGTCCTGCCCACCAGAATGTAGGAGAATATGCTGCCGAGGATTGAGATGCCGCACAGCGCGAAGAGATAAAGGCTTCCGCTCTCTCCCGCGAAAAGGTTCTTCCTCATTTGACTTCGTAAACCTCGCTTATTTCATACTGACTTGCCGCGGCGACCGAGATGTCGGTGCAGCCTCTTCCTCTGAGCCTGCCCGCCACTGCGCCGACGGCGAGGCAGGGAAGATTGTTGTTTTCGCTGAGATGCCCGAGCAGCATCGTCTTTACGGCGCTGTTGACCAGCCTTTCGGCAAAAACCGCCGTCATATCGTTGCTGAGATGACCGAGGTCTCCGAGAATGCGGCGTTTCAGCCTTTCGGGATACGGTCCGTTTTTCAGCATTTCCACGTCGTGGTTTGCCTCGATGAGCACCGCTTCGCTCTCGCGTATGTTGTTGTACACTCCCACGGTGGGTCTGCCCATATCCGTAGCGACGCTCACCTGCGCGCCCGTTTTCAGACGGAAGGAGTATCCCAGAGGATACGCCGCGTCGTGCGGAATGCGGAACGGGATGACCTCGATGTCGCCGACGGTGAAGCCGCCTTCGTAGAACTCGACCTCTTTGTAGCCGTAGAGCACGCCCTGCCTGTGCAAAATGGCTTCCGCGGTCTTCGGATGGGCGTATATGCTCGTTTCTTTGCCCACTCTCGGCAGCGCGGCTATATGGTCGGTGTGCTCGTGAGTGACGACGACGCCGTCCAGCTTGGCGACGGACAGCCCGAACTTCCCAAGCGCAGCGTTCAGCGCGGAATAAGATATTCCCGCATCCACCAAAAGCGCCGTGGAGTCCGAAAACACCAACGTCGAATTTCCTTTGCTGCCGCTTGCAAGCGACACTATGTTGAGTGACATTATCTTCCGCTTCTCTTAAACATTTATGAAAAGAGGCGCTCGCCGGAGCGCCTCCCCCGATTATGAAAGGTTTATATCTCGCCGCCGTGGCGAATCAGCATATCCTCTTCCTTGTCCTCGCGCCTCACGCTGACCGCCGCAAAGACGACGGTGAGGATGAACAGCACGCCGAACACCGCAAGCATCGCGAGTATCGCCGCGTCGCGCTGTGCGTCGAAGTGCTCCGCTATCACCTGGTGAATAATCTCCGCCGCGTATGCCGCCGCCCCCGCGAACGAGAACAGCATCAGAGTCTTGCGGGGATATTTGCCGAAGACCATTCCGAACACGGACACGAAGAACACGACCAGCGCGCACAGCGTGCAGAAGCAGGTGATGACGGTGAGAGAGAGGTCAAACGGCGTGCCGTCCTGCACCCAGGTGGTTATCATACCGATAACGTCCGCCTGCGCAAGGGAGAATTCGGGATGAATGTCGGGCTTGAAATAGCCGAGCAGATATGCGACTATGAGCAGCGCCGACAGCAGGAACGTCCCCAGCGAGAACAGTCTCTTGTAAACGGAGGTACGCTTCTTCGCCGCCGCCTTCTCTTCCTCGAATTCCACCGCGGAGGCGTATTCGTTCTGCGGATAGGAAGGCGCTCTTCCGTCCGTACGCAACACGTCGCTGTCCTGCGTCATATAAGGCACGACGGCAAGCGGCACGACTATGGGCTGCAACTGTATCGTGTTGTGCTTGGGCGCGACTATCGGCACGGGACCGCCTATGCCGACGGGTTTCATAACCGTGGTCTTCGTGCCCTCGTCGGGCTGCGGGTTGCCGTACGCCTCGCTCTCATAGAGCACGGGCTCTTCCGTCCTGTCGGTCACGCCGACGGAATTCTCGGGCGCCATTGCCGTGATGTTGTTGTCTTTCTTCGCCATATGTCCTCCGCGCGCTCGGTGAGCGCAGAACTTTACTTCGCTGTCCCCGTCGGGGTCAGTACATCCGCGTATACCCCGTGCGCTGCGGCGTGATGAAGGAACACACCGCCGCGAGTATCGCGTTTATCAGTCCGACTGCGAACAGGGTGAAGAATTCGCTCGTGTTCCAGCCGTAAATGAAGTCGTCCATAAAATCTATCTGCGAAATCCCGACGTTCTCCGCGCCGACGAGCGCCGCTATGAACACGGCGAGCACGGAGAGCAGATACACGACCGCACACGCGGTGTAACGTCTGGGTTTTATCGCGCCGAACAGCCCCGTCACCGCTTTGACGAGATTGACAAGCACCGCAAGCAGCCCGACCGTGATTATCATATCCGGCACCATATGCAGCCAGATTTGGTTCACCGCCTCCCCGGACCATCCGAGCGACGCCGTCTCGCGGAAAGCGTCTATCCAGCCCGTAATCACGTCGAACTGTTCCGGAACCAGCCTGAAAGGCAGGTCCGCGCTAACGTCCGCCGCCGCAAGGGCGAAAGGCAGCCACACCACCGCCGACGCGACAATCATTATGACCGCGGACACGAAATTGCGCGTGCGCACCGACCGCTTCCATCTCCTGCCCGCGTCTTTTTCGGCGGGCTGATAGTCGGAAGAGGTCGAAACCGCCTGCGCCTGCGCTGCGTCGGACGTCTGATATTCCAGCCGCGGCGTGACGACGAACTCCTGCACGACGGTCGGCATCTTTTTCGCCGCGCCGCCGTCCATCGGAGTCGGAGCCAATCTTATACCCGCCTCGTCCACCTGCGGATTTTTCTTGCCGGAATTCTCGTTCATATCACTTCTTTCCGTTTTCGCCGGGATATTCGTCCATCGGCGCATACTGCATCAAAGGCTGGTCCTGCGTGACGTAAGGCACGAACGCCACGGGCTGCACGATGGGCGGCATCTGGTAAGGCTCTCCCGTCTCTTTGTTGTAGAACACGGGCGCGCCGTATGGCATTCCGCCGTAAGGATAATATCCGGGGGCGTAATGCGGCGCTCCCGCGAAATTCGGAGTTTCCTTTTCGTCGGCGGCTTTCTCTATGGGCTTGGTCTGCGCTTCCTTGAACGCTTCTCCCGCAAACTCCTCGAATGTGGGAGTCTTGGGGGAAGAAAGGTCCTCTTCGGGAGCTTCCAGCACCTTCGTCTTCTTCCTTATGGGAGCGGACTGCTTGATTTTCCCCTTTTCGAGCAGACGCAGAGAGCGCGCGCGGGAACGTCCGCAGCGAGTGCACCTGACGGCGTCGGCGGCGTTCACCCCGCCGCAAACGGGGCATATGAACGGGTCTTCGAGCTCGTCCATATTCTCGGCGGCGGAATAGGGGTCGGCATAATATGCGGAATAGTTCCTCACCGCGGAGGACAGTTTCCTCAGCTGTGCGACGTCCTCGGAGCCCAGCTCGTTGACTTTGTCGCGGTATGCGTCAAGCATAACCGCCTGTTTGGTGAGTTCGTCATTGGTCTTGCGGCGATAGTCCTCAATCTCTTTCATCGCCTTGGTCTTGTCGTTTTCGACGCGGCGTTTCATAGCGGCGATTTCCCTCTCCGCCTCCGTCATACGCTCCTTGACCATCAGGTCGACGTTCATTTTGTTCTTGCGGAACTCCATGACGTCCTCCTCCGTGAACGGCGTGTCGGAATCCGTCACGGGCGCTCCGCAGACGGAACAGAATTTCGCCCCCGGCAGATTTTCCGCGCCGCATATGACGCAGGTGGGACGGCGCAGTACGCCGAGCATTTCTCCGCAATGCGCGCAAAACCTGCTGCCCGCATTGTTGCGCGTGCCGCAGGCAGGACACTTGACCTCGTAATTCGCAACGACTTCCGCACCGCAGGTGGCGCAGTACGCCTGCCCGCGTTCGACTTCGCTGCCGCATACCTTACAAGTGAACATATATCATCACCTCTGACGACTTATTAACTTTATTATACAGCGACTTGCACAGATTGACAAGTGCAGAACGCTTTCAGCCCTTGAAACCGTCTTTCAGCCCGACTATGCTGCCGAACTCTCCGCCGCCTTTGGCGACGAAATATCCTTCGCGCAGGAACTGGAACCTCTCCCCCTTTTCCGCTCCCGCAAGGAACTTTTCCGCCTTGCCGTCGAGCACGGTGAGGGAGGCGGGATTGAGCAGGTCCATATAATCCCCTTCTCCGTCGAGGATGAGATAGTCGTACATATACAGCTTCACGTCCTCGCAGTCTAGCGCGTTCACCCAGTGTATCGTGCCCTTGACCTTGACGTTTGCGCCCTCTTCGCCCGACTTCGTCCCGGGGATATATTCGACGTGCACGACCTGCGGCTCGCCGTCCTCTCCCGTTTCGCAGCCGACGTACCTGACGACGTACGCGCCTTTCAGCCTAACCGTGCCGCCGGGTTTCAGACGGAAGTACTTCGGAGGCGGGTCGAGAGAGAAATCTTCCCTTTCGATGTACAGCTCGCGGGAGAAAGTCGCCTCGTGGGCGCCCGCTTCCGGGTCGCGGGGATTGTTCTCCACCGAGACGGTTTCCGTCCTGCCTTCGGGATAGTTGTCCACCACCACTTTGAGAGGACGCAGCACCGCCATAGCGCGCACGGCGTGTTCGTTGAGATACTCCCTGACGCAGTGTTCCAGCATCGCTATGTCCACCACGCTGTCCGCTTTCGCGACGCCTATGCGCCCGCAGAAATCGCGCACCGCTTCGGGGGGATATCCCCTCTCCCTGATGCCCGAAAGAGTGGAAAGACGGGGGTCGTTCCAGCCGCTCACCACTTTTTCGTCCACCAGCCTTTTGAGGAAGCGCTTGCTCATCACGGTGTGCGTGAGGTTGAGCCGCGCGAACTCAATCTGCCTGGGACGGGGGTCGAAACCGCAGTTTTCCGTCACCCAGTCGTAAAGGGGACGGTGATTTTCGAATTCCAGCGAACACAGCGAATGCGTGATGCCTTCGAACGCGTCTTCGAGAGGATGGGCGAAATCGTACATAGGATAGATGACCCACTTGTCGCCCGTGTGCGGATGCTCGGCGTGACAGATGCGGTAAATGACGGGGTCGCGCATATTGATGTTGGGCGATGCCATATCAATCTTGGCGCGCAGCACCTTTTCCCCGTCCGCGAACTCGCCCGCTCTCATTCTGCCGAAAAGGTCGAGGTTTTCCTCGACGCTGCGGTTTCTGTACGGGCTCTCCTTGCCCGGCTCCGTGAGCGTACCGCGCGTGGCGCGTATCTCCTCCGCCGAAAGGTCGCACACATACGCCTTGCCCGCCTTGATGAGGGACACGGCGCAGTCGTACATACGCTCGAAATAATCGGACGCGTTGAGAACTCTGTCCCACTCGAACCCCAGCCAGCGGATGTCCTCTTTTATGCTCTCCATATACTCGACGTCCTCTTTGACGGGGTTGGTGTCGTCGAAACGGAGATTGCATTCGCCGCCGAATTTTTCCTTTATGCCGAAATTGATGCAGATGGCCTTCGCGTGGCCTATGTGAAGATAACCGTTGGGTTCGGGCGGAAAGCGCGTGATAATCTTGTCGTGCTTTCCCGAGCGCAGGTCGTCGCAGATGACGTCTTCGATGAAATTCGAGGGTTCGGGAATGCTTCTGTTTTCGTCCATACAATATTTCCGCCGATATTTATAGTAGAATATATTTTACCCCATATGCGCGCGTTTGACAAGTGCGCGGGCGTGGATTGGGAAATAAAATTGCTCTCTTCGGCAGGGAAAAGACGGAAAAACGGCGGAGCGCCCGCCGCCGCACCCTTACCCGCGTCTGACGGAAACCGACGCAAAAAAAGAAAAGCGGCGCTCATTCCGCGCCGCAATGACTGCCCGAAAGATTGACTTCCGACGAGTTCAGCCGCATATATCCGTCCTCGAAACGGAAGCCGAAACGCACAAGCCCGGGGTGCTCCCCTTTCACCGCAAGAGGCACGGGGTTCAGGGAGAATTTGAAAAGCATCGCCCGCAGGAAGAATTCTCTGTCCCCGGGGTTTATCTCTTCGTTTTTGACTTTGAAGTGTGTGATTTCGACAAAATCGCCGACTTCGGCGCGCATCAGTCCCACGGGCGCGCCGTCCTCTCGCATCACGAAATTCGTGCCGCTTACGGCAAGGTTTATGCCGAGGTCCGAATAGAGTGCGGAAAGCACTGCCGCGTCGTTTTCGTATCCCACCGTCAGCATATCATTCTCCGTATTCCACGCCGACGAGCGTCAGCCCTTCCGGCGGCAGCGTCTTGCCCGCAAGCGTTCTGTCCCCCGTTTCCAGCACGCGGCGCACGTCGTCTTCCGTGAGCTTTCCCTGCCCGGCGTAAACGAGCGTCCCCGCGATTATGCGCACCATATTGTACAAAAATCCGTTCCCCGTCACGAAGATGTCCAGCGTCCCTTCCGTAAGCCTGCCGCCCTCGGTTTTCCCGTCCGCTTCCAGCCGCACGGAATACACCGTGCGCACGGTGCTCTTCACCGCGGACCCGCTGGCTTCGAACCCCTTGAAATCGTGTTCGCCTTCCAGCACGTCCGCGCATCTGCGCATCGCGGCAAGGTCAAGCGGCACGACAATCTGCGTGCGGGTGTTTTCGTACATCGGAAGCCTGTGTCGGGAGACGTAGAGAGAATAGCGGTAAGTCTTCCGCTTTGCCCAAAAGCGCGCGTTGAAATCGGAGGACACGGGCTCGCAGGAAAGCATACTGATGTCCCTCGGCAGCTCCGTATTCACCGCAAAAGGTATCTTTTCGGGCGGGATTGCGGTGTCCGCGTCGAAATGCACGACCTGCCCCTCCGCGTGCACTCCCGCGTCCGTCCTGCCGCTCGCCGTCGCCTGCGTGGGCACGCCGAAAACCGCGGAAAGCGCCTTTTCGAGCGCCTCCTGCACGCTGGGACCGTTGAGCTGCCGCTGCCAGCCGACGTAATCCCTGCCGAAATACGAAATCACCGCGCGGTATCTCACACCAGCCCTCCGAAAATGAGCGTGTCCATCGCGCCGTCGAAATAATATCTGTCAAGAAGCACCGCGACAAAATACGCCGCTATCAGGAAAAACGCGACGAAGTCCGCGACGCCGAGTTTCATCACTTTCATCTTGGTGCGGTTTTCCGTGGCGTTGTAGCACCTGGCGTCCATCGCGAAAGCCAGCTCGTCCGCACGGCGGAAAGAGTTGACGAAAAGAGGTATCAGCACGGGCAGCAACGCCTTTGCGCGCGCTATCAGTCCGCCCGTGTCGAAGCTCGCTCCCCTCGCCTTCTGCGCCGCGATAATCTTGTTCGTTTCCTCGAAAAGCGTGGGTATGAAGCGCAGCGCGATGCTCATTATCATCGCTATGTCGTGCACGGGCACCTTTATGAGTCTGAGCGGTTTCATCAGGCTTTCCGTGCCGTCCGCAACCTCCACGGGAGTGGTCGTCAGCGTGAGCAGCGAAGCGCCGCTGATGAGCAAAACGAGCCTTAAAGTCATCTTTATGGTGGTATGAATGCCCTGGTCGGTGATTTGCAGCGCACGCCAGCTCCACAGCACCTCGCCGTCGCTTATCATAAAAAGATTGATGACGGCGGCGAATATGACGATGAAAATTATCGCCCGCACGGATTTGAGCACGGAGAGCATCGGGAGCTTCGCGAGCAGGATTATGAACAGCAGCACCGCCGCGGTCATCATAAAGCCGAAGTAGGTGTTGACAAAGAATATCGCCACTACGAAAAGCACGGTGAGGAAGAGCTTCATCCGCGGGTCCATACGGTGCACGACGGAGTCGGTGGGATAATACTGCCCGAACGCTATGTCCTTAAACATCTTTCCCCTCCCCGTCGTCTGCCGTCGGAGCGGGAGCGCTCCCGTCCGCCGCGTCGGTTTCCGTGTCTGTTTCCGCGTCGGTTTCCGTGTCTGTTTCCGCGCCCGTTTCCGCCGCGCGTGCGGCTTTTTCGGAACGGTATTTCACAAGTGCGTCGACGAGTTCCGCGGGCGTGACTATCCTGCGCGAAAGCTCTATGCCGCGCTCTGCGAGCCTGTCCACCACCCTCGCCGCCGTGGGCAGGGCGAGTCCCGCCGCCGCGAGCGCTTCCCTGTCGCCGAACACGTCGGCGGGCGACCCGTCGGCGACCACCTTGCCGTCGCGGAGCGCGACTATCCTGTCCGCCATCTCCGCTATGTCGTCCATATAGTGCGACACCATTATGACCGTCGGGCTGACTTCTTCGTGCAGTTTTTTCACCAGCCCGAGGATTTCCTTCCTTCCCGCGGGGTCCAGCCCCGCGACGGGTTCGTCGAGCACGAGGATTTCGGGTTCCATCGCTATGACGCCCGCGATTGCGGCGCGGCGTTTTTCGCCGCCCGAAAGCTCGAAGGGACTGCGCTCGGCGAATTCGTCATAAGGCAGTCCGACCACTTCCATTGCGCGGCGCACCCTGCGGTCCACTTCTTCCTTTTCCAGCTTCATATTCTTGGGACCGAAAGCCACGTCCTTTGCGACCGTGTCCTCGAAAAGCTGATATTCGGGATACTGAAACACCATCCCGACCTTGAAACGCAGTTTTTTCAGCGTCTTTTTGTCACGGGCGTTCATCCCCGCGACCACCACCTCGCCCTCCTGCGTCTTGACGAGTCCGTTGAGGTGCTGTATGAGGGTGGATTTCCCCGACCCCGTAGCGCCTATCAGCCCGACGAATTCCCCTTCTTCTATGGCAAGGCTGACCCCATCCAGCGCGCGCTTTTCGTAAGGGGTCTTCGCGGAATAGGTGTAGGAAAGATTTTTCAGTTCGACTGCGAGCATATTCCCTCCACCAGAGCGTCCTCGTCCGTCACGGTTTCGGAAAAGCCGAAACCGCGCTCCGAAAGCATCCGCGCGATTTCCGTCGGAGGCGGAAGCGCAAGCCCGCACGCCTCCACTTCGGGGGACGCGAAAACTTCCTTCGGCGTGCCGTCCAGCACAAGCCTGCCTTTGCGCAGCACTATGACCCTGTCCGCCTGCGCCGCCTCGTCCATATTGTGGGTGATGGAAATGACCGTTATGCCCGACGCGTTAAGTTTCTTTGCGACGTCCATAATCTCCGCCCTGCCCTCCGGGTCGAGCATAGACGTGGACTCGTCGAGGATGAGGATGTCGGGTTTCATCGCCAGCACCCCCGCAATCGCAACGCGCTGTTTCTGTCCGCCCGAAAGTTTGCTCGCGCTGCGGGTGCGGAATTCGCTCATCCCGACCGCGTCCAGCGCCCAGTCCACGCGCTCGATAATCTCCTCGCGCGGGATGCCGAGATTTTCGGGTCCGAATGCGACGTCGTCCTCGATTATCGTCGCCACCATCTGGTTGTCGGGGTTCTGAAAAACCATCCCCGCCTTTCTGCGGACGTCGAAGGTCCTCTCCTCGTCGCGGGTGTTGATGCCGTCTATGAGCACGTCCCCCGACGACGGGGTGAACAGTCCGTTGAGAAGTTTCGCAAGCGTGCTTTTCCCGCTGCCGTTCATCCCCGCAAGCGCGACGAACTCGCCCTTCTCCACCGAGAAAGACACGTTGCGAAGCGCGCGGACGGTCTGTCCTTCGCCCACCTTGTAAGAATAATTGACACCGATGAGTTCTATCTGCGGCATAATGTTGAATTATAACATATGCGGACGCAAATTCAAAACGTATTGCAAAAAACCGCGTTTTTTTACTCCCCTCTTCCCCTGCGCATCCCGCGCTCCGCGCTCTCCGCCCCAATCCGCGGTGCGGCGCGGGCGGCGAATTCCAGCTTTTGGCGAATTTTCTCCGCGGCACGACGAGAAGACATATAATTGTTACAGTATTGCAAGGAGGATACAAAAATGCGCAGAAAAATCATCACTCTGTTTGCGGTATGTCTGCTCGCGCTCTGCCTGACGGTCGTGTTCGTCGCGTGCGACGACAACACGGGCGGGGGCGGCGGCGACAAAGGCACGCTTTATTCCATTCAGGCGCCCGCCGCGTCCGACGTCTACACCGTATCGGGTCTGCCCGAGGGCGCGTACGAAGGCGACACCGTGACATTCACGGTCACTTTGACCGACCCCGAAAACAGCATCCTGACAAGTGTAAAGGTCGAATACGAAGAGCTGGAAGCCGATGAAAACGGCACTTATTCGTTCGCCATGCCGGCAAATGCCGTAACGGTCGAAATAAACGCCCATGCTTTTGCGGAACAACTTACCGACGGCGGCGTTACATTTGCCGCGGAAAATCCCACGACCATCACGGTCGGCGGCGACAACGGCGGCGGATACTGGTCGGAAGATGGTCCGTGGATAGACTGTTGGAAGTTTAATATAAAACTCGATTGGTCGCAGACAGCCAACCTGTCAGATTCTTCCTATGTTATCTCTTCAAATCAGAGTGTCATTCCGGACAGTGCCATCACGTATAAAGAAGGCGAAGCGACCGGAGGGGGATACATTACCGATATGAACGTCCTGATAGACTCCTCCCTCATAGCTCCCGGTACAACGTGGATCGAGATTTATTTGGACAGCAACGAAACAAGCGCAAACGGTACCGTCTGCATCAAGATTACCGTCACCGACCACCTGGATCTCGACACGATGACGGAATCCGTAAAAATCGACTTCGGCTCATATGCCGATGAAGGCGACGACGTTATTGTCCGTTTCTTTGATTCGGACTATATCTATGGCTCGTACATTGACAATGAACCCGCACCTACGTTTGTAGAAGTGAAAGCAAAGGTCGGTTCGGACGGCACCGCTACCTTCACATTCGATTATATCATCGGACACGAATACTCCCTTGATGTTTACTTGGACTCCGTATGGTATAGTGGGACGGTCGACGATGACGTCAAAGAAAAACTTATAGTGCTGAAAGATGACGTGATAAGCGGAGGCGATTCGACAACAGGATTTAATCAATACATCGACGGACGGCTTTCGTTTGTATCTGCAAATTATACAATCAAGCTCGAAGCAGAAGGCACATGGGCATCCCTCGGCATGTAATGACGCCATAAAACATATTTGTCGGAATTGCAAATGCTTTAACAAAAACGCGGCCATCGGCCGCGTTTTTGTTTGCCGCGCCTCTGTTCGGTTGTACCCGCCGCCGCGGCCGCGTGCGCGGCGTGCACGGGCACGCCTCCTCCCGTCCGCATACGCATACGCGTGATTATCGTAAGAATATTTTTCGGTATAGTTGATTGACTTAAACATTGCGCGATAGTATAATCCTTTTTGCACGAGCCGCAAGGCTCTCCTTTACGATTACAAGTTTATATACTATGGAGGTCTTTATGAAAAAGATGACAATCGACGGTAATACCGCGGCGGCGCACATCGCATATGCGTTCTCCGACGTTGCGGCGATTTACCCCATCACGCCCTCCTCTCCCATGGCGGAAAACTGCGACGAATGGGCGGGGCAAGGCAGGAAGAACATCCTGGGCAACGTGTTGAAAATCGTCGAGATGCAGTCCGAAGCGGGCGCCGCGGGCGCGGTGCACGGTTCACTTGCCGCAGGCGCGATGACCACCACGTTCACCGCAAGCCAGGGTCTGCTGCTCATGATTCCGAATATGTACAAGATTGCGGGCGAACTGCTCCCCTGCGTCTTCCACGTTTCGGCGCGCGCGCTTGCCGCACACGCTCTGAGCATTTTCGGCGACCACGCGGACGTTATGGCGTGCCGTCAGACGGGCTTTGCGATGCTGGCGTCCAACTCCGTGCAGGAAGTCATGGACCTGAGCCTCGTGGCGCATCTTTCCACTCTGAAAGCCTCCGTCCCCTTCATCAACTTCTTTGACGGTTTCAGGACTTCTCACGAAGTGAGCAAAATCGACGTCATCGACTACGACGAGATAAAGAGCCTCGTCGACTTCGACGACATCGACCGTTTCCGCGCGCGTTCCCTCAACCCCGAACATCCTCATCAGGCGGGCACGGCGCAGAACCCCGACATCTACTTCCAGAACAGAGAAGCCGCCAACAAGTATTACAACGCCGTCCCCGGCATCGTCCAGACGATGATGGACAAAGTCGCGACCATTACGGGCAGACAGTATCACCTCGTCGACTACTACGGCGCAAAGGACGCCGACCGCGTCATCATCCTTATGGGCAGCGGTGCGGAAGCAGTCGAAGAGACGGTCGATTACCTCAATGCGAAAGGACAGAAAGTCGGCGTGCTCAAAGTCAGACTTTACCGTCCCTTCCCCGTGGAACAGCTCGTTGCCGCGCTCCCCAAGACCGCGAAGAAAATCACCGTGCTCGACCGCACCAAGGAAGCGGGTTCCCTCGGCGAACCTCTCTATCTCGACGTCATCGCCGCGCTTGACGAACAGAAGGTCAAGGCGGAAGTGCTCTGCGGCAGATACGGCCTCGGCAGCAAGGAATTCAATCCTTCCATGGCCGCGGCGGTCTACGAGAATATGAACGAGGGCAAGAAGAACCACTTCACCGTCGGCATCACCGACGACGTGACGGGCACTTCGCTGGAAATCAAAGAAAAAATCGACGTCGCCGACCCGTCCACCATCTCCTGCAAGTTCTACGGCCTCGGCTCCGACGGCACCGTCGGCGCGAACAAGAACAGCATCAAAATCATCGGCGACCACACCGAAAAATACGCGCAGGGCTACTTCTCCTATGACTCCAAGAAGTCCGGCGGTCTGACCGTGTCCCACCTGCGCTTCTCCGACAAGCCCATCCGCGCAACCTACCTCATCGACCAGGCGGACTTCGTCGCGTGCCACAACGAATCTTACGTGCTGCGCTACGATATGCTCTCCGACCTCAAAGACGGCGGCACCTTCCTGCTCAACAGCATCTGGTCCCCCGACGAGATGGACAAGCAGCTCCCCGCAAAGATGAAGAACCAGATTGCGCAGAAGCACATCAAGTTCTACACCCTCGACGGTCTGGACGTCATCACCAAACTCGGCGCGTCCAAGGGCGTCAACACCGTTATGCAGGCGGCATTCTTCAAACTCGCCAACGTCATCCCCTACGCCGACGCCGAGAAGTATATGAAGGAAGCCATCAAGAAGACGTACGGCAAGAAGGGCGACGCGGTCGTCAAGATGAACTGCGACTGCATCGACAACGCCATCGCCAACCTCAAAGAGGTCAACTATCCCGAAAGCTGGGCGACCACCACGACGGGTGCGGACCCCCTGCCCGTCCCCAATGACGAGTATTACAAGACCTTCATCGCGCCCATCACCGCGCAGGAAGGCGACAAACTGCCCGTCTCCGCATTCTCTCCCGACGGCATCGTTCCCACCGGCACGACCAAGTTCGAGAAACGCGGCATAGCGGTCAGCGTCCCCGAATGGATTGTGGACAACTGCATCCAGTGCAACCGCTGCTCTCTCGTCTGCCCTCACGCGGCAATCCGTCCCACTCTCGCCACCGCGGAAGAGCTTGCCGACAAGCCCGAGACTTTCGTCACCAAGCCCGCAATCGGCTTCAAGGGTTACGAGTTCCGTATGCAGGTCAGCCCCTATGACTGCTCCGGCTGCAACAACTGCGTCAACGTCTGCCCCGCCAAGGAAAAGGCGCTCCGTATGATTCCCATCGCGGAATCCATCGAAAAGGACGCCGCCAACTGGGATTACGCGGCGTCGCTCAAAGAAACCTCCGCACCCATCCCCGCGAACAAGGTCGCTTCCGTCAAGAACAGCCAGTTCAAGAAGCCTCTCTTCGAGTTCTCCGGCGCGTGCGCAGGCTGCGGCGAAACTCCTTACGTCAAGCTCATCACACAGCTCTTCGGCGACAGGATGATTATCGCCAACGCAACGGGCTGCTCCTCCATCTACGGCGGCAGCGCACCCACCTGCCCCTACACCAAGAACGACGAGGGCAAGGGTCCCGCGTGGGCAAACTCCCTCTTCGAGGACAACGCGGAGTTCGGTTTCGGTATGCACCTCGCTTATCAGGCGCGCCGCAACGTGCTCAACAACCTTATGACCAACATCATCGGTCTTGACACCATCTCTCCCGCAATGAAAGAGGCGATGACCGAATGGATGGACGGCAAGGACGACGGCGAACTCTCCAAAGCGGCGGCAGCCAAGATTATGGAACTGCTCCCCTCCGAGAAAGAAAACGCCAACGGCATCACCCTCGACCTCCTCAACAGGGTCGAAGCGCGCAAGGACTGCCTCATCAAGAAATCCGTCTGGATTATCGGCGGCGACGGCTGGGCGTACGACATCGGTTACAACGGCGTCGACCACGTGCTCGCCAGCGGCGAGGACGTCAACATCCTCGTGCTCGACACCGAAGTGTACTCCAACACCGGCGGTCAGGCGTCCAAGTCCACCCCCACCGGCGCAATCGCGAAATTCGCCGCCACGGGCAAGCGCACCAAGAAAAAGGACCTCGCGCTGCTCGCAATGGACTACGGCTATGTCTACGTCGCGCAGGTGTCTATGGGCGCGGATATGAACCAGGTCGTCAAAGCGTTTGCGGAAGCGGAAGCCTATCACGGCCCCTCCATCATCATCGCATACGCACCCTGCATCAACCACGGCATCAATATGACCAAGTCCCAGCTCGAAATGAAGAAAGCCGTCGACACCGGCTACTGGCAGCTCTTCCGTTACAACCCCGCCCTCGCGGATACGGACGCCAATCCCTTCACGCTGGACAGCAAGGAACCCACCGAGGATTACCAGTCCTTCCTTATGGGCGAAGTCCGTTACGCTTCCCTCGTCAAACAAAACCCCGACGCGGCGAAAGTGCTCTTCGCCAAGAACGAACAGGATGCCGCCGCAAAACGCGCGTTCTACGCACGCAAAGCGGAGTCCAACTGGAAACCCGGCAAGAATTGACGCTGAGTTACGCAAACCCCGCCCGTTTGGGCGGGGTTTTCTTTTTTCGCGCATCAATTCTTGCCGTCCGCCTCGGGGAAATCTCTCCGCTTCGGCACTCCGCGTTCGCAAGCGAACTATCCGTGCCTGCGCTCATTTCCCCTCCGCGCAGTGCTTTCCCCGAAACAACTCTCGCTTATCACAACACGCACAGCATTCCGTCACTCTTTTTACGCTGAGTTACGCAAACCCCGCCCAAACGGGCGGGGTTTTCTTTTGCCCCGTAAACAAATCGGAGATTTCTTGACGGGGACCCCGAATTAAACCCCACCGAAAAATCGAAGATTTCTCGGCGGGGACCCCGATTATGCCCCACCGAAACGACTGCGTCCTTTCGGCGGGGACCCCGACTTATTCCGTTCACTGACAAGGGAATACTCTACCCCCTCCTTCCCTTCGGGTATTCCTCCCCCGTGACGGAACAACTCAAACTCGCCCTGCGCGGCAAAGTGAACTTTGCCGCTTGTCTTACGCTTGGTTGTTCCTTTTACCCCACAAAAAAATCA
>UQVO01000016.1 GCA_900544575.1 uncultured Eubacteriales bacterium | reverse complement strand
TGACGCAGAATTCACCCCATCAAAAAATCAGAGATTTCTTGATGGGGACCCCAAATTACCAAAGTTCGTTGCTGAACGGCGATATTCGGATGAAGTGCGCGAAAGCCCCCTCATTCGGGACTCGCGGCGTACTTTCCGTACGTAAGAGGTCTGAATGAGGGGGCTGACAAAGCAGTTCGCAAAATAGCGCCGTTCAGACGGAGAGGGATTGGTCTCCGTACTTTATCCATCCGAGTTTTCGCATAAGTTCCGAGACGGCAAAGCAGACGACGGCGGGGATGACGAAACAACAGAAGACTATGCCGAGGGCGAGTTTCCATTCGGGAAGACCGACCTCGACGGACGCGTCTATCGCGCCGAAAATGCCGACGAGCCCCGATGTGCCCATACCGCCGCCGACGGCGTTGCAGCGGAGCCCGAAAACGCAGGTGGAGAGAGGTCCGACGATTATGCTGGCTATGATGGGCGGCACCATTATCTGCGGGTGACGCATAAGGTTTGGGATTTGCAGCATACTCGTGCCTATACCCTGCGCGATAAGCCCTCCCCACTTGTTTTCGCGGAAGGACTGAACGGCGAAACCGACCATATGGGCGGAACATCCGACCATTGCCGCGCCGCCCGCGAGAAGTATCGCGTCGTATGTCGCAAAGGACACTTCGCCCGCCGCGTATGCGGCGACGACGGGGGACGCGACGGCAAGCCATATCGCAGCGGAAGACGTGGGCAGGGTGAGCAATATGCCCATAACCGCGGCGATGACTATGCCCATAACGGCGGGCGTCGCCGCCGTTGCGAGAGCCACGCCTTCGCCGATGAGGTTGACAAGTTGAATGAACGGCCACGCCGCCCAGACCGCAAACAGGCATATGACGAACATAACGAGCGGGACCACGACGATGTCGACCTTGGTCTTGCCCGCGACCTGTCTGCCGAGTTCTACCGCGAGCACGGAAACGACGTACGACCCTATGGGATTGCCGGGGGCGGCGGGCGCTATGCCGGAGAGCACGTCGTTCACGGAAGAAGAAACGAACCCGCCCGTGAAGCCGTCCACTATCGCGTCGCCGAACGCGCCGACCAGCCCCGCGACGGCAGCGGTGAACATCACGAGTTTCGGGGCTTTCAGGGAATGGGCGATGCCGATGCCGATGCCCGCCCCCATAAGCATTTTCGCGATGTTGGCGACTGCGGTCACGCCGCCGCCTACGGCGAGGGCGGCGTCAGTGCCGGCGCTTGTTATCCACGTCCCGATTTGTCCGAGTATGGTGCCCGCAATGAGCGTACAGAACAACCCCTGCGCCATTCCCGTAAACGCGTCGATGAAATAGCGCACAAAACCTTTTTTGAGGATATAAAGAATGAATTTGCGCGAAAATTCGGGTTTTATCTCTTCTTTTTGTGCGGCTGAACCGCCGTTTTTGTCGGCATCCGCATTTTCGCCGCTTTCGGCGGCGGCAGAAAGGAGGGCGGCCTCCGCCTCTCTTTCCTCCGCGGTCATACGCACGTATTCCCTTTCGTTATTTCCGTTTTCAGACATCTTTCCCATTAGCGTTCTCTCCCTTTTTCGCCGCCATATTCAGCAGCGTATGCAACGCAAGGTCATACAGTTTCCCCGCGTCTTCCCTCCTGAAATCTCCTTCCCTGCCGCCGTAGTCCTTGGCGACGAACATAGCGCAGTCGCAACCCGCCGCCGCAAGAGCGTTCGCGGCATAACCGTGCAGCGCGTTGAGCTTTGCGGAAACGCCGTCCGCGGGCGGCAGCAGACAGGGCACGCCCGTTTCTTCGACCGCGTCGAAAAGCGCGGACGAAGCGGCGGACGAAAACTCCGTTTTGCGCAGAGCGTCCCTGCGCAGCAGCGAAAATTTGCCGCCGTCTATATCACCTATAACAAGCGCTTTCGCGCCCTTAATTTCGGGGTGGGCCTCCGCAAAGGCTCTCGACCCCGCGTGAGCGGAGTTTTCCGCGCCGAAAGACACAAAACACACGCGCGTGCCTTCGGGGAGCAATTCCGGCTCGCGGAGCAGTTTGCGGTAGACCGCAAGCGACACCGCCGTGGATATGCCGTTGTTTTCGCGCGCGTTGCGCTGAAAAGGTGAAAAGTGAAGCATAAGCGCCGTGATGCCCGCGACGGCGTTGATGAAAGGAATTATGCTGAGCGAGGTGATTTTCGGCACGGTGTCCGACCCGACGAATATCTTCACCAGACAGAACAGCACAAAGAGCGCCGCGGACACGGGCACGACGACGAACACGACTTTGCGCACGCGGTTGAAATCGGTGAAATAGGACCCCGGCGCCGCGTCGTGATGTGAAGCAATGACGACGAGATTGCCGCCCTGCTGTTTTTTGAGGGGCATATTCTCGCTGAAAACGTTGTACGAAACTTTTTTCGGATAAAGAAAACGAACGACCTTCTTCACGCCCAGAAACGCCGCTCCCGCCGCCGCTCCGCCTGCAAAAAACACCGCAAGCGCGACGATGACGAGAATAACTCCGTCGGCACGGCTGCCGCCGAAGGACACGAAGTAGAACAGCGCGGCAAGAAAATACGCCACCGCAATGAGCGCGCAGCAGTTTCTGCCCGCGTAAGGCGGAGTGCGGAAGGCTTCGAGCCGCGTCACCGCAATCGGAGAAAGTTCGTCGCGCAGACGTCTTGCGCACGCGGTTTCTTCCCGCGTCGCGGCGAGCCCGTCGGCAAAATCCGCAAGCGCTTTCACCGTTTCCTCGCAGTAATCGTCGACCGCCTCGCGTTCGGCACCCGCGGCGTCCGTACGGACGCAGGACTCTTCCTCTCCCGCTTCTTCCGCGCTTTCCGCGCGCGCGACGTAATAGTTTTCTTCCGTCATTGCCCTTCCCTCATCCGATAAAACCGCCGTCCGCCGTGAGCACCTGCCCCGTGATGTAGCCGTGCCCCAGCAAAAACACCACCGCGGACGCGATTTCGTCCGGCGACGCGAGCCTGCCGAGCGGTATTTCCTCCGCCAGCGCAGCAAGTTCCGCCTGCGAGTAACACTTCATCATATCCGTGTCGACGGCGCCCGGCGCAACGGCATTGACCGTAATGCCGCTCGGAGCGACTTCCTTTGCGAGTGCGCGCGTCAGACCTATCACCGCCGCCTTCGACGCGGAGTAAGCCGCTTCCGCCGCACCGCCCGTCACGCCCCACACGGACGCCACGTTGACTATGCTTCCCCTCTTTTTGCTTATCATATCGGGGAGAAAGGCGCGCGTGACATAGAAAGTTCCGTCGCAGTTGACCGCAAACACCCGCCTCCATTCCGCGTCCGTCGCGTCCTGCAACAACCCTCGGACGGATATGCCCGCGCAGTTGACCACCTTGTCAACGCTGCCGAACCGTGCGCGCACCGCGTCCGCCGTTTCCCTGACCGCATTCGGGTCGGAAACGTCGCAGCGGAACGCTTTCACGCCGCCGTACTCTTTCAGCTCCTCTTCGAGAGCGCGCGCCGCGTCCTCCGAAGACAGATAAGTGAACGCGACGTTGCAATGCGGTGCCAAAGCGCGAACCACCGCCGCGCCTATTCCTCTGCTTCCTCCCGTAACGAATGCAGTCGACATAAAAACCATTTTCAAAACGAAAAAGGCGGTCGCCGCCGCCTTTTTCCGTTGTTTCGTATTATTCGGCGGAGTCTTCCTCTTTTTCCGCTTCCGCCTTTGCGTCCGCGTCTTCCTGCGTCATCTTGCCTATCATCGTGCCCTCGTCATCGGCGTTCGTCAGGTCCTTGACATACACATAGCTGTAATCGTCCGTGTTGAACCAGACAAAACGCGTGCCCACGAATTCGAGTTCAAGCCAATCGGATTTGACGCCCGAACCGACGACCGTGCTTTCGTTGATGCTGTCGCCGACGTTCTTGTCGAGATTGACGCGGTAAAGCGCGGTGCCGTCATCGTCGGTGTAATAGACATAGTCGCCTATGACCGCCTGCACGACAGCGCCTCTGTCCGCACCTATGACGAGATTGTCGGAGGTGTATCCCACGGAATCGGCGGTGACGAGATAGACGTTGCTGTCCTTTGTCGCGAGTATGCCGTTGTCCGCTCCGAGCGGGAAGAACGTGCTCGGCGCGCTTTCGGCAAGTTTGACCTCGTTCCTGACCGAAAACTCGGTTGAGAGGTCGAAAGTGACGCTGTAAAGTCCGATTGCGCTTGCAGCGTTGTTTTCATATATGGACTTGGAATAGTACAGCGTGACGGCGGTGTCGGACTCGTAGTAGAGGTCGAGCAGGGTGTAAGTGAACACCTTGTCGTAATTGTTTGCGATGGTGTCGCCCTCTTCGAACCAGCTGTCGTAGGTGGCGAGGACTCTCTTGTCCGTGCCGTCGTATTTGATGGCGCAGAGGTTGTTGTAGTGACGGTAGCTGTCGTCGCCGGTCAGCGTCTCGGTGTAGAAAATATATTCGCTGACAGTCCCGGAATCGGAAGGCGAACGGTCCGCGTCGTATCCCCAGACCACGCTGCTCGCGTTCTCGATGAGCACGCCGCCCGTCGCGCCCGCGCCGTCGTCTATGCTCTTGTCGGTGCTCATCTTGGAGAAATCGAAGTAGTTGACCGTGGAGTCGTCCGTCATATAGAGGATGCGCGTGGGAGTGAACAGATATTCGCTGCTGCGGCTGGCGACCGTACCTATGCGCTGGGTTATCGCGCCGTCCGTTCTGGTGCGCATAAAGTCGGTGTAAGTGGTGGACGCCGTGCCGGACGTATCCTCGTTGGTGTTGGGGGTGGCGTAATAAATCCAGTCGCCGTATACGGCAAAGCCGCCGCCCGTGTATTCGTTGTAAATGCTGAGGGGTACGACCACCTGCGCGGTGTCGTTGTTTATCGTGCCGTCCTCGTTCTTTTCGGCGCGCATAATGCTCTGTTTGTAGGCGCTGCCCCACTCGTTGCTCGTCACGCTGCCGACATAGCCGTTGATGAAATAGACGTAGTTGCCCTGCTCGACGTAATAGCCGCCGTTGGACACCACGTTCGCGGAAGAATCGCCCATACCGATGCTGTTCCAGGTGTAGACGTCGCAGGCGGCAAGCACTGTCGCCGCCACCGCCAGCACCGCTATGAGCGCGATGAGTGTAATTGCTCTTTTCTTGTTCATAAAATTCTCCTGAGAGAGTTCTGTCTTTTATTTCGCACTCCTGAAAGGAGGGGGAAATCATTATACCCGATTGCGCGGCGTTTTACAACCGCGGCACGCATCGGCGCCGATTTTTATCTTTCCGTTCCGCCTTCCGCGGCTTTTTCCTCTATATCAAGCCTGATATGCACGTCGCGGAGCTGTTTTTCCGTCACTTCGGACGGCGCGCCCATAAGTATGTCGCGGGCGTTGCGGTCCATGGGGAACGTGATAATCTCGCGGATGTTCGGCTCCTGCGCCAGCAGCATAACTATCCTGTCCACGCCGGGAGCGATGCCCGCGTGCGGCGGCGCGCCGAACTTGAACGCGTTGTAAAGTGCGGAAAATTTCTGCTCTATCACTTCCTTGCCGTATCCGACAATCTCGAAAGCGCGCTCCATAATGGCGGGTTCGTGGTTTCTGACCGCGCCGGAACTGAGCTCCACCCCGTTGACCACGCTGTCGTACTGATAGGCGAGAATGTCGAGCGGGTCCTTGGTGTTGAGCGCTTCCAGCCCGCCCTGAGGCATACTGAACGGATTGTGGCAGAAAGTGAGGTTGCCTTCGTCGTCGTACTCGTACATCGGGAAATCGACAATCCAGCAGAAACGGTAGGCGTTCTTCTCTATGAGGTCCAGCCCCTCGCCCAGCTCCGTGCGGAGATACCCCGCCTGTTTTTCGGCGTCCTTCTCTTCCGCGATTATGCCGACGAACGCGCCGGGAGCCAGAGCCAGTCTTTCCGAAAGGGCATCCCTGCACTCTGCGGCAAACTTGGCTATGCCGCCCGCGAATTCCCCTTTCTCGTCCACTTTGAACCAGTACATATTCTCCGCGCCGTTCAGCCTGCACTTTTCGGCAAGCCCGTCGATGAACTTGCGCGTCTGACCGAATTCTTTCACCGCGACTGCCTTGACGACCTTGCCCTCCGTAAAGAACGGTACCTTGCCGGTGAGTATGTCGGTGACGTCCTTTATAATCAGAGGATTGCGGAGGTCGGGTTTGTCCGTGCCGTAATCGCGCATTGCGTCGGCGTACTTAATCCTGCGGTAGGGTCCTTTGTCCACCTTCCAGTCGCTGAACTCGGAGAACACTCCCGTCAGCACCTCTTCCATTACGGCGAACACGTCGTCCTGCGTGGCGAAGCACATCTCGGTGTCCAGCTGATAAAATTCGCCCGGGCTCCTGTCCGCCCTTGCGTCCTCGTCGCGGAAGCAAGGGGCAATCTGGAAATATCTGTCGAAGCCCGACGCCATAAGCAGCTGTTTGTACTGCTGCGGCGCCTGCGGAAGCGCATAGAATTTGCCGGGGTGCAGCCTCGACGGCACGATGAAATCGCGCGCGCCTTCGGGCGACGAACTCGTGAGAATGGGCGTGGTGATTTCCAGAAAACCGAGGTCCGTCATCTTGCGGCGCAGCCAGCTGACGACTTTTGCGCGGAAGACGATTTTGTTTTTGACTTCGGGGTTCCTGAGGTCGAGGAAGCGGTATCTGAGCCTGGTGTCCTCCCTGGACTGGGTGGACGTGGCAATCTCGAAAGGAAGCTGCTCGTAGCATCTGCCCAGCACTTCCACCTTTTCGGGCTCTATCTCAATCATACCCGTCGGCATATCGGGGTTGGGAGAGCTGCGGAGGATGACCTTGCCCTCGACGGAAACGGTGGATTCGCGGGGAATGGAGCGGATGAGTTCCTTCATCCCGTCCGTCGAAGCGACCGCCTGCGTGCTGCCGTAAAAATCGCGCAGAACGAAGAATATCACGGCGCCGAGGTCGCGCGTGCCCGCAAGCCAGCCCGAAAGTTTGACCTTTTGCCCCACGTTGCTTTCGCGGAGCTCTCCGCAAGTGTGTGTCCTGTATTCCATACTCTCTCCCTTAAAGCAAATGTATTCCCGCCGCCTCGCAGCGCGCTCTCATCTCGTCCGGCCAGAGGCTGACCTGCACTTCGCCGATGTGCGCCTTTTGCAGCAGAAGCATACACAGCCTCGACTGCCCTATTCCGCCGCCTATGGTGAGGGGAAGTTCTCCCGAAAGGATGTCTTTGTGATAGTCGTACGCAAGCCTGCTTTCCGCGCCCGCCGTTTTGAGCTGGGCAACGAGGCTTTCCGCGTCCACGCGTATGCCCATAGACGAGATTTCCAGACTTTCGCCGAGGATTTCGTCGTAAAAGAGAATGTCGCCGTTGAGGTTCCAGTCGTCATAATCGGGCGCTCTTCCGTCGTGGGGTTTGCCGTCCGACAGCGCGCCGCCTATGCCCGTGAGAAACACCGTGCCGTATTCTTTCGCCGCCGCGGTTTCCCTGCCGTGCGCGTCAAGGTCGGGATAGCGGTCGAGCAGTTCCTGCGCGGAAACGAAGGTGACTTCGCGTTTCAGTTTCAGGTCTATGACGGGGAAATTTTTCTTGGTTTCTTCCAGCGTGTCGACTATCGCGCCCACTATGCGCGACACCGCCATTTTGAGAAATTCGGGCGTACGCTGTTCCTTGGAAATGACCATCTCCCAGTCCCACTGGTCGACGTAAATGGAATGCACGTTGTCGCACTTGTCGTCGCGGCGTATGGCGTTCATATCCGTGTAAAGCCCTTCGCCCCCGCGGAAACCGTAGCGTTTTAAGGCTATGCGCTTCCATTTGGCAAGCGAATGGACAATCTCCGCCTCTCTGCCGTCCTGTTCCAGCACGTCGAAACGCACCGCGCGCTCCACCCCGTTGAGGTCGTCGTTCACGCCCGTCTTCGACACGACGAAAAGGGGCGCGGAAACGCGCTCGAAACCGAAGTTTTTCACAAAATTGCGCTGGAATGCGTCCTTGACGAATTTTATCGCCTTCTCCGTTTCGCGGACGGTCATCTTCGGCTTGTAGCCGTCGGGTATTTTCAGTTCGTACATAATCCTCCTGTCCTCACGCCATAAGGTCGCCCGCGGTGCGGCTGTAAAGCTGTACGTCGCGGATGTTTCCTATCCCCGTGACATACATCAGAATGCGTTCCAGCCCCAGCCCGAAACCGCTGTGCGGCACGGAGCCGTACTTGCGCAGCTCCATATATCCCTTGTAGTCTTCGAGGTTCATCCCCCTCTCCGTCATCGCTTCGAGCAGCTTGCCGTAGTCGGCTTCCCTCTCACTGCAACCGATTATCTCGCCCACGCCGGGCACGAGCAGGTCGGTCGCCGCGACCGTTTTGCCGTCGTCGTTCTGCTTCATATAAAAGCTCTTTATCTTCTTGGGATAGTTGATGACGAAGACGGGCTTGCCGAACGCTTTTTCCGTGATGTATCTCTCGTGCTCCGTCTGAAGGTCCAGCCCCCACTCGACGGGATACGCGAACTTTACGTCCGCTTTTTTGAGTATCTCTATCGCGTCGGTGTAATCCAGCACCGCGAAATCGCTCGCAACCACGCTTTCGAGCTTGGCGCGCAGTCCCTTTTCAAACGCGTTTTCGAAGAACGCTATCTCGTCCGGGCACTCGTCCAGCACCGCTTTGATGACGTACTTTATCATCTCCTCCGCGATACGGATGATGTCGGGGAGTTTCGCAAAGGCGACTTCGGGTTCAATCTGCCAGAACTCCGCTGCGTGGCGCGGCGTGTTGCTGTTCTCCGCGCGGAAAGTCGGACCGAAAGTGTAAATCTTGCCCATCGCCATTGCCGCGACCTCGCCTTCCAGCTGTCCCGAAACGGTCAGCCCCGCCTTGCGGCGGAAAAAGTCGCGCGCGATGTATTCCGCTTCGTCGGCGGCGGTCTTCGCGTCGTCGTAAGTGTTGGTGGTCACGCGGAATATCTCTCCCGCGCCCTCGCAGTCGCTGCCCGTGATTATGGGCGTGTGGATATAGGTGTATCCCCTCTCCTGAAAGTAACGGTGAAGGGCGAAGCTGACCTTGCTGCGCACGCGGAGCATCGCGTTGAAGGTGTTGGTCCTGACGCGCAGATGGGGCACCGTACGCAGGAATTCCAGACTGTGATACTTTTTCTGCAAAGGATAGTCGCCCGGACAGTCGCCGAGAAGGGAGAGGCTCTCCGCGTTCACCTCGTAGCCGCTCCCCGCCGCGACGGCGGGCACCACTTCGCCTTCCGCTTCCACGGACACGCCGCTTTTAAGGCACGCGGAAAGCGCGTCGGGGGCGAACTTCGACTTGTCTATGACCAGCTGCAAATGTTTTAAGGAAGTGCCGTCGTTGAGCGCGATGAAAGCCATATTCTTGCCGTCGCGCGCCGTGCGCACCCAACCCGCCACCTTGACGCGGGAACCTGAATACTTTTCGCCGTGAAAAATGATTTCGGAAATGTCGGTCTGTTTCATTCTCGTCCTTCGGCACGGAACACGCGCCCGTGCGCCCGTATAAAGCCTTTATGAATTGATATTATAAAATCGTAAACGCATTTTGTAAAGGAATTTCGCCCTCCGTTCAAAAAAGTTGACTTGCCGCCGCGCGCGGGATATACTGTTGACGGGTTGAAATTTCCGAAAATATTTTTGCTTTACAGGTAGCGGAATGGACAAAAAATACGACCTCATCATTCTCGGCGCGGGTCCTGCGGGACTGACCGCGGGCATTTATGCCGCACGCGGCGGACTGCGTGCCGTCGTCGTGGAGTCAAAAGCGGTCGGCGGACAGGCTTCCCTCACCGCCGAAATCGAAAATTATCCCGGTTTCAAGAGCATAAGCGGATTTGAGCTGACTTCCCTTATGCAGGCGCAATGCGAGGGTTTAGGCGTCGAATTCGTATACGACAACCCCGAAAACGTGTCGCTTGACGGCGAAACCAAACGCGTGGAAACGGCATATTCGGGCACCCTCTCCGCCCCCGCGCTCATCATTGCGTCGGGCGCGGTTCCCCGCACCTTGGGCGTGGAGCGCGAAAGCGCGCTTATAGGCGGCGGAGTGTCCTACTGCGCCACCTGTGACGGAGCGTTTTTCCGCGGCAAACCCGTGGCCGTCGTGGGCGGCGGCAACACCGCGGTCGAGGACGCGCTGTACCTCGAAAAATTCGCCTCCGAGGTCTATCTCATTCACCGCCGTGACGAACTCCGCGCGGGCGCAATGCTCGCAGACAGAGTCAAATCCGGCGGCGTGAAGATAATCTGGGACAGCGTGGTGACGGAGCTTGTGGGCGAAAACAGGCTGCAATCCGTCACTCTGAAAAACGTGAAGACGGGCGAGCTGTCCTCTCTTGCCGTGAACGGACTGTTCGTCGCCGTGGGACAGCGTCCCGCGACGGAATGGATAAAGGGGCTTGCGCTGGACGGCGGATACGTCGTCACGGACGAGGATATGCGCACGGAGCTGCCCGGCGTTTTCGCCGCGGGCGACGTGAGGAAGAAATCTCTGCGGCAGGTGGTCACCGCCACGGCGGACGGCGCGATTGCCGCGGAAAGCGCGATAAAATTCCTGAACGGCATACGGTGACGCATTCCGAACACCGCCGCTTTGCGGCTTGACGCCGCCGCCTTTTACGGCACGGAAAACACATTGAAAACCCCGACCGACGTCGGGGTTTTTGAACGCGGTTTGTGCCGCAATTATCGCATAACACGCGGTTTACGCGTCGTTTTTGTACTTATTATTCTTCGTTTCGTGCAATCGGTTGCTCCTCCGCCCTCACATAAAGAACACGAAGCAGGCTATGCAAATCTGCGCCGCATAGTAGAGCGCGTGGTTGACTGTGCACAGCACTTTGTCGCGCGGTTTGCCGCCGAAATACATCTGCGTGAGCACTATGTCGGAGAGCAGGAAGAGCACCATACCGACTGCGAACAGCACCATATCCGTGCTGTTCATCACTATGCACATCCCTACGCTCAGCGCGCTCATAAACATCAGGCAGAACGCATACAGCAGCGAATGCACGGTAAACTTGCCGAATTTCAGCCCGAGCAGCTTGCCGCCGCCGAACACCGTCGCGCACGCCATCACCGCCGCGACCGCCACACAGCCGCCTATCAGCGCGCCCGTGATATACTCTCCCCGAAACAGGCACACCGCGGTCAGGAACATAACGTGTCCCGCCCCGAACGACACCATTCCGCCCGTGAGATAAACGCCCTCTTCCGGACGTTCGAGATAGACCACTTTGAGGTCGAGCACTATGTCGCCGATGAGTCCGAAGACCAGCCCCGCAAGCACGAACAGCGCGGCGCGGAAGTTGTCCGCGCCTTCGTAAAGCCCCGCTATCGAAATGGCGATGAAGCCGAGGCTCGCCGCGGCTTTTGCGAACATAGCCGCCACTCCGCCCGCTTCGCTCTTCGTCGCGACGGTCAGACGCAGGACCATAAACACGACGAACAGCACACAGGCAATGACCAACGTTGCAATAAAACCTGCGCTCATAATACGCCTCCGTTCGCTCAAATTATACCACCGCGGAAAGGCAAGTCAAGAGGCGAAGTTTCCTCTTTGCGCGGCGCTCTCCCCTTTTTGCCGCGGAGAAACGCCGCAGTCCGCGCATTGCACGAAAAAGCGCCCTCTCCCGCTGACGGGAGAGGGCGCTTTTCAAGCCGTACGGCGCTTATTCGAGTTCGAACGCGCCCGTGTACAGCTGGTAATACTGCCCTTTCTTTGCGATGAGCTCCTCGTGCGACCCTCGCTCGATGATGCGGCCGTGGTCGAGCACCATAATGGCGTCGGAGTTCTGTATTGTGGAGAGGCGGTGCGCAATGACGAACACCGTCCTGCCTTCCATAAGCGCGTCCATACCCTTCTGCACCAGATACTCCGTGCGCGTGTCGATGGAGGACGTGGCTTCGTCCAGAATGAGCACGGGGGGATTGGCGACCGCGACGCGCGCGATTGAAAGCAGCTGTTTCTGCCCCTGCGAGAGGTTGGCGCCGTCGCCCGTGAGCATCGTGCCGTAGCCGTCGGGCAGACGCGTGATGAAGTCGTGCGCGCCCGCGAGTTTCGCGGCGGCGATACACTCGTCGTCCGTGGCGTCCAGCTTGCCGTAGCGGATGTTGTCCATTATCGTCCCCGTGAACAGGTTGGTGTCCTGCAACACTATGCCGAGGGAGCGGCGGAGGTCCGCTTTCTTTATCTTGTTGATGTTGATGCCGTCGTAACGTATCTTGCCGTCCTCTATGTCGTAGAAGCGGTTGATGAGGTTGGTTATGGTGGTCTTGCCCGCGCCCGTGGCGCCCACGAAAGCTATCTTCTGACCGGGTTTCGCATACAGCGTCACGTCGTGCAGGACGAGCTTTTCGGGCACATAGCCGAAGTCCACGTCCACAAGCCTGATGTCGCCTTTGAGTTCGGTGTAAGTGACGGAGCCGTCCGCCTGATGCGGATGTCTCCACGCCCATTTGCCCGTGCGTTCCCTGCTCTCGGTGATGTTGCCGTTTTCGTCGATGTTGGCGTTGACGAGTTTGACATATCCGTTGTCCGTCTCCGGCTCGTTGTCGAGGAACTCGAAGATACGTCCCGCACCCGCGATAGCCATGACGACGGCGTTAATCTGCATCGACACCTGCCCTATGTTGAGCGTGAACTGTCTGCTCATATTGAGGAAGGCGACTATCGAACCCATTGTGATGACTTCCGCCGCAATCCCCGTCAGGGAAAGGTTGTGCACGCCGCCGAGCACCAGCGCGCCGCCTACTATGGCGACCGCCACGAACACGACGTGTCCGATGTTCATAATGGCGGGCATAAGGATGTTGCCGTAGCTGTTCGCCTTGTCCGCATCGTGATAGAGTTCGTCGTTAACTTTTGCGAAATCGCGCTTGGACGCTTCCTCGTGGCAGAACACCTTTATGACCTTCTGTCCGTTTATCATTTCCTCGACGAAGCCTTCCGTCTTGCCGATGGAATTCTGCTGGCGGACGAAGAACTTCGCGCTTCTGCCGCCGACGGACTTGGTGACGAGCAGCATTACCACGACGCCGAGCAACACGACGAGCGTGAGATAGATGCTGGAAATGAGCATCGTGACAAGCAGCGTGATGATGCTGACCAGCGAGAACAGACCTTGCGGCACGCTCTGGGATATGAGCTGGCGCAGCGCGTCGACGTCGTTGGTGTAATAGCTCATTATGTCGCCGTGCGTGTGCGTGTCGAAATATCTGATAGGCAGGGTCTGCATTTTGTCGAACATATCCTCACGGACGTGTTTGAGGAAGCCCTGCGTGATGACGGCCATCAGACGGGTGTAGACGAACGAGCACAGTATGCCCGCGGCGTAAATGCCCGCCATAATGCCCGCGATGGTGTACAGCGTGTCGGCGACGTAGTCGAACCCGTGTTCCAGACCGGGAGTGATGACGTCATCCACCAGAATTTCGAGGAATATGGACGAACTTATGCCCGCGACCGCCGTCACCGCGATGCAGATTACGACGGCGAGCAGCTCCCATTTGTAATAATGACCGATGTAGCGGAAGAGCCTTCCGAGGATTTTGAGAGCGCTTCCTTTCTTGATTTCCATTCTGCGTGCAGCCATCAGTTCTCACCTCCCTCGGCGGTGTCGGCGTTTCCGGCGTCCTCATCCGCGTTGATTTTTTTGAGGTCGTCAGCGGTTGCGCCCATTCTGTTCTGGGAGTAGTACACTTCCTGATATATCTTGTTGCCCGCAAGCAGGTCTTCGTGTCTGCCCGTCGCAACAATCGCGCCGCCGTCCATTATGATGATGAGGTCGGCGTCCTCGACGGAGGACACGCGCTGGGCGATGATGAACTTCGTCACGTCGGGCAGGTCCTCGCGGAAAGACTGCCTGATGAGCGCGTCCGTCTTGGTGTCCACGGCGGACGTGGAGTCGTCGAGGATGAGTATCTTCGGCTTTTTGAGCAGAGCACGCGCGATGCAAAGCCTCTGCTTCTGACCGCCGGACACGTTGGTGCCGCCCTGCTCGATGTAAGTGTCGTATCCGTCGGGGAAAGAAGACACGAATTCGTGAGCCTGCGCGCGTTTGCACGCCTCAATCATCTCTTCGTCCGTCGCGTCGGGATTGCCCCAGCGGAGATTTTCCTTTATCGTGCCCGAAAACAGCACGTTCTTTTGCAGCACGACCGCAACCTGATTGCGCAGACTTTCGAGGTCGTAGTCCCTGACGTCTATTCCGCCGACGAGCACCTCGCCCTCCGACACGTCGTAAAGACGGGGGATGAGGTTGACGAGCGAAGTCTTGCTCGACCCCGTGCCGCCGAGTATGCCCACCGTCTGACCGGACTCTATTTTGATGTTGACGTCGCTCAAAGCGAACCTCTCCGCCTTTTCGGAGTATTTGAAACTCACGTCCCTGAACTCCACGCTGCCGTCGGGCACTTCATAGACGGGGTTGTCCGGGTTGGTCAGCGTGCTCTTCTCGTTAAGCACCTCCGCGACACGCTCCGAAGACGACGTCGCGATGGAAATCATAACCATGACCATAGACAGCATCATCAGCGAGGACATACACTGCGCGCCGTATGCGATGAGGCTGGACAGCGCCGCGGCGTTCAACTCCGTTGCGCCGGAATTGACGATGAGCTGCGAACCGTAAATGCACACGAACGCAATCGCCGTCCATATGGCGAACTGCATAAGCGGGCTGTTGAGCGCCATTATCATTTCGCCGCGCTGGAAGTCCGCGCGCACGTTCTGCGCCGTCTTTGCGAATTTCTTTATCTCGTAATCTTCGCGGACATAGGACTTCACGACGCGCACGCCCTTGATGTTTTCCTGAATGGACTCGTTCATCGCGTCGTACTTCTTGAACACCTTCGCGAAAATGGGGTCAACCTTTCTGAAAATGAGGAAAAGCCCGACGCCCAGCACGGGAACGAGCGCGAGGAATACGAGCGCTATCTTCCAGTTGATGGTGAATGCCATAACGACGGACACGACGAGCATAATGGGGCTTCGCACCGCGACGCGGATTATCATCATAAACGCGTTCTGAATGTTGGTGACGTCCGTCGTCATACGCGTGACGAGGCTTGACGGCGAAAACTTGTCGATGTTGGCGAACGAAAACCCCTGAATGGAGGAATAGATGTCGCTGCGCAGATTGCGCGCGAACCCCGCCGACGCCTTCGCCGCATAGCGTCCCGCAAGCATACCGAACACCAGCGCAACGGCAGCCATAACCAGCAGAATGCCGCCCCACATCAAGATGTTCGGGATGGAATTGTCTTCCTGTATCCTTTCGAGCATAGTGACCATATAAAGCGGGATAAGACACTCCATCACCACTTCCACGGTCACGAGCACGGGAGAAAGAATGGACTCTTTCTTGAACTCCCTTATGCTCTTTGACAAAGTTTTTATAATATCCATCATAGTTTCTCTTCCCGAATACGGACCGCATACCCCTTGCGCAATCCGACACCGTGTTGTATGATAAGTTGTAGTTATTTTAGCCACCGCGGCGGGACAAGTCAACAAATTTGGCACGACAATCCTGCCGCGATTGTCGGATTTTCGGAGGAGAAATGGCAGTAAAAACCGCGGTGCGGGCGCAGACGAAACAGACCCTTGTCGACGCCTTCTGGAAACTGTACAGGGAAAAAGGAATAGAACGCATAACCGTCGGCGAGATAGCCGCGACCGCGGGCTACAACCGCAGCACGTTTTACGAATACTTTTCCGACGTGCCCGAAATGCTGCGACAGATAGAGGACGCCATCCTCGAAGAAATGCAGTTCGGCATACCCGACGACGAGAAAATTCCCATCGACGAAGTCGTCGCCATTTTCGAACGCAACGCGGACGCGCTTTCCCTGCTGCTCGGAGAGCACGGGGATTTTTCCTTCTTCTTCCGCGTGCGCGGCAGAATGAAAGACGCGTTTCACGCGCTCGCGAAGCAGAACGGCGTGGAAGTGGACTTCGGCATAGCTTTGGAAATCGAATATCACGTTGCGGGGACGACCGCGTCAATGCTGTCCTGGCTGCGTATGCCCGACCGCCCGTCCGCGGAAACCTACATCAAGGCGCTGCGCTCCATCGACCGCGACTTCACGGAGCGCCTGCTCAAAAAGCTCTCCCCCGACAAAAAGTGACGCCCGCCGCACCGCGTCGGAACAAGTCGGTTCGCCGCGGCGAATTTTTTCGGGAAGACGGAAAAACTTTGCCCAAAGCGTTGACAAACGCGTCTTCCACCTTTATGATAATGATAACGATTATCGTTAAGGAGGCGCTATGCAGGCGGAACTCGCTCAAAAACGCAATACGCGGCAGAAGTCGGCAATCGAAGCCGCCGTGCTCTCCTCCTGCGACCATCCGACCGCGGTCACGGTGTGCGAGCGCGTGAGGAAGGAAATCCCGAACATCAGTCTGGGCACCGTGTACAGAGTGCTGGGGATGCTGACGCGCGAAGGCAAAGTGAGGGAAATAACCGTACCCGGCGCGCCCTCGCGTTTTGACAAGACCACCTCCATACACGCGCACTTCCTCTGCACCGAATGCGGAGAGCTGACGGACGTGAACGTGGGTGAAAACGAGTTCGTAAAGCACGCGAAAGAGGCGTGCGGAAATGCGGAAATAACCGAGGCGGAAATCATATTCAAAGGTTTATGCGCCTCTTGTAAGGGGGAAAAACTATGAATTTGCTGTTCAAAATCAGCTACGGGCTGTATGTCCTGACGTCGGAAAGCGGCGGAGCGCACGGGGGTTGTATGATAAACACCCTCTCCCAGCAGACCTCCGACCCCGAAAGATTTTCCGTGACGGTCAACAAGCTCAACCGCACCCACGACCTCATTGCGGAAAGCGGAAAATTCGCCGTAGCGGTGCTCTCCAAAAAGACGCCCTTTTCGCTCATCAAGGGCTTCGGAATGCGCAGCGGCAGGGACTGCGACAAGTTTGCCGACGTGCCGTACGTCACCGCGGCGAACGGGTGCAAAGTCCCCACGGAAGGCGTGCTCGGCTACTTCGAGATGAACGTGGAAAAGACGATAGACTTCGGCACGCATACGATGTTCGTCGCGTCGCTCACGGGCACGACGGCGCTTGCCGAAAACGGCGAGGAACTCACCTACGCTTACTATCAGAGCGACATCAAGCCCAGACCCGCTCCCACCGCGGCCGACGGCGAGGAAGTGTGGGTGTGCAGAATATGCGGCTACGTCCACAAGGGCAAACTCCCCGCGGACTTTGTGTGCCCCATATGCAAGCACGGCGCGCAGGACTTCGAGCGCGCGGATAAAAACGCAATTGCCGGCAGCGCTGCCGACAAAATAAAAGAAAACCAAAATACTGTTGTATCGAAAGGAGAAAAAACTATGGCGAAATTTATCTGTTCCGTTTGCGGTTACGTTCACGAAGGCAACGAAGCACCCGAAAAGTGCCCCGTCTGCAAAGCCCCCAGAGAGAAGTTCTATAAGCAGGAAGAAGGCGCGAGAATGTGGGCGGCAGAACACATCATCGGCGTCGCGCAGGGCGCTCCCGCCGACATCATCGAAGGTCTGCGCGCCAACTTCGAAGGCGAATGCACCGAAGTCGGTATGTATCTCGCAATGAGCCGCGCCGCTCACCGCGAAGGCTATCCTGAAATCGGTCTGTACTGGGAAAAGGCGGCATTCGAAGAGGCAGAACACGCGGCAAAATTCGCGGAACTCCTCGGCGAAGTCGTGTCTCCTTCCACCAAGGTCAACCTCGAAAAGAGAGTGGAAGCCGAAAACGGCGCCACCAAAGGCAAATTCGACCTCGCAAAGCGCGCCAAGGAAGAAGGACTTGACGCAATCCACGACACCGTGCACGAAATGGCACGCGACGAAGCGCGTCACGGCAAAGCGTTCGAAGGCCTGCTCGCCCGTTACTTCAAGTAAGAAACGCAGGGGACGCTCTCCCCTCGGCTTAACAAGGGACAAATCCCTTGACCGCGGTTATGAAAACGCCGCCGCCCGGAATTCTCCGTGCGGCGGCGTTGTTTTTGCGGCATTGCAATCGTCGGATTTTTTTGTTTGCAGAGCGGGGAACAATCCCCCGCAGGGTGCGGCGCGCCGCGTTCACTTCTTGTTTTTGACGCGGGTTTCGCAGTACTCGCAGCGATAGACGCTGTGTTCGGCGTCGCGCAGCGAAAACATCTGTTTGAGGTCGGTTTCGACTGCCGTCACGCACTTCGGATTGTCGCAGACGTATCCGCCGAGGTCGGCGAGCGGACGGCGGAACGGAGCGGGGAAATCGCCGCTCTCCGCGTCGGCAAGCAGTTTGAGTATGAGGGACATACGCATAAATTTGCCGTATTCCACCTGCTTGAAATAGCACGCGCGCGGGTCGTCGTCCACGTCCACGTTGATTTCCTTCACTCTGGGCAGAGGATGGAGCACGCTCATATCCCGTTTCGCCGCCTTCATCTTCTCGGCATTCAGGACGTAGCAGTCTTTCAGTCTCTCGTATTCGTCGAGGTCCGCAAAACGCTCGCGCTGAATGCGCGTCATATACAGCACGTCAAGCTCGCCTATGCAGTCCTCTATCGTGCGGCACTCCGTCCAGACGGCGCTGCGCGGCTGCATAATCTCGTAGCGCACATAATTGGGGATGGTGAGCTCCGGGGGCGAAATCATCACGAAACGGTTGCCCGGATAACGCGTCAGCGCGTTGATGAGCGAGTGCACCGTCCTGCCGTATTTCAGGTCGCCGCAGATGCCTACCGTAAGGTGGTCCAGCCTGCCGTGGCGGTTCTTTATCGTAAGCAGGTCGGCAAGGGTCTGGGTGGGATGGCAATGCCCGCCGTCCCCCGCGTTGACGACGGGAACGATGCTGCGCTGCGACGCGGCGAGCGCCGCGCCTTCAAGAGGATGGCGCATCGCGATTATGTCCGCATACGCCCCGACGGTGCGGATGGTGTCCATAACGCTCTCCCCTTTCGTCGTCGAGCTTGCGGAAGCGGACGCAAAACCGAGAGTGGAGCCGCCGAGCTCTATCATCGCCGCCTCGAAACTGAGCCTCGTCCTCGTGGACGGCTCGAAGAAAAGAGTGGCGAGTTTTTTCCCGTCGCAGGCGTGGGCATATCTGTCCCTGTGCGCCATTATGTCTTCTGCGACGGCGATTATGCCGTCGATTTCTTTCGTGGTGAAATCGGAAATGTCAATCAGATGTCTTAACTTTTTCATTGCAAAACAAGGGTTTTATCGTACATAACGTGCGCTTCAAGCGCGCTTTCTGTCATTTTTCAATCCAGCTTTCGTCGGAAGGATTGTCGCGGAACGCGATGAGTCTGCCGCGGTCGGCGGCTTTTATGTATCCTTCTTCGACCGCCACTTCGAGCAGGCTGTCGAGGTCGCAAAGGCTGACGGCCTTCACTCCCGCCGCCGCGAGTTTTTCCTTGCCCGCCTTCATTCCGTAGGTGAAAATGCTGACCATTCCCAGCACGTCCGCACCCTCTTCGCGCAGGGCTTCCACCACTTCGAGAGAGCTTTTCGCCGTGGAGATGAGGTCCTCGACCACAACGACTTTTTCGCCCTTTTCGAGTCTGCCCTCTATGCGGTTGGCTCTGCCGTGGTCCTTTGCCCCGGAGCGCACGTATCCCATAGGCATATTCATCAGGTGCGCCGTGATTGCGGCGTGCGCTATGCCGGCGGTCGCCGTCCCCATCAGCACCTCGCATTCGGGGAAATGCTCCTTGACGAGTGCGGCAAGCCCCTCTTCCACTTTGTCGCGGACTTCGGGCGCCGTGAGCGTAAGACGGTTGTCGCAGTAAATCGGGCTCTTTATTCCGCTCGCCCAGGTGAAAGGCTCGTCGGGACGGAGAAACACCGCGCCGATTTTCAGCAGTCCTTCCGCAACTGTCCTTTTCAGTTCTTCCATATCTTCTCCTTATGACAATAAGTCTTTCTTCCGTTTTTTATCAGAGCGCGTGCGCCGCGAAAACAGAGCAAGGGGTGTGGGGATTAAATCCCCACAAACTCGGCGACGCAGCGACGATAAGCGGCGACGGGGTCTTCCGCCGCGGTGACGGGACGTCCGACCACTATATAGTCCGACCCCAGTTCTCGCGCTTTCGCGGGCGTGGTGACGCGCACCTGGTCGCCCTTCGACGCGTCGTCGAAACGTATGCCGGGCGTGACGGTGAGGAAATTCGCCCCGCACACGGCGTGAACCTTGCCCGCTTCGAGAGGGGAACACACCACCCCGTCCAGACCGGAACGGGCGGCGTTCTGCGCATAATGCATAACGGTTTCGTCCATAGGCGCGGAAATCAGCAGCTCGTCGTGCAGCATTTCGTCGCCCGTGGAGGTGAGCTGCGTGACGGCGATGAGCAGCGGGCGCGTCCCGTCGGGACGGGTGAGCCCTTCGAGCGCGGCTTTCATCATAGCCGAACCGCCGCCCGCGTGCAGATTGCACATATCGACGTCTAGCGCGGAAAGCACCGCCATACTGCGCCCTACGGTGTTGGGAATGTCGTGGAGTTTGAGGTCGAGGAACACCTTGTGCCCGCGGCGTCTGACCTCGCGCACAATATCCGCCCCCCCAGCGTAAAACAACTCCATACCTATCTTGACGAAAGGCTTCCTTTCCTCGCCATCGAACTTGTCCAGAAAGTCGTACACTTGCTGCGCGGACGGAAAATCCAGCGCGATGATAACATCCTTGCCCATATGCACCTCAGGCGTTTGCCGCCCCGATTATTTCTTTCAGACTGTCAATCCCCAGCTCGTCCATAACGGCGGGGAGGTCTTCGATTATCCTCTTGCACGCGCAGGGGTCGACGAGATTTGCTGCGCCGACCTGCACCGCAGTCGCACCCGCCATCATCATTTCTATGACGTCGCGCGCGGACGAAACGCCGCCTATGCCCATCACGGGCAGAGACACGGCGCGCGAAACTTCGCTCACCATTCTGACCGCGACGGGGAAGACCGCAGGCCCGCTGAACCCGCCCGTCCGCACGCCGATGACAGGTCTGCGCGTGCGCAGGTCTATACGCATCCCGACAAGCGTGTTGATGAGAGAGATGCCGTCCGCCCCTCCGTCCGCGACTGCCCTCGCCATATCCGCAACGGACGTCACGTTCGGACTGAGTTTGACGATAAGAGGCTTTTTTATTGCTTTTTTGACGCTGTAAACCAGCCTTTTTGCGATTTCCGCATCCGTGCCGAACGCCATACCGCCCCCCTTGACGTTGGGACAGCTGATGTTGAGCTCGACCGCGAACACCTTGTCGCACCCGTCAAACGCCGCCGCGGTCGTCACATATTCCTCTTCGCTGTGACCGCCCACGTTGGCGATGACCTTGTCAGAGTAAACTTTGCAAAGTTTCGGGATTTCTTCGTCTATGACGGCGCGCACGCCGGGATTTTGCAGCCCGATTGCGTTGATGAGCCCCGCGGTGCATTCCGCGATGCGCGGCAGAGGATTGCCGTAACGCGCCTCGGCGGTGGTGCCTTTGAGGCATATGGAACCGAGCACGTTGATGTCGTAAAATTCCGCCTCTTCCCAGCCGAAGCCGAATGTCCCGCTGGCGGGGACGACGGGATTTTTCATCCCGTGACCGAGATAGCTCACGGAAAGGTCTTTCATTCCCATATCACCTCCGCCGCCTCAAAGACGGGACCCTCTTTGCATACGCGGGCAAACCCTTTCGTCGTCTTTATGCTGCACCCCATACACACGCCGAAGCCGCAGCCCATACGCGCTTCCAGACTCACCTGCCCCGAAGAGAACGCCTTTGCCGCGGCTTTGAGCATAACGGCGGGTCCGCAGGCGTAAAATCGGTCGAAGGAGAGCGCGCCCGCCGCCGCGACGGCATTGCCGCGAAAACCTTCGCTGCCGTCGTCCGTCGCAATGACGAGGTCGCAAAACCGCGAGAATTCCTCCGCGTAATATATTTCCGATTTGTTTCTGAACCCCAGCACCGCCGCAGGACGCACGCCTCTGGCGCAGAATTCTCTGGCGAGTTTGTACAGCGGCGCGCAGCCTATACCGCCGCCTATGAGGAGCGGACGCTTCGCGGCGCAGTCGAAGCCGTTGCCCAGCCCTGTGAGCGCGTCGACGCGGTCGCCCGCTTGCAGAGTGCGGAGCCGCTTTGTGCCCTGCCCGACTTCTTTTATGAGCAGAGTGAGCGCGCCGTCCTCCCAATCCGCCACGCTTATGGGGCGGCGCAGATAAAAGCCGTCCGCCGCAATTTCGACGAACTGCCCCGCGCGCATAGGGCTTGCGCCTTCGAGCACAAGCTCATACACGCTTTCGTTGAGGTCGCGCCTTCCCGCGACGGTCAGCATTTCTCTTTTCATCAGCAGATTGTGCTCACACGGAAGGTCATATCTTCCAGCACGTCCAGCAGCGCTTCGACGGTGTCCTGCGACGTGAACAGAGTGACGTTGTTTTCAACCGCCGCACGGCGTATCTCGTAACCGTCGCGCTTGGTGCTCTCTTCGTTGAGGTCGCGGGTGTTGATGACGTAAGTGACGTGCCCTTTCCTTATGCTGTCGAGGATTTCGTCGCTGCCTTCGCTGATTTTCGCCTTGCTTCTGGCGCGAATGCCGTGGGCGTGCAGGAAGTCCGCGGTCCCTTTCGTCGCTTCGATGTTGAAACCGAGGTCGTAAAAACGCTTCGCAATGGGCAGGAAGGCTTCCTTGTCGCAGTCGGCTATGGTGAGGAACACCGTGCCGTAGTTCTGCATACTCATCCCCGACGCTTTAAGCGCCTTGTAAAGCGCGCGCTTCATAGAGGTGTCGTAACCTATCGCCTCGCCTGTGGATTTCATCTCGGGAGAGAGATAGACTTCCATTCCCTTGATTTTCGAGAAAGAGAACGCGGGCGCTTTGACATACCACCTGTCGGGCTCTTTTTCGGGATACACGGAGGTGAAGCCCTGCTCTTTGAGCGAAATGCCGAGCATAACTTTCGTGCCGATGTCGGCAAGCGAGTAGCCCGACGCCTTGGAAATGAAAGGCACGGTGCGCGAAGAACGGGGGTTGACTTCTATGACGTAGACGTCCTCTTTGTCGTCGACGATGAACTGTATGTTGTAAAGTCCGACAATGCCTATGCCCAGACCGAGTTTGACGGTGTAGTCGAGGATTTTCTTCTTCGCCGCCTCGCTGATGCTGAAAGTGGGATAGACGCTGATGCTGTCGCCGGAGTGCACGCCCGTGCGCTCGATGTGCTGCATTATCGCGGGACAGAACACGTCCTTGCCGTCGCACACCGCATCCACTTCGAGCTCCTTACCGAGGATGTATTTGTCCACCAGGATGGCGTGTCCCGTGTTCAGCGCGGACGCAGAACGGAGATATTTGCCGAGGGCTTCGGGCGTGGACGCAATCTGCATCTGTCTGCCGCCGAGAACGTAGCTGGGGCGCACAAGCACGGGATAACCTATCCTTTCCGCCACTTTAAGTCCCTCTTCGACGGTGAACACCGCTTCGCCCTTGGGCTGCGGGATGTGCAGGTCGGTGAGTATCTTTTCGAAGCAGTCGCGGTCCTCGGCGTTGCGTATGGCGTTGACGTCCGTGCCGATGATTTTCACGCCGAGCGCGTCGAGTTTGTCGGCAAGGTTGATTGCGGTCTGTCCGCCGAGGGACACCACGACGCCGTCGGGCTTTTCGAGCTCGATGACGTTCATCACGTCTTCGACCGTCAGCGGCTCGAAATAGAGCTTGTCGGAAGTGGTGTAGTCCGTGGACACCGTTTCGGGGTTGTTGTTGATGATGATTGCCTCATAGCCCGCCTCGCGGATGGTCCAGATGGCGTGTACGGTGGAGTAGTCGAACTCTATGCCCTGACCTATTCTGATGGGACCGGAGCCGAGCACGATAATCTTCTTCTTGTCGCTGACAACGCTCTCCTGCTCTTCCTCGTAGGTGGAGTAAAAATAAGGAACGTAACTCTCGAATTCGCCCGCACAGGTGTCAATCATCTTGTACACGGGCATTATGCCGAGCTCCCTGCGCTTTAAGAAGATTTCCTCTTCCGTGGACTTCCACACTTTCGCGAGATACTTGTCCGAAAATCCGCGGCGCTTCGCCTCTTTGAACACTTCGACGTCAAAGGGATTTGCCTTGACGACGGACTCGAACTCGACAATCTCCCTTATCTTTTCGAGGAAGAACATATCTATCTTCGTGCTTGACGCGATAAGACCTATGTCGCCGCCGCGCTCGAACAGCTCCGCAATGGCGAAAAGCCTGTCGTCCGTGCAGTCCTTGATGTAGTCGTAAAGCTCCTGCCTCGTCCAAGTGTCGAACTTCGGAATCCAGATGTGTATCGCGCCGATTTCGAGCGAACGCAGCGCTTTGAGCAGGCTTTCCTCGAAAGTCCTGCCTATGCTCATCACCTCGCCCGTCGCTTTCATCTGCGTGCCTAGCTTGTTGGAGGCGGTGTCGAACTTGTCGAACGGGAAGCGCGCCACTTTGGTGACGATATAGTCGAGCGCGGGCTCGAAGGACGCGGGAGTGTTGGCGAGGGGTATCTCGTCCAGCCTCATTCCGAGAGCGACCTTTGCCGTCACGCGCGCGATGGGATAGCCGCTCGCCTTGGACGCAAGCGCGGAAGAGCGCGACACGCGGGGATTGACCTCGATGAGGTAATATCTGAACGAATGCGGGTCCAGCGCAAACTGCACGTTGCAGCCGCCTTCGATTTTCAGTTCGCGGATGATTTTGAGCGCGCTGTTGCGCAGCATCTGCACTTCCTTGTTGGTGAGCGTCTGCGCGGGCGCAACGACTATGCTGTCGCCGGTATGCACGCCGACGGGGTCGAGGTTTTCCATACTGCATATCGCAATCGCGGTATCGTTCGCGTCGCGCATGACTTCGAACTCGATTTCCTTGAACCCTTTGACGCTCTTTTCGACCAGCACCTGCCCCACGGGAGAGAGTTGGAGCGCGTTTTTCATAATTTCGCACAGCTCCTCTTCCGTCTCCGCAAAACCGCCGCCCGTGCCGCCGAGCGTGAACGCGGGGCGCAGCACCACGGGATAGCCTATATTCAGCGCCGCTTCTTTCGCTTCCTCTATGCTGTAAGTTATCTGCGAAGGGATGACGGGCTCGCCGATGCGCATACACATCTCTTTGAATTTTTCGCGGTCTTCCGCCATTTCGATACTTTCAAGCGACGTTCCGAGCAGTTTAACGTTGCATTCGTCCAAAACACCGCTGTGCGCAAGCTTCATCGCAAGGTTGAGCCCCGTCTGTCCGCCGAGGGCGGGGACGATTGCGTCGGGACGCTCGTAACGGATGATGCGTGCGACGTATTCGAGGGTGAGCGGCTCCATATATATCTTGTCCGCCATCATCTTGTCCGTCATAATCGTGGCGGGGTTGGAGTTGGCAAGGACGACTTCGTAGCCCTCTTCTTTCAGCGCGATGCACGCCTGCGTGCCCGCATAGTCGAACTCCGCCGCCTGTCCTATGACAATGGGCCCGGAGCCTATGACCAAAACTTTCTTTATATCCGTTCTCTTAGGCATTTTTCTTCCACTCCTCGATGTTGGCAATGAATTTGTCGAACAGCCTTATGCTGTCGCAGGGACCGGGCGCGCTTTCGGGATGGAACTGCACGGAAAACACTTTGTTCTTCTTGTCTTCCACGCCTTCCACCGTGCCGTCCAGCAGATTGACGTGCGTGACGGAAAGCCCCGTCCCTTTCAGCGACTTCTCGTCCACGGCATAGCTGTGGTTCTGCGCCGTGATTTCGATATATCCCGTGGTCTTGTCGAGTATGGGATGATTGCCGCCGCGGTGGCCGAATTTCAGCTTGTACGTCTTCGCCCCGTAGGCAAGGCTGATGAGCTGGTGGCCCATACACACGCCCATAATCGGCACCTTTCCTTTGAGCGCCCTGACAAGCTCCACCACCTCCGGCACGTTGACGGGGTCGCCGGGACCGTTGCTCAGAAAAACTCCGTCCGGTTTCAGCGCAAGCACGTCCTCCGCGCTGATGGTGTGAGGCACGACGATGACGTTGCATCCCTTGCTGTTCAGGTTCTTGACCATCTGGTTCTTGATGCCGCAGTCTATCGCCACCACGTTATAGCGGTGATTGGGCGTGCGGCTGTACCATCTCTTCTTGCATCCCGCTCTCTGCACCTGGTCGGTGGGATAGACGTACTGCGCAATCCTCTTCATAACCTCTTCGTCGGGGACGTCCGCATCCACAAGACACGCGGTCATCGAGCCTTTGTCGCGTATGGTACGCACCAGCTTGCGGGTGTCGATGCCCTGAATGCCGGGCACGCCGTTTTCTTCCAGCAGCTCCGAAAGCGTCTTGGTGTAGCGGAAGTTGGACGGCGCGTCGTTGTAATCGCGCACCACCATCGCTTTGAGAAGCAGGTTTTTGCTTTCGTAGTCCTCGTCCGTGATGCCGTAGTTGCCGATGATGGGATAGGACATCACAATAATCTGGTCGGTGTAGCTCGGGTCCGAAATAATCTCCTGATACCCCGCCATGGACGTGTTGAACACTATCTCGCCTATGGCGTCCGCGGACGCGCCGAAGCCTGTGCCGACGTAAACGTCGCCGTTTTCCAGCACGAGTTTTCTTTTCACTCTTTCCATACCGTTTCTCCGTTATATATTGTCATTACGTTCTTTGCTCTGACTTTTCTGCCCTCGAAAGGAGTGCTGCTGCCCTTGGACGCGGACTCCGCTCCCCTCACCGTCCACTCTCTCGAAAGGTCGATGACGGCGAGATTGGCGGGCGCTCCGTCGTATATGTCGCCCGTCGGCAGATTGAACCTGCGCGCGGGCGCCGTGCTCATCGCCTCAATCAGCCGCGCAAGTGAGATTTTCCCTTTGAGCACAAGCTCCGTATACAGCACGGGAAAAGCGAATTCCAGCCCTATTACGCCCATTGCGCTGTCTTTGAGCCCTCTGCCCTTTTCTTCGTCGGAGTGCGGCGCGTGGTCCGTCGCCACCATATCCACCGTGCCGTCGCGCAGTCCTTCGATAAGCGCCGCGCGGTCTTCCGCCGACCTGAGAGGCGGATTCATCTTGAACCTTCCGTCCTCTTCGAGGTCGTCCTCCGTAAGAACGAGATAATGCGGCGCCGTTTCGCAGGTGACGTCCGCTCCGCGCGCCTTTGCCCGACGGACGATGTCCACGCTCTCTTTGGTCGAAACGTGGCAGACGTGATATTTCACGCCCGTTTCCTCCGCCAGCGCGACGTCGCGCTCCACCATTCTCCACTCGCTTTCGGACGGAATCCCCCTGTGCCCGTGAGCCGCGGCATACGCGCCGTCGTGAATATATCCGCCGTTCAGCAGTTCCTCCGCTTCGCAATGCGCCGCCACGACTTTTCCGCACGCCTTTACGCGCAGCATAGCCTCTCTCATCAGCTCCGCACTCTGCACTCCCTTGCCGTCGTCGGAAAATCCCGCAACGCAAGGCGCAAGTTCCTCTATCGCCGAGAGCTCCCTCCCCTTTTCGCCCACGGTGAGCGCGGCATAGGGATGCACTCCCACCACCGCCGTGCGCGCGATGGCGTCGAGTTCGGGCGCGAGATGCGCCGCGCTGTCCGGCACGGGGTTGAGATTTGGCATTGCAAGAAGCGCGGTATACCCCGCCCTTGCGCCGCTTTCGCTGCCCGTCGCTATGCTTTCCTTATAAAAAAATCCCGGTTCCCGCAGATGCACGTGTACGTCTGCCAGACCGGGAAGAATGATTTTTCCGGATACGTCCGCCTCTTTCACGGGCTCGGACGGAGAGAGAAACACCCTGCCGCCTTCAACGGTGATACCGCCCCTGCGAAATCCTTTCGTCGTATAATAAACGGCATTTTCAAAAGCGAGCATATTCTCTCCCGAAATATTTTCCATTATATCACACGCGCGCCCGTTTGCAAGCGTAATGACCGTATTTTATTTTTATTTTTTACGACGACATTCATAAACTCTTCCGCGCCTGAACGCGCGCCCGTCCACGCACGCGTCAGCGCACGCGCCCCTCCCCGATACGCGCACATACGTTAGTCAGCCCCGTATGCGCACATACGCTTATCCGCGCACCCCGCCGCGGGCACGGTCTTCCGTCATATGTCGGCGCATTTGCGATAGCGCTCCGTTCTGCGCCGCCGCCTTTACTCCCCGTTCCGCAAAAATGCGCAAAAAGAAAGGGCTTGCGCGCAAGCCCTTTCTCATTGTCGGATTATTCCGCGGGTTCGGGGACGGGGTCCGTGGCCTCAATATCGGCCGCAGGAGTTTCGGCGTCATATTCCGCCGCTCCGCTCTCGAAAGTTTCGCCTTCGCCTGCCGCTTCGTTTTCAGCTTCGAGTTCTTCGTTGTCGGCCATATCCTTTCTCACGCGCGCCTTTATCTCACGGCACATACCTGCCGCAAACGCGAGCAATACGGACACCGCGCCGAAGATGTAGAGCCATTCACGCAGGGACATCACGCCCATGACCGCAAAGAGGAGGTTGTTGGATTCCATCCAGGTCATATACTGATAGCCGAGCATACCGACTTCGACATTGGTCGGGGCGATTGCGATTTCCAGCGCGCCCTGGTCGTTGATTGCGAGATTGAGATAAAGCCCGCTGCCGCCCGTGGCCGCCATAATGACGTCCGTCACTCCTTGGAGCAGTTTATCGATGATGGACATAATGCTGATGTTGCTCGAACCGCCGCCCAGAGCACTCATCAACGTTGAAATAATACCATCCAAATTATTAAGCAATTCACCGATGGTCATGGGGTCCATATTTCTAAAAATACTGCCAAGGTCGAACCCGCCGACTTCAATGTCCCCGAGAAGTTCACCGAGGTCGATGACCACATCGCTTATTGCGGCGACATCCATATTCTTGCCGTCCATATCGAGGATGCTCCACTGTCTGGGCGCGCGGATGTAACCGCCGGTGAGGGTGCCGTTTTCGTCATAAACAGGGATGACGACGGCTCCGACGCCGTAATCGACGCCTTCAACTTCCTTCACGAGGACGCCGCGGGTGCCGTCGCTGTTCCACTCCACCGCATCTTCATCTTCCATTATGGCAATGACGTCTTCCTTCTCATAGAGTTCGAGATAGAACGTGCCTTCGGGTTCGACCACCTCGCCGTTTTCGATATATGCCTGTTCGCCTTCGGTGTAGGTGTAGCCTCGGTCGAGAAGCAGACGGATGACGACGGGAACGGTCATTCTGCCGGACGTTGCGAAGAGAATCATCGAATCGTCATAGGTGAGATAACCGTCGTTTTTGAGGCTTGCGTAATTGTTCTGATACAGATACGCTATCCTCTCGTTGCTCATACCCTCTTCGGCAAGCTGCCGGAATTCGGGATAGATTACTTCCGCTATCGCGTGTCCCATTGCTATACGGGTGGTGTTGCCGAACGGTTTGTTGGGTTCGAGCAGCGCGTAATCTATGTCGGTCATAATGTACTCGTCATAGATGAATTGGAAGAGTTCCGCATAGAGCTCGTCGGAAAGATATATCTGCTCATACTGCTCTGTCGAATCCAACCGACCGAGTTCGCTGCCGATTTGACGTCTTCTGGACGTAATGTCGCTGTCCGCCTTCAAAGTTTCATACTCGTATTGCGGGTCGTAGTTGCCGTTCAGCAAATTCAGCATAATGAACTTGCGGTCAAGAGAGGCGTTGAATTCCGCCTGTTCGGACGCGAGCGACTGATTGTTCAGGTCCTCGTAAAAGAGGGTGCTGGATGTCAGCTGCGCAAGCACGTCGGGCAACACAACGTCCAGTGCCACGGCAATGAACGATGTGAGGAAAATCACCGCGACGATTATGGAAACCGTCTGCATCAGTATGGTGCGTTTGCTCTTCTTGCGAAGAGAAATGCACATAACGACTATGATGAAAATCAGGCACAGCACGCCGGCGAGGATGACGCCGACAAAAGGCCAGAACGAATAGTAGGGAACGAGTTCGTAAGCCCTGACGCCGAACACCACGGAAAGCACCACGATGATGGGCAGACTGAACAGATAGAACAGCACTTCGAGGACTGTGAGTCCCGCTATCTTGCCGTTGAATTTCTTCTTGCTGTCAGCAGTATTTGCGTTTTTCATATCACAGCACCTCCTTGTCGTTTTCGTCCGCGACAAGGGTCGCGGTGCCCTCCTCGGGGAGCGGTGTCACGGGGACATCCTCCGCCGCGGCGGTTTCGGACGCCGTCTGTTTGTCGGACTCCTCCGCAAACAGAATGGCTTCCTCTTCGTCTTCTTTCTTCTTGTTTTTCTTGCTCTTCGCGGTTTCCTGTCCCGTGGCGTAAAGCATTTCTTTTTCTGCCGCGACGCCGCTCAGTATGATGAACAGCACCACAAACGGCATAAAGCACACGAGGCACTCTCTCACGCCGAGAAGCGGATAGAGCCATCTCTTGTAAGCGAGCTCGGTTTTCAGCTGCATAACTTCGGCATAGCTTGCCGGAACCGTCGCGGAGTAGCTGCCGTTGCCGAGCGTGTCGCCCGCGATGACGGAGCTGCCGGGCACAAGCACGGAGCCTATCATATAGCCGTGCATACCGCCCTCGTACACCGCTCTGTCATAGTCGGCATAATACTGCGCATATTCTTTCGCTTCGTCCGACGCACTCTCGCCGAGCCCGTCGACATAGAAGTCGTAAAGCGGCTTGATTTCGCTGCTGGAATACCAGTAGAGTCCGCTGAGCAGATTCTCGATAAGCCCGTACACCAAATCCTCGGTGGTTGCCGCGTCGGTGGGAATGAGGTCGAGGATGCTGTCAAGTCCTATGAGTCCGCCGACCAGGTTCAGTATGGTGCTGATGGTGGATATGGTGCTGTTGGAGCTGCCGCCGTTAAGAATATCTCTTATGAGTTCCGTGGCACTTGTATATCCAAGATTGGTAACCGCCCAGTCGAGGATGTCTGCAAGCCCGCTTATAAGGCGGGAGTCGAGCCCGATTTCGAACTCTTCCTCGCCGAAAGTGCTTCCGCTGAGTTTCACGGTCAGCACCTGCGTCCCGTTATCGAATGCGTCTTCTACGGCAATTGTGATAGATACGGTGACTGCACCGGTTGCCGTGTCGGTTATATTGATTGTATAACTACCGTCCTCATTGGCGACAATCATATCTCCCAAGAGACCGGGCAGAATGCCGAGAACCGTTTCTACGGTTTCTCCGAGCGCACCGCCGATTGCGCCGCCGAGCGCGTTGAGCACGGTTGCGAGTTCGCCTTGAGTGAGAGAGAAATCTTCGCTTATCGCGGTTTGTTTTCCCCACAGCCATCTCTCATAATCGCTGGCTTCGGAGGACGGGTCGGTGTAATACGCCTCTCTCGCCGCACTTGCGCCGGAAATTATCTCGTCATACGTCGGAAGAGTCGTGCCCGCCATAGTCGCGGCATTTTCGAGCTCGGTTATCATCATCTGCGAGTAATAGTAATCTTCGAGGATTTCGAGCGCAGAATCCAGCCCGTAAACGTAGCCGTCGGAGAGCATCCCGTTGGAGTTGTAGGAGGCATAGCCGTACTTACCGTCGCCCATCTGAGCCGTGGCGGAAGTCCTGTACCACAGCCCGTTGCTTGCGCCGTAGTAGTACTCCGTGAACACCATATCGCCGATTTGGAGCAGACCGTCGCCGTTCTGCGTGACGGCAAGTTCCTGCCCGCCGACCGTAATGGTGGTGCCTATCTTGACGAGCTTGTCCGCAATGGCGGTTTCGCTTTCGAACGGAGCAATGCCTTCACTGTCCAGGTACAACCTTCCGTAAGTCACGGGGGTGTTGGACGTGTTGTTCGCCGTGCCGCTCTTGGTGCCGCCGTACATACCGATATTGTGGGTTTTGAGGAAATCCTCGACAGCGGTTATGAAATAGTAATTGTTGCTCTCATACTTGCCGTCCGCCGTCCAGCTCGCGCTCGTCCTGGTGTAGAAGTGCCCTTTCTCGTCCTCATAACTTGCGATGGTCACCCCTTCGGGAGCGTCCGCCTGAATCCGGTCGAGCCTGATGGGTATGGCAATGTCCATCACGACGACGGGAACAAGCATAACCACGAGGGTCACCGCCGCGACGATAAACGTACGGGCGCGCCTGTTCTTCACCGTCTTGGCGATGATGATGTGAGAAATGGCTATGATGAGCCACACTCCCGCCGCCACCCAGACGCCGTAAAGCGCCGTGCCGTTGAACAGCACCTTCATACTCGCGAACAATTCCGTTTCCGCCATACCCACATATGCGAATTCACCCACATATTCGGTTGCGGCGGTCAGAACGACCGCGAGTGCGAAGAGAGGCAGACCGAGGCAGTAGAAGACAACTTTCAAGGTGCGGAAGAGTTTGACCTTGTTCTTGCTGCTCTGATCCATAATTTTCTCCTTTTTTATAACCTGCACGGAGGACAAGGCGCCGACGCCCGTCCTCCCTTGTTGCCTGTCTCAGCGGCGCAAAGCCGCCCGTTCCGCACTTTTACGACCCGCGGACGTCGTCACTCCTCAGGCGGAGTTTCCTGCGCGTCGGACTGCTCCGCTTGCGCGGCAGCCTGCGCGGCTTTCTTCTTCTTGTTCTTCTTCACAAGCACCACTATCACTACGATTATGACAACTGCGGCAACTCCTCCGACAACACCGCCTATTATCGGGCCGTAGTCCTTTTTCCCTTCGGGAGGAAGGGGGGCAGGTGCGCCGCCGAGACCCAACGTGCCATCCTGCGGAGGATAGAACTCATAGGTCATCGTTATCTCGTCCTTGTATGCGCCGGCACCCATTATCGCAAACTCGTTAATGCCTCGCGCTTTCACGATATAAACGCCGTTCTCGTCGGGATAATAAACGACCTCTATGTTTTTATCGACGGGTTCGTCGGTGACGGGGTCCACCAATGCGATGTTGGCGGGGTCGTATATCTCCGGATTCTCATCGTCGGGATTGCTTGCTATGTATGCTTCGGTATCAAACAGAAGCATTACCAAGGGGTCCAACCCGGGAATTCCTCCGGGTTCGCCGTTCTCATCGGCGAAATAGTAGGTCCCCTGACACCAATTCGAATTCTCTCCCATCTTAGCGGCACCGCCGCCGACATCTATGCGCCAACGGGTTTCATCTACGAAACTCAAAACTCCGGTGCTGGACTCTTGCGTCACCAATAAGGCGAGCGGAGTATCCAACCATTCCGTATTGACAGACCACGACGGAGTCAAATCAATGTCATTTTCATTATCATCGCAAGCCGCAAAAGCGAAAACGGAAGCCGCAATAATGGCAATCAAAACGATTCCGATGAAAAATTTCCTCATTCCTTTCCCCCTGCTTGTAATGGAACATCCTGTCGGAATCCACCCGACTGTTATATACTATCACACGCGAGCGCATATGACAAGCCGAATTTTGCGCGTTTAATGATAATTTAATCTTTCCGCCGCAACGACTCCCCCGCGACCTTGGAAAAATTAACCGTATACGCAAGTGCGCTCACGCGCGCAAAGCGACACGCCTTTCTTCCTCCCGCAACGCCCCGAAACCGTTCGCTCGCCTTCATATAATTGCCGTAAAACGGCGTTTTTCGGTCGTTTTTGAGAATTAAACTGCATTTTTTGTAAAGAGGTGCGCGCCGTTCAGCAAGTTATGCGCGAGAAACCCCGCAATCCAGTGAGCGTGACGAAAACAATTTCCCCTTTACACGACGGACACCTATTCGGAGTGGGAGCCGCAACAGGCGGCGACCGAGTGAGTGCCGAGGGCAAAAC
>UQVO01000015.1 GCA_900544575.1 uncultured Eubacteriales bacterium | reverse complement strand
GGATGCGTGGCGTACTTCTCGTACGTGAGCAGTCGCGGCAGAGTGCCTGACGCAGTTATTCGCAAAATAGCGCCGTTCAGTCGCGGGTGCGGCGCAAATGACGCAGGAACGGCGGCACCTGTCTGCCTGCATTTCCGAGGTCGATGCGGCCTGACGGAATGCCGTCCGCGCTTTCGGGAGCGGGAGCGGGTTCGGGACGCGCGGGCTGCACGGGTTCGGGCTCGGGAGCCGGAGCGGCGGGCTGCTGGGGACGCGTATTGAACACGGGACGCTGTGCGAAGATGTCGGGGTTATATTCCGACTTCACGGGCTCAACCGTTTCTTCGTCTTTCTCGGATGTTGCGGCAGCGTCAGCTATCGCGGCGGCAAGCGGTCTGCCCGTCTGCACGGGTGCGGAACCGACGGAACGCGCGGGGGCGTTGTTCTTGTCGACAAAGCCCGTTGCGATTATCGTAATTTCGATGTCTTTCTTGTCGGGCACGAATGCGGTGCCGAAAATGATGTTGGCGGCGGGGTCGACGACCTGTTTGACTATCTCGCAGGCTTCGGTGACTTCGCTGAGCAGCATATCTTCGCCGCCGCTGATGTTGACGATGATGCCCGTCGCGCCCTCGATGTCCGTTTCGAGCAAGGGGCTGAAAACGGCGTTCCTCACCGCTTCGATGACCCTCTTCTCTCCCTTTCCGTATCCTATGCCCATATGAGCAAGACCGCGTTTTTTGAGAATGGTCTTCACGTCGGCAAAGTCGAGATTGATGAGTTCGGGATTGGCTATGACGTCGCTGACGCCCTGCACGCCCTGACGGAGCACGTCGTCGGCGATTTCGAACGCGCGCTTGAAACCTATCTTGTTGTCAAGCACTTCGATGAGCTTCTGGTTGGGGATGATGAGCAGCGTATCCACGAAATTTTTGAGGTTGCGGATGCCCGCTTCCGCGTTCTGCATACGCTGTGCGCCCTCGAAGTTGAAGGGTTTGGTGACTACGGCAACGGTGAGGATGCCCATCGATTTGGCGATTTCCGCCACGACGGGAGCCGCGCCCGTGCCCGTGCCGCCGCCCATACCTGCGGTGATGAAGAGAAGGTCGATGCCTTCGAGTGCTTTCTTGATTTCCTCGCGGGACTCTTCCGCCGCCATTTTTCCTATTTCGGGGTTGGAGCCTGCACCCAGACCGCCCGTGCGGTTGGTGCCGAGCTGTATCTTGCACTCTTCGGGCACGAGGGACATATTGAGCGCCTGCATATCCGTGTTCATAACGATGAAACTTGCGCTCTTGATGCCCGCGCGTATCATATTGTTGACGGCATTGTTGCCGCCTCCGCCCACGCCGACGACGACTATGTTCGCCTTGCCCGGAACCTTGCGGGGCACGGGGACGTAGTCTATCTCCTCCTCGGCGTCTTCCGAGCCGTAACCGTAGCCGGACTGTTCGGTTTCGTCGTCAGCAGCTTTTTCGGAATAGCCGAATTTTTCGAAATCTATCATTTTTTACCTCCGTTGAAAACACGTTTGATATAACTGCCGAAAGTATCTTTCGAGAGAGTTTCCGCAACAATGAGCAACGACACCTTGGAGCTGTCGTCGGGACGGGCAAAGCCCGGAAGTTTGGGCGCGCATATTTCGACGCTGCGTCCGAGTTTTTCCGCTATATAGGCGCGTGCGCCGCGGATTGAGGTCATTCCCTCGCCCGTCAGCCATACGGGGACATAAGTCGGGAAATCCCCCCCGTCAAGCACCTGCGCCACTATTTCGGCGAAATATTCCAGCCTGGCGCGCACGATTTCGCACGCCTCTGCGGCATACACGACGTGTTCGCCGTCCGCGACGAGCACCGCGTCGTCGGAATAGGAAAGATTGAGGTCCACAAGTTCCTTCGCGCGCTCCGCAAGCTCGAACGGCACGCCGAGAACTTCGTAAATGTCGGCGGCGATATGTCCTCCGCCCATAGAGAAGGATTTCAGGTCGACGAGCCCTTCTCCCCTGCCTATCGCGACGGAAGTGGACAGATAGCCCGCATCCACCACGACGTAAGTCGCATCGCGCTGCTCGCGTTCGAACATTGCGACGCCTTCCGCCCACGGTGTGGCGACGAAACGTATTTCCTTAAAGCCCGCTCTCTTTGCCGCCGCTTCGAAAAGGTCCGTAAAACGGCGTTCCGCCAGCATATAGGAAACCGTCGCGGACACTCTGCCCGCGTTCATACCGCGCACGTCGAAGTACAGTTTGTCGGAAGTGTCCACCGAAAAACATACGGCGGAAGAATTTACGAGAACGTACGAGGCGTCTTCGAAGACGCCTCCTTTTGCGATGAGATAATCTATATCCGCGTCGATGACTTTGCGCACCCTGTCCAGAGTGACGGACACGGGACGGTTGACGAGCGTGACGAACTCACCCGGCACGCCTATGAAAACGCGCCGCGCCGAAGTGCCGCTTGCGTTCACCGCTTCGGACAGCACTTCTTCCGCCGCTTTCGCCGCAGCGTCCGCGTCGAAAAACTCGCCGTCGGAATATCCGTCGTACTCTCTTTCGGCGCACGCTTTCACGTCATAGACGGACTGCGCTTTTCTGCACCCCGCTATGGCGCTTATCAGCCTCGACGTGACGTCGAGCACGACGATGTCTTTGTTGAACAATGCGCTCATATCTCCCCGAACTCGCGCATATATGCGAGCGCGATTATATTAGTACTAACTTTATTATATAATAATTAGACCCGCTGTCAATGGTTTTACGTTAAAAAACGCTGTTTTTCGGAAAAAAAGGGAGAAAAAAGCGGCTGTTGAACGATTTTTTCGGTTTCAGACGGTAATGCGCGAAATCTTTCCGCCGAGCACCGAGAAAAGATTTTCTATTTTTTCGTAGCCGCGGTCGATGTAACGCAGACCGTCCACAGTGCTCTCCCCGTGCGCTCCCAGCGCGGCGACCACAAGCCCCGCACCGCCCCTGAGGTCCGCGGCTGAAAGCGCGGCGCCGTGCATACCTTCGCTGCCGTCCACGAAAGCGGTGTTGCCCGCAAGCGCTATGCGCGCGCCCATTTTCACGAGTTCCCCGACGTGGGCAAACCTGTCTTCGAACACCGTTTCGCGCATCGAACTCATCCCCGACGCATAACACTGGCACGCCATAAACGGCGCCTGCATATCCGTCGGAAACAGCGGATACGGACCCGTGGAAACGTCGGTCGGCGAAAGCATACCGTCGCTTTCGAAGACAATGACCCCGCCGTGCTCCACCAAAAAGGTGTGTGCTCCGAGGAACGGGGAAATCACGGCTCCCAGCACGGAAGAGTCCGCGCCCGATATCTCCACCCTGCCGCCGCATACCGCGGTCGCCGCCATAACCGTACCCGCGACTATTCTGTCGCCGACGGGAGTTGCCGCCGCTCCGTCCAGCGCATCCACTCCGCGCACGGTGACCACGGGCGTGCCCTCTCCCGAAATCTCCGCTCCCATTTTGCGCAGAAGTGCGACGAGGGACACGATTTCCGGCTCGCGCGCCGCGCCGATAAGACGGGTGACGCCCTGTGCCTTGACGGACGCCATAATCAGATTTTCCGTCGCGCCCACGCTCGGATATTTGAGCACTATGTCAGCTCCGCGCAGCCTGTCGGCGGTGCAGCGGACGTAATCTTCGCCGTACTCCACTTCCGCACCGAGGCGGGAAAATCCGTCGAAATGTATGTCGAGAGGCCGCGCCCCTATGCGGCAGCCTCCGGGCGCGAAAAGACGCACTTCGCCGCATTCGGCAAGCAGCGCTCCCAACATAAATACGGACGAACGCATCGCACACGCAAGATGTGCGGGAATTTCGGTGAGAGAGGGCGCGCCCGACACCGTCACGTTTCTGCCATCGCGGACGGCGGAAACGCCGAGCGCGCGCAGGACGAGTATCATATCGTCGACGTCGCTTATCAGCGGACAGTCGCGCACCGTGACGGGACTTTGCGTGAGCACGCTCGCCGCAAGCATAGGAAGCACGGCGTTTTTGGCGCCGTGGACGGTGACTTTGCCGAAAAGGGACTCCCCGCCCCCGATTCTGAGAATTTCCTTTGCCATATCTCCCTACCCCTGTTTATGCCGCCGCGCGTCCCGCGGTCAGGCTGCGTTTTCCGGATTTCGTTTCGCGCGCTATCGCTTCGGGACGCAGGAACCTGCCCGCCGAACGCCTGGACACCGAAAGCAGAGCGCCCGTCGCCGCGAGATAGGACACGAGAGAACTCCCGCCCGCGCTCACGAAAGGCAGAGGCAGTCCCGTCGGCGGAACGGCGCCGCACACGACGGCGGCGTTCATAAGAGTCTGCATTGCGATAATCGCGGTTATGCCCGCGGCAAGATAACACGAATATCTGTCCGTCGCCCGCGAAGCTATCACTATGCCGCGCACCACGATGACGGCAAAGAGCGCGAGCACGAAAAACACTCCGAAAAAGCCCGTTTCCTCCCCTATGACGGAAAGTATGAAATCGCTCTCCGCAAACGGAAGGAAGAGATATTTCTGCCGCGAATTGAACAGCCCCACGCCGAAAAGTCCGCCCGAACCCAACGCGTAATAGGACTGAATGAGCTGATAACCTTCGTCGAGGGGGGAAGACCACGGGTCGAGGAAGGCAAGCAGCCTGCGCACGCGGTAAGGTTCCGCGACGACCAGGGCGACCCCGCATATCACCACGGGCACCAGAATGACGACGAGATGAGAAGGTTTCGCACCCGACGCGAACAGCAGCGCGAACGCCGCCGCGCCGACGCATATCGTCACGGACATATTGGGTTCGAGAAGCAGCAGCAGGCATACGACGCCGGCAATCGCAAGAAACAGCAGTGCGCGCGGAAGAGTGCCCGTACCCTTTTTCGCGGCAAACGCGGCAAGAAACGCCGCCATTGCGAATTTCGCGTATTCCGAGGGCTGAACGGTGAAAAAGCCGAGGTTCAGCCACCTTTTCGCACCGTAACTTTCCACGCCGAGCCCCGGTATGAACACCGCGGCGAGCAGAAGAACGCCCACGGCATAGAGAACGAAGGAATATTTCTTTATCGTTTCGGGCGGAACGAAAGATACGGCAAGCATTGCCGCAATGCCGAGGACGAGCGCGATACCCTGCGTTTCGACATAGTGGAAGGCGTCGCCGAACTGCAATTCCGCAGAATACGACGACGCGGAATAAATGAACACGAGCCCTATGCAGGAAAGCAGCACCGCGGTAAAGGCGAGCGGCTTGTCGAACGCGAAAAACTCTCTCCCCTTCATTTTTCGTTCATCAGCCGTCTGACGGCGGCGTCGAAAGCGCGCCCGCGCTCGGCATAGCTCGTGTAATTGTCATAGCTTTTGGAAGACGGCGAAAACAGCACGTTGCCGCAGTCGAGTTCGTGCGCGAGTTCCACCGCGTCGGCGCACGCGTCGAAGATGTCCGGGCTTTCGGATATGCGCAGAAACCCTTTTTCGCGTGCGGCGGCAATTATTTTGTCCGCGTTCTCTCCCGTCGCGACCGCGCCTTTGACTTTGGAAGGGAGCTTATCGAAAAGTTCCGCGAAGTTCTCGCCCCTGTCCGCGCCGCCGAGGATGAGGACGGTATCGCCGTCCATACTTTCCGCCGCGGAAACGGTGGAAAATACGTTGGTGGCCTTGCTGTCGTTGAAGACGGACACACCCCGCACTTCCCCGCACGCTTTCCGCCTGAAATCGGGACGTTTGAAGGTGTGCAGCGCGGAAGCTATCGTATAAAAACTTATTCCTTTTTCCGCCGCTACGGCGACTGCGGCAAGCAGGTCCTCTATTTCTCTTCCCCTGAAATCGAGGTCATCCGCCTCCGCGACGGGCATCCCCTTGTAGCACACGAACCCCGACGAAAGATAAGCTCCGTCGACGGGTCCGTTCAGGCTGAACGGCACTTTCCGCGCGCGTATGACGGGAAGGAGCGAGCGCACGTTTTCGTCGTCGGCGTTGAACACCGCGAGGTCGCTCTCCGACTGACGGAGAAACACGTTTGCCTTCGCGCCTATGTATCTGTCCAGATTGCCGTGCCTGTCGAGGTGGTCGGGGGTGATGTTGAGCATCACCGCGATGTCCGGGGCGAAAAACTGCGCTCCTTCCAGCTGAAAACTCGACGCTTCTATCACCGCCACTTCCATTGCGTCGAGTTTGTCGGCAATGGAAGAAAACGCCGCGCCGATGTTTCCGACCGCGTGGGACGGTATCTTCGCATATCTGAGGATGTGGTCGATGAGCATCGTGGTGGTCGTCTTTCCGTTCGTGCCCGTGACCGCAATCTGTTCCGCACGGCAGAACGCGGAGGCGAGTTCCAGCTCGCTGACCACCTGTTTGCCGCCGAGTTTCGCGTCCAGCACGTGGGGATTCCCGCTCGCTACGCCGGGGCTGACCACCACTATGTCGCAGTCGTTGAACACCGATGTGCACGACGTGGAATGGCTTTTTGTCGGATTGTCGTCGTAAATGACCGCGCGTCCGCCGTGGTCGCGCACAAGCTGCGCGGCGGAAAGTCCGCTCACGCCCGCGCCGTACACGACGACCTTTTTTCCCGCAAGATTCATACTGCCCTCGCCAATATCAGAGTAAGCGCGCCCGCAATCAGGGTCAGCACGAGATAAAGAGCGCATATGCGGGTTTCGGACCAGCCTTTCATTTCCAGATGGTGATGGAAGGGAGCCATCAGAAACACGCGGCGCTTTGCCGTCTTGAACACGAGCACCTGCATTATTACCGATATGCTGGACCATACGAACATTATGCCTGCCACGGGCAGAAGAAGTTCGGAACGCGAAAATACCGCGACCGTCGCCGCGGCGGCACCCAGCCCCAGAGAGCCGGTATCCCCCATCATCACGGAGGCGGGATTTGCGTTGAACACAAGGTATCCCAGAAGCCCGCCGAGCAGGGATGCGGAAAGCGCGGCAAGGGAAAAGAGCTGTTCCGCCCGCGCCCCGTCCCCCGCGGACTCAGCGTCCGAAAACATCAGGAAAGTGAGCACGGCAAACACCAGAAAATAGCCCGCCGAAGTCGTGGCGGCGAGTCCGTCAAGCCCGTCCGTCAGGTTGACGGAGTTGGTGGTGGCGACGTAAACGAGTATTACGAAAGGGATTATTCCCCAGGACATATACCCCTCTCCTCCGCCGAGCGGAAGCATAACGGAGGTGCCGATTTCGGGCGAGGCGAAACAGAAATACGCGGCGATTGCGCTTATGCCCAGCTGACCTATGATTTTCTGATACGCTTTCAGCCCCAGATTGCGGTGAAACTTTATCTTTATGAAATCGTCGAGAAAACCGAGCACGGCAAAACCCAGCGTAACCGCCAGCGCGACCAGCGAAAACGCCGTGGTTTCGACCGCGCAGACTATGACGGCGGGCAGCAGAAAAATTATGCCGCCCATTGTCGGAGTGCCCGTCTTGTGCTCGTGCTGCGTGACGTATCCGAGCACGGTCTGCCCCGCTTTCAGCCGTCTGAGCGCCCTGACCGCAAAAGGCGCGACGACGAGAGCGCACACGGCGGAAAGCAGGAAATATACAAGCAGCAGTATGCCGGGTTTCATCTGACCTGTCCCCACCTGCGCGCGGTGTCGAAATCGCTGTACGGCACTTTCTTGCCGCGGATGTCGAGATAGTCCTCGCTGCCCTTGCCCGCAATGACCACCGTGTCGCCCTCCGCCATTTCGGACATCGCATAAGCAATGGCCTCCGTCCTGTCCACGAAAGTTTTGTATTCCGTCCCCTTCATCCCGACGGTGATGTCGTCGATGATGCGCGACGGGTCTTCAAAACGCGGATTGTCGGAAGTCACGATGACGAAATCGCTGAATTTCGCCGCGGTTTCCCCCATCAGCCGCCGTTTGCCGCGGTCGCGTTCTCCGCCGCAGCCGAACACGGTTATCAGCCTGGATTTCGTGAGAGTACGCGCCGTCCGCAGCAGATTTTCCAGCCCGTCGGGAGTGTGCGCGTAGTCTATGATGACGCTGCCGCGGTCGTTGCGCAGCACGCTGAACCTTCCTCGCACGGCTCTCACCCTGCGCACCGCGTGCGTCAGCGTTTCGGCGGAAACTCCCAGCTCCCTCGCCGCCGTCAGCGCGGCAAGCAGATTGTAGACGTTGAACTCGCCCATCAGCTGCGATTTCACTTCCACGATGTCGTCGGACAGGTTTGCCACGAAACGCACGCCGTCAATATCCTCGCGCACGTTGACGGCAAAGGAATCCGCGGGATTTTCCAGCCCGTAAGTCACACAGTCGAGCCCCTCTTTTTCCGCGCGGCGCACAAGCTCGCGCCCCGCCGCGTCGTCCACGTTCACGACCGCTTTTTTTACGTTTTCGGGACTGAAATAAGAAAGTTTCGTTTCCTTGTACGCCTCGAAAGTGCCGAAATAATCCAGATGGTCGCGCGAAACGTTCGTCAGCACGGCGACGTCTGCGACAATGCCCGCGGTTTTGCACAGCCTTATCGCGTGCGCCGAAACTTCGGACACCACCGCGTCCACGCCTCTCGCCCTCATTTTGAAAAGCAGTTCGTTCATTTCGAAGCTGTCGGGAGTGGTGAGACTCGCCCCCACCTTTTCCCCCTCTATGAAATGCCCTTCCGTGCCCGTAAGCCCGACTTTGAAGCCCGCGCCCGAAAGCAGCGAGGCAATGTAATGCGCGGTCGAGGTCTTTCCGTTGGTCCCCACGACGGCGACGAATTTCATCCCCTGCGCGGGATGTCCCCAGAACGCCGAAGACATCAGCGCGTATGCGCGTCTTACGTCGTCCACGAGAACGTATCTGCAATCCGCGTCGGGCTTGCATTCCGTGACGGCAACGAAATCGGCTTTGATTTCCGGAAGATATCTGTTTCCGTCGTCCCGCACCCCTTTCATACAAAAAAACAGGTCGCCGTCACCGACTTCCCGCGAATCGATTTTCAAAGACTTGACCTCGAAATTTCCGTCCGCGCACACCGCGGAAACCCTCACTCCTTCGAGCAGTTTGCTTAGCCTCATGAGGCACCTCCGTATAAGTTATAAACACATATTAAGTAACGAAAAAGCGCCGGTCAACGGCGCGGTAAAATAAGACATCAACGGAAAAATTAAGTGTTCAGCCCGTAAGCAGCAGCACGGTATTTCTGCCGTCCACGGCGGCACCCGCGGCGGGGAACTGCCCCGTCACCGTGCCTCCGTCGCCGTCCGTCTCGACGTGCAGGCCGAGCGCCGCGAGTTTCGCTTTCGCCTGCTGCACGCTCATACCCGTATAGTCGTCGAGCTCGAACGGGTCGCCGATGACTTCCGCCTCTTCTCCCGTGAACTCCGCCTCAACGCCGAGATACGCGAATATCCCCGAAAACACCTCTCCCACGAGCGGAGCCGCGACGAGCGAACCGTAATACATATATCCCTGCGGTTCGTCGACGAGCAGAAGCACGGCGTAAGGCGCTTCCTCTTCCAGCGAAAATCCGAGAAAAGAAGAGATGTATTTCCCCTGTGCGATGTGCCCGTTTTCGTATTTCTGCGCAGTGCCCGTCTTGCCCGCTATGCGGTAGCCGGGGACGTAAGCGCTCTTGCCGCTGCCGTTTTTGACCACGTTTTCGAGCAGAGTGCGCATAGTTTCGGAAGTGGACGCGGACACGGTCGTGCCGCGCGTGCCGAAATCGCCTCCTGCGGTCGTGCCCGAATACGGGTCGCTGACGTAATTCAGCAGATGCGGAGTGACGAGAGTTCCTCCGTTCACCACGGACGACGCGGCGGCAAGCATACCTATCGGCGTGACCGCGACCGCCTGCCCGAAGCCTATGCGCGCGAGGTCCACGCTCTTCACGTTGCCGCGGGAGATGAATATCCCCGACGTTTCGCCCGTTATGTCCACCCCCGTTTTATCCGCGAGCCCGAAAGAGGAAAGATAATCGTAAAACACGTCCGTGCCCATCGCCAGCGCGCTGTCCATAAACACGCAGTTGCAGCTCTGCTCCACTCCTTCCGCGAAACTTATCGAGCCGTGCCCCTTCGCCTTCCAGCAGCGGATTTTCTGCCCGTCGACCACCCGCGTCCCCGAACAGTAATATCTGTCCGTCACGCTTACGCTGCCCGTATCGAGCGCCGCCGCGGCGGTGAGTATCTTGAATGTTGACCCCGGTTCGTACACGGATGACACCACCGAGCTCTTGGAGTAGCCGAACAGCTTTTCGAGGTCGTCGCGGGGCACGTCGTTGAGGTCGAAAGAAGGATACTCCGCAAGCGCGAGTATCTCCCCCGTGCGGTAATTCATTACCACGCACGCCGCGGCCTTGGGGCTGAACCTCGCCTCCGCCGTGCGCAGCGCGCCCTCCGCTATGCGCTGTATCGTGGCGTCCAGCGTGGTCACCACGTCCATACCCGCAACGGCGGGGACGTAATAGCTTCCGCCGCCTTCCAGCTCCCTGCCCACGAGGTCGGTGTCGGTGAGTATCATACCGTCCGTGCCCGCAAGATATTTGTCGTAATACGCTTCCAGTCCCGTCTGCCCGTTGCCGTCGAATCCCGTAAAGCCCAGCACCTGCGTCATAAAGTCCCCGAACGGATAATAACGCAGATTGTCCTCTCCGTAATAAATGCCCGAAAGCCCCGACGCATACAGAGCGTCGAGCTGTTCCTTCGTCGCGCCGCGCGCGACGGTGACCTCGGACGTCTGGACGGAGATTTTGTCCAGCGTCGCCTGATAATCGTATCCGAAAACTTCCGCAAGCAGTCTTGCCACGCCCTCCTTGTCCCCCGTGGCGTTGGGACGGACGTATATGTTGTAGCGCGTGGCGGTGTCGGCAAGCACGACGCCGTTTCTGTCCAGAATGCGCCCTCTCGCCGCTTCCGTAGGCACGTCGCGCATCCATTGCGATACGGCTTTCGCCTGCAATTCGCTCCCGTCGACCACCATAACGACGAACATTTTTCCGAGTATCGCGGCAAAGGAAAAAGCCGCAAGCAGTAATACCGCAAGCAGCCTTTTCCTCGGATTATGAATTATTGGGGATTGATTATGGTCAGATTTCGGGAACCTCATACCCAAATTCTATTTGGGAAAGGTTCTGATTATTCGCGCCGTCCTCCGCAAGCGCCGTAACGGACGAGGAAGGAACGGCAGCCGTACCGTCGTTGAGGGGTTTGGCGTTGACGATGATGAGCACGGAAACTATCACCACCACGGCGACGTACGCCGCAATGAGCAGTTTCGCCTTGATGCCGAGCCTGGGACGCTTGCGCGCCTTGTTTGCCGCGCGGTATTTCTCGGCATAATTTTCGGCATAGCTTTCGCGCGCCGCTCTTTCCCTCTGCGCCGACTGCGCGGAAGGAGAAACCCCCGACAGTCTGTTGTAAAGGTCTTCGCTGGAAGCGCGTTCCGCGTCGTTGACCGTGAATTCGTAAAGACCGCCGCGCGCCGCGTCTTCGCGTCTTGCGGGACGCACGTCTTCGGGATACGGCGCATAACCGGTTTCGGGCGCATAGCTTTCGCGGGGAGAGGCCGCTCTGCGGTCGAACGCGGTGGAATAATCAACGGGTCTGTACTCGTCCACTCTCGGAGCTTCGTAAGGGCGGGACGCTTCGTATGCTCTCGCCGACTCCACCGAACGGGGGGCCTCGTAGGGACGGGTCCGGAAGTCGTAGTTATAGGCAGGTCTGTCGTAGCCGGCGGGAGAGCCGTTTTCTGTGCGGCGCGCCGTGTAGGCGTCGTAGGACGGGAAACTGTCCACCGAAGCGGGTTCGTTTGCACCGCCTCTGTTCCTTCCCAGCAATTCGTCGAGTGTAATCGCCATAACTTTCACCTCTCTTTCGTCTTCCGACCCTCTGTTTCGAGCCTTTCGATTATTCTCAGTTTCGCACTTTCCGCCCGCGGATTTTCCGCAAGCTCGGCGGCGGACGCCGTTATCGGTTTCGCGTTCACGAGTTCGACTTCCTTCACCTTTCCGCACACGCACACCGGGAAATCCGGCGGACAGGTGCAGGACAGGTTCATCTCCCTGAACGCGTTTTTTACTATTCTGTCTTCGAGGGAATGGAAGGTGAGCACCGCCATTCTTCCTCCGGGAGCAAGCCGCCGCGCCAGCGCCTGCACGCTCTCCCCCAGTCCTTCCAGCTCGCCGTTGACTTCGATGCGTATCGCCTGGAACACGCGCTTTGCGGGATGACCGAATTTGTAGCGCGTCGCCGCGGGATAACACGCCGCGACAAGGTCCGAAAGCTGCATCGTGGTTTCGACGGGACGCTTTTCGCGTTCCCTGACGATGCGCGCCGCTATCTTTCCCGCGAGTTTTTCCTCTCCGTAATCACGGAATACCGCGGCAAGTTCGCGCTCGGAATATCCGTTCACCACCTCGTACGCGCCGAGCCGCTGTCTGCGGTCCATACGCATATCGAGAGGCGCGTCCTTCGTGTAGCTGAACCCGCGTTCGGCGGAGTCGAGCTGCCAGGACGACACTCCGAGGTCGAGCAGCACGCCGTCCAGCGCGCCCACGCCCATTTCGTCCAGGTCCGCACACGCGTTTTTGAAATCGTCGCGGACGAACGTCACTCTGTCAAGGTACTCTTTCAACCGCTCCCGAGCCGCCTTGTGTGCGTCTTCGTCACGGTCGACGGCGATGAGCCTTCCGCCTGCCGTCAGTCTTTCGGCTATCGCAAGAGAGTGTCCTCCGCCTCCCATAGTGCCGTCGAGATAAATTCCGTCGGGTCTGATGCGGAGCGCTTCTATGCATTCGCCGAGCATAACGGGCTTGTGAGAAAATTCCATCTCACACCCCGAGTTTTCTGAGTTTGTCAATCATCTTGGAAAGGTTGTCGGGATTGAGCACGCTGTAACGCTCGTCCCACGTTTCCGCCGGCCACACTTCGAGATAAGTGAGCTTGCCGACGAACACGACGTCTTTGACAATGCCCGCGGCTTTCGCCAGCTCTTTGGAAAGACGAACCCTCCCCTGTCCGTCCTCTTCCAGATAATCGCCGTTGCCGACTATCTCGGTGAAAAGGTCGTTGTCGGAAGTGTCGGCGAAAGGATTGCCGCCGGACAGCGATTTCACCGTTTCGAGGAGCTTATCCTCGGGAATGATGAAAAGGCAACCCGCTCTGCCGGGAAGAATGTATGCGGAACCGCCCAGCCCTTCGCGGAACTTGGCGGGAATGCGCATCCTTCCTTTGTCGTCAAGCTGATGACGAGCGTTTCCCAGCAAAAATTTCGGCATCTTCGCCCTCCTTGTTTGTATTCTAAACCACAACTCCCCCGACGTCAACCACTTTTGACCACTTTTTTAAGAAAAATGTTTCCGTCAAAATCTCCACCAAATAGTGCATTTTTTCAAAAATCGACCGATTTCGGCAATTTTTTGATTGGTTTACAAATTAACTGTTTGCGTTTTTCCTCTCCTTCGGAGCGGCGGTTTCCGACGCAATTCTGCGCTCCGCGAAAAATCCTCCGCAATCACGAAATACGGCGCGGGAGTCGGAATTCACCTTTGCTTACGGGAGCACATATATTACAGCAAAAGCAAAAAAAGGAGGTAAAAAGATGTCTTTTTGCAACTCGAATAACGCTGACAGATGTCCCGGGAACATCAGCGGCAATCCGTTGAACGGCCTTTGCGAAAAGGTCTGCGTTCAGGTCAAAAAGGTCTTCGACGCGTGCATCTCGCAGATGACGCTCGAAACCCTTTCCGTGACCCTCACGGACCTGACGCCGGCTTCCCCCGCAGAACCCCTTACGTTCGTCAGCGGAAAATCAACTTCCAGCAAGGGTACCATCACCGCGCTTACCGTCACTCCCCTCGCCGACAGGCCGGGGCTTTCCAGAGTGCTCGCCACGGTGTCGATACCCGTCCAAATCACCTACACCGACGCCAACGGCGTCGAGGGCACGGGTACGGGCACGGTCGCGGTGACCGAGGATATCGTGATGTGCGTGCCGACGGGCAGCGTCTTCCCCGTGGAGCTCGCCGCCACGGTCAATATGGCAAGCCCCAACGGGGTTTACGTCAGCGGCACGACCTTCTCCATCACCGCGTGCACCACGGTCGTGATGAAAGTCCTCGCCGACGTCGACCTGCTCGTCCCCTCTTACGGCTACTGCAAGATACCGCCCTGCACGGCGTTCTCGCAGGAAGTGTGCCAAGGGGTGTTCGACCTGCCTCTCTTCCCCAGATAGCGGGAAAGAAGGAAAGGACGGGAGGGAAAGCCGCGCGCTTTCCCTCTTTTTCCCGTTCTGACGCCGCGAGAAGCCTTTTGACGCGTTTTGCGGCGTTTTCGAGTGAAATTCCCCGCCGACGCGCCGACGGGGCGTATAATGCGCGTGGCGCGCCCGAAACGCCCGCGCACAGACCGCGCCGCCGCTTCGGCGAAAAACACAAGGCATCGCGGCGAACCCCGCAACCGTCCGTTCCGCGTTCTGCATTTCATATTCCCGGCCGCAAGCACGCGCCGCAGCCTTGCCAAAATCCGCAAATATGTTAAAATGAAAGTATGAAAGTCTTTGCGATAAGCGATTTGCATCTCTCCTCCGCCGTCGGCAAACCTATGGACATATTCGGCGACGGATGGCTCAACCATTTCGAGCGCGTGCGCGAGAATTGGCTTTCGCTCATCGGCGAAGACGACCTGGTGCTGCTGGGCGGCGATATGTCCTGGGGACTGACGATAGAAGAAGCCGCGCCCGACTACGCCGCGGTCGCGGAATTGCCGGGACAAAAAGTCGTCGTGAAAGGCAATCACGACTACTATTGGACCTCTCTCGGCAAAATGCAGGCGGCATTTCCGTCCTTCGGCTTCGTTCAGAACAACTGCCTGCGCAGAGGGAAATATCTCATCACGGGCACGCGCGGATGGAATCTTCCGTCGGAAGATTCGTCGGAACACGACCTCAAAATTTACAGACGCGAACTTCTGCGGCTGGAACTCTCCCTGAAATGCGCCGAAAAAACGAAAACGGAGGACGACGTCGTCATAGCGATGCTCCATTATCCGCCCTTCGACGCAAAATACGGCGACAGCGAAGTCACCGCCCTTTTGGAAAAATACGGAGTAAGAACGGTGACATACGGGCACCTGCACGGAAAAAATGCGCGCGTAACGCCCGTGGTGCGCAAAAACGACGCCGACTATTATCTGACCTCCTGCGACCTGGTCAACAATACGCCCGTGCGGATTTTCTGAACGAGGCGGCGCAGAGCTCACAAAAACACCGCCCGCAGACATTTCCCGCCGTCGCGCGGCACCGACCGTCCACGCCCGTCGGCACCGCCCGCCCACACGGACCGATTTACACCGCTTTTGCAGACCGCTTCCACGAAAGGGAGCGGTTCTTTGTTCTACAAAGAAAACGCGCGGAAAATGCACAAAACTATTCTTAAAATCGACGTAAAGTATAATACTTTTCGGCGTTTTAGAGAATACTCTCTCAAAAATCGCAAAAAGAAAACGCCCTTGTCGGGCGTTCGGAATACGTACACACGGGAATTTCACACCCGCATACTCTTCCGATTTTCAAAGCGACGGTCGGCGGCAGACTGCCCGCTCCGCGGACGGGCTCACTCCGACACGGGCGCAAGCAACGCTTCCAGCCTTGCCAGGATTTCCTCCTTGCCCGTCTTTTTGAGAGCCGAAATCATATACACGTTCCCCGTCCCGACGCCGACCGAAGAGGCAATCTCCGCTCTGCGCTTCGTCAGTTGCGCGCGGGACAGCTTGTCGCATTTGGTCGCGATGACCGTGAAGGGGATGTTGTAATGATACAAAAAGTTCAGCAGCATTTTGTCGTCGGCGGTCGGCTCGTGCCTGACGTCGAGCAGCACGAACACGTTTTTCAGGTTTGCGCTGCCCGTGAGATAGCCCTCAATCATTGCACCCCACTTCGCCTTTTCCGTCTTCGCCACCTTGGCAAATCCGTACCCGGGAAGGTCAACAAACACGATTTCCCTGCCGTTTATGCCGAAAAAGTTCAGAAGGCGCGTCCTGCCCGGGTCGCCCGAAGTGCGCGCCAGTTTGCCATTGCCCGTAAGAAAATTTATAAAAGACGACTTCCCGACGTTGGATTTGCCCGCAAAGGCAATTTCGGGCGCGCCGAAATCCGGCAGCTTGCCCGAATCGGCAACCGAAGTCAGAAATTCCGCATTTTTGATTATCATATTCCAAATCTCCTTTCGGACACTTGCCGTCGGCAGAAGTTTCGGCATTATATTCCGACGACGGACGGCAACGGTGCGCGGCGACGCGCGCCTTGCTTTCGCGGTGTGCTCCGCGTCTTGTGCAATTCGGATTTTAATCCAAAATGCCGATTATTGCAAGCAAACGCCCGCAATCACGCCTTAGACAAATAGGGACGGGGTTAAAATGTCTAGAAATTGGACAAAACAACCCCGTCCCCATTTGTCCAACCCGTCCTACACGTCCCCAAATGCCCCGACTTCCGATTCCGAAGTGTTCAGCGGTGCAAAACACCTTCCACACAAAAAACGCACGGACATACCGTGCGTTTTCGTGATTGGCCGTGATTTGCCTCGTCAGCTCGCAGTCTGCACGGACGAAGCGTCCATACGGCGGATTATGCGCGGGCGCGCCTTCTCCGTCACGCATTCGGGCACGACGACGACCTTCTCTATCGTGTTGTCCGAAGGAAGTTCGTACATCAGGTCAAGCAGAATGTCTTCCACTATGGAACGCAGTCCGCGCGCTCCGGTATTGAGCTTGATTGCTTTTTCCGCGATTGCGCGCAGCGCCGCAGGCTCGAATTCCAGCTCCGCGCCGTCCAGTTTGAATTGCAGCTGATACTGCTTGACAAGCGCGTTTTTCGGTTCGGAAAGTATTTTCACCAGCGCGTCTTCGTCCAAGGCGTTCAGTCCCACGACAATCGGGACTCTGCCGACGAATTCGGGTATAAGACCGTATTTGATGAGGTCGGCGGGCTGCAACTCAGCAATGAGTTCGTCATAGCGGTAATTCTTCGTCCCTTTCACTGCCGCGCCGAAACCGAGCTTGGAGCTGTCTTTGCGCTGGTCGACGATTTTGTCCAAATCCACAAACGCTCCGCCGCAGAGGAAGAGAATGTTGGTGGTGTCTATCTGATAGCACTCCTGGTTGGGATGCTTTCTGCCGCCCTGCGGAGGCACGTTTGCGACGGTGCCTTCGATGATTTTGAGCAATGCCTGCTGCACGCCCTCGCCGCTGACGTCGCGCGTAATGGACACATTCTCGCCCTTGCGCGCTATCTTGTCTATCTCGTCGATGTAGATTATGCCCACCTGAGCCTTGCGGATGTCGCCGTCCGCCGCCTGAATGAGTTTGAGCAGAATATTCTCGACGTCTTCGCCGACGTAGCCCGCTTCCGTGAGCGTGGTGGCGTCCGCAACAGCGAAAGGTACGTTGAGAATCTGCGCCAGCGTCTTGGCAAGCAAGGTCTTGCCCGACCCCGTAGGTCCGAGCAAAAGCACGTTGCTCTTTTCGAGCACCACGCCGTCGTCACCGCCCGCAAGCCTGTTGATGCGCTTGTAATGGTTGTACACCGCGACGCTCAACACTTTTTTGGCGCTGTCCTGTCCGATGATATACTCGTCGAGTTTAGCTTTGATTTGCTGCGGAGTGTACAGCGAAACGCCGTTCCCCGTTCCGGACACAGACTCTTTCGCAAGCAGATGGGCGCACTGTTCGATGCACTCGTTGCAAATGGTCATCCGGTTGGGACCGACTATTATTTTTTCGACTTCGCTGTCGCTCTTACCGCAGAAGCTGCAATGCAGTTCCTTCTGAAAACCGTCCATATCGCCTCTTATGGTCACTTTCTGGAATAGAAGATTTTGTCCACCAGCCCGTATTTTTCCGCTTCTTCCGCGGTCATATAGAAATCGCGGTCGGTGTCGAACTCAATCTTGCCGAGTTCCTGCCCCGTATTCGCCGCGAGGATTTCGTTCAGGCGCTTTTTGGTGCGGAGAATTTCCTCCGCCTGGATGGCGATATCGCTCGCCTGACCCTGCGCGCCGCCGAGAGGCTGATGTATCATAATCTTGGAGTTGGGCAACGCAAACCTCTTGCCTTTTTCGCCCGAAGAAAGCAGGAACGCGCCCATACTTGCCGCCATACCCACGCAGATGGTGGACACGTCGCATTTGATATAGTTCATCGTATCGTAGATGGCAAAACCCGCCGACACCGAACCGCCGGGGCTGTTGATGTACATATTGATGTCCTTGGACGAGTCCTTGCCTTCGAGATAAAGCAGCTGCGCGACGATGAGGTCGGCAACCTGGTCGTTTATCTCGCCCGTAAGAAAGATGATTCTGTCTTCGAGCAGACGGGAATAGATGTCATAGGACCGCTCTCCGCGCCCCGTCTGTTCGATGACCATTGGGATAAGCTGATTTCTGATGTCCATAAAACTCCTGTCGTTTTATATTATTCCGCCTTCGGCTCGGCTTTTTTCTTGGGAGCGGCTTTTTTTGCGGGTTTATCCGCGCTCTCCGCATCCGCTTCCGCCTTCTTCGCCGCGGGCTTTTTGGCCGCGGGCTTTTTGGCTGCGGGCTTCTTCTCGCCGTCCGCCTTTTCGGATTTTGCCGCCTTCTTCGCCGCGGCACCGTTTTCGGCGCGCAGCATATCGAGCAGTTTCTCGGAAAGCAGCTGATTGGCAAGATAATCGTAATGCTCCTTGCCGAGACCCTTCTTGAAGGTTTCGACGTCCTGACCGGAACGCTCCGCCATCTCTGCGAGTTTCGCGTCGAGCTCGCTGTCCTCGAACTTCATTTCTTCCTTCTTGACAATCTCTTCCATCACAAGACGCACCTTGACGGACTTCGCCGCCTGCTCCTTGTACTCGTCGAGAAGCTGTTCGCGCGTCATATTGATGTATCCGAGATAATCCGCGAGCTTGATGCCCTGATAGGACAGACGGTACTCGAACTCTTTCGCCATATCTTCGGCTTCCTGGTCAATCATCGCCTGCGGAATTTCCACTTCCGCCCCGTCGACGACCGCCTGAACCACCGCGTCTTCGAACTCTCTGTCCGCACGCATCTCGGCGTCTTTCATAAGTTTATTTTTGACGTCGGCCTTGTATTCCGCAAGAGTGTCGAACTCGGAAATCTCCTTGGCGAAATCGTCGTCGAGCTTGGGCAGTTCCTTCTGCTTGACGGCGTTGACCGTGCATTCGAACACCGTTTCTTTGCCTTGGAGTTCCTTGGCGTGATAATCTTCGGGGAACGTGACCTTGACGTCCTTCTTGTCGCCCTTCTTCACGCCGACGAGCTGTTCCTCGAAGCCGGGGATAAAGCTGCCGCTGCCGAGTTCGAGGTCGTAGCCTTCCGCGCTGCCGCCGTCGAATTTGACGCCGTCAACGGAACCGACGAAGTCGATATTGACGATGTCGCCGTTCTTTGCGGCGGCGTCCGTTTCGACTATGCGCGCCTGCTTTTCGCGGGCGTCTTCGACCGCTTCGTCAACCTGCTTCGCGGTGACCTTGTCGACCTTTCTTTCGACCGCAAGCCCCTTGTATTTGCCGAGTTTCACCTCGGGTTTGACAGCCACGGTGAGCGTGAACGTCGCACCGCCGTCTTCCTTGAAATCGAAAGCGGTGAGTTCGGGCTGGGCCACGACGTCGATTTCGGGCTCCTTGTCCAGCGCGTCCGAATATGCCTCGGGAATTACGATGTCCATCGCATCCTCGAAAAATACCTCTTTGCCGTAAATCCCCTCGATGACCTTCTTGGGAACGTGACCCTTGCGGAAGCCGGGGATGGCGTACTTGTGCTTGGTCTTCGCATACGCGGTGTCGACCGCTTTGGCGAAAGTGTCCGCGTCGATGTCGAACACGAATTTGACCTGGCTCTTTTCCAACTTTTCAACTGTGTAACTCATTTGTCCTCCGTTTGTCGGGAACCGCCGCGAATGTGCGCACCCGCGAATTCTTCCCTTAAAACACCGAATTATCGTAAGTAAAAGGGATTATATCATAAGAGGAAAATAAACGCAATAGATTTTTGCGTTGCGCTCGGGCGGAGCGTGTGTATAATAGAAATATGGGCAGCGATTATCTCGCATTGAGTGCTCTCGCAGACGAGCTCAACGCACGTCTTGCGGGTGCAAAAACGGACAAAATAGTTCAGCCGGAAGCGGACGAAATACGCTTCTTTTTGCGCGCGGGCGTCAAAACGGAATGCCTGGTCGCGTCCTGCAACGCGGGCGCCCCGCGCCTTCACATCACTTCCGACCGCAAGCCCAACCCCGTATCCGCCCCCAACTTCTGTATGCTGCTGCGCAAATACCTTTCGGTGAGCGCTATGCGCGAAATCGGGATGTGGCGGAAAGACAGAATAATTTTCCTGCGTTTCGAAGCGCGCACCGAAATGCGCGACAACGCGACGTTTTATCTCTTCATAGAGATAATGAACCGCTATTCGAACATAGTTTTCACGGACGCGGACCTCGTCATTTTAGACGCCGTCAAGCATCTGGGTTTCGACGACGGAGGCGGGCACGTCGTGCTCCGCGGAGTGAAATATCAGCCCCCCGAACAGCCGAAACCCAACTATGTGACGGAAGAGGCGAAAGCGCGGCTGGAAGCGTTCCCCGGCGGCGACCTGCACCGTTGGTTTTTGGACAACGTGTCCGGCTTTTCGGGTGCGACGGTGTCAGAAATCCTCCGCCGCGCAGGGCTTGAAAACAACCTCCCGACTCCCCTGTCCGCGTCGCAGAAAGAGGCTCTTTTCGGGCTTCTCGACGGGCTGAAAGACGTGACGCACGCCCCGTTTTACGCTCCCTGCGTATTCGGAAACAAAGAGGTGCTGCCCTTTCCGTATGCCGCGGCAAAAGGAGAACGCAGGGACTTTGCCGACATAATTTCCGCCTACGACGCGCTGTACACCGCCGCCGACCGCGAACTGCGCAACAAAGCCCGCCTGAAAACGCTTGCCACGGCGGTGAAGCACCTGCGCTCGCGCACGGAAAAGAACATTGCGATAGACCGCGAAAGGCTTGCCGAGTGCGAAAATACGGAAAAATGGCGGATTGCGGGCGAGTTGATTGTGGCAAACATTTACCGGGTGAAAAAGGGCGACAAAGTGCTGAAATGCCTGGACTATTACACGGGCGAAGAACGCGAAATTCCTCTTGACGAGAGACTTTCCCCCTCCAAAAACTCAGCGGCGTATTACAACCGCTACAACAAACTCAAACGCACAAAGGAATTCACGGAAAAGAAACTCGCCGACGACATTCTGATGTTGAGTTACGTCGAGTCGCTGGAAGAAGAAATCGCATCTCTTCCCTACGACTCCCCGTCCACGGCGATAGAGGAAGAACTTGCGCGGCTCGGCGTGCTGAAACGCAAATCGGGCGGCAAAGTGCGCAAAGAAAAGCCCGAACCGCCGAGCGAATACCGCATCGGAGAGTTCACGGTGCTTGCGGGCAGGAACAATTTGCAGAACGACGAGCTCACCTTCCGCGTCGCGTCGTCGTCGGACGTGTGGCTGCACCTCAAAAACCGCCACGGAGCGCACGTCGTCATACTTGCCGAAGGCAAATCCGTGCCCGAAAGCGTCATAGGGACGGCGGCAGAGATAGCGGCGGCAAGCGCAGGCGCAACTGCGGAGGTCGACTACACCCTGCGCCGTTTCGTCAAGCGCCGTCCGGGCGGACACCCGGGGCAAGTCATTTACACGGACTACAAGACCGTGCTCGCACAGCCCGACCCGCACCCCGAACTGCTTTCCGACGGCAGAGAGAAACCTTAGGCAACACTCGCAGACAGACGAAAGTATTATAATTTTGTCGGTTTTTGAGAAATGTTTTGCCGATAAAAAGAGAAAAGGCGCTCCCGCGCCTTTTATTCTTTCCGTGCCTTTATTCGTGCTTTTATCCGTGCGGAGAGCGACGGTTTCCGTCGTCAGAACCGCAACCCTGTTGCCGTCGAGCGGCAATCCGCCGCAAACGGTGTCCCCTTTTATCTGTCGCCCGCTGGCGGCAGTTTTTCGCCGTCACGCCCGCCGCGGAGCTTGCGAAGCACTTCGCCGAAATCTTCGGGCAGCGGACACTCGAATGTCCTGCGCTCGCCCGTTGCGGGGTCGTCGAGCACCAATTTTTCGGCGTGCAGCAGCTGTCCGCCCGAAAAGAGCGCCGTCGACCCTCCGTACGTTTCGTCGCCCGTCACGGGATGGTGAATGTATGCCGTATGCACGCGTATCTGGTGCGTCCTGCCCGTTTCCAGCTCGAAGCGCACCAGCGTGTACGCACCGAAGCGTTCAAGCACCTCGTAATGCGTGACCGCGCGGCGGCCGCCTTCGACGACAGCCATTTTCTTGCGGTCGCGGCGGCTTCTGCCTATCGGCGCGTCCACAGTCCCTCTGTCTTCCTTGAAATTGCCGTCCGTCAGCGCGACGTAAATGCGGCGCGCCGTCTTCTTTTCTATTTGTTCGGCAAGGTTTTTGTGCGCCTCGTCGTTTTTCGCCACCACAAGCAGCCCCGTGGTGTCCTTGTCCAGCCTGTGAACTATGCCCGGGCGTATGACGCCGTTTATCGAGCTCAGATTGCCGAGCCTGAAAAGAAGCGCGTTGACGAGCGTATCGTTTGCGCGATAGCTTGCCGCCTGATGCACCACCATACCGCGCGGCTTGTTGACGACGGCATAGTTTTCGTCTTCGTAGACTATCTCGACGGGGATGTCCGCCGCTTCCGCGTTCAGGGGCTGCGCTTCCGGCGGGGTGAACTCCACGACGTCGCCGCTGCCGAGTTCCCAGCCGCTCTTGAAACGCACCGTGCCGTTGACTTCCGCTCCCGTATTTTCCACCGCGTTTTTTACCGCGGAACGGGAAAGCCCGCTTTCGCGGGCAAGAAAAACGTCAAGTCTTATCGCGGTGTCTTCAACCCTGAACTTCATCGTCTTTGCCGTCGCCCCCGTCGTCTTTCGGAGCAATCGTAAACGCCGCGCGCGGCGCGTCTTCGCCGCCGTGCTTTGCAAAGGAGCTCTCCGTTTCGGTTTTTTCCTCATCCGCGCCCGTTTCCGCCGCGCTTTCTCCGCCGTCGGACGCACTGTCTTCCGCGCCGTCCTCCGCGCGCGGACCTACGGGCAGACCGTCGGCGTCCGTCACGGTAAAAGCGGTTTTGCTGCCGTCACCGCCGCCCTCCGCCGACTCCTCTTTCTTCTGCGGCTTGAACATAATCACGATGAGCGCGATTATGAGCACTATCGCTCCCACCGTAACGAAAGCGTCCGCGATGTTGAATATGGCAAAGTCCATAAACGTGAACTCGAAAAAGTCACGGACATAGCCGAGCTGGGTCCTGTCCACGAGATTGCCTATCCCGCCCGCGGCAACCATTATGAGAGGTATGCGGATGTACGCTTTTTCCTTTTTGAAAAAGAGAAGATAACCTAGTATCGCGGCGATGACTATTGCCGTGATTATCGTGATGCCGAGGGTGCTGTTCTTGCCGAAGCCGAACCCCATCCCCGTATTTTCCGAATACGTCAGGTCCAGAAACCCGTCTATCACGGTGTAATTGCCGCCGTGGCGCACTTCGACGAAGTCGTAAAGGAATTCCTTCATACAGAGGTCGAAGGTGATGATGAACGCAAAGAAAAGCACCTCGAAGAGGTATTTCCCGAGCACCGTAAGGTGCGCCTTATCCCACTTGAATTCCTTGAAAAACAGCACGAATTTCCCGAATCCTTCCTTGATGCGGGTCTTCAATGCCTTTATGTCAAGCTTTTGTTTTTCTGCCATTATCTTCTTCCGAGGTGAGGAGGAACGGTAATCGTCACGCCGCTGGGCGCGAAGAGAAAGATGTTCTTGGTGATTTGCTGTATCGAGCCGTTGAGCGCATAGATAGCCCCGCTCATAAAGTCGAGAATGCGGTAGACGGAGGTCTGGTTGATTTCCGAAAAATCGACTATGACCTGCTCGCGCATTTTGAGATGGTCAATGAGCAGCTGCACGTCCTCGTATGTGGAGGGAGAATAAATCACGGTGCCGCCCGACCTGCTCTGCTGCATCTGCGGAGCGCGGGGGCTTTCCTGTCCGCCGAACAGGCGGGAAAGCCTGCCCGACCTGTTCTGTTCGGGATATCTCCCGTCGCCGTAGCCGCGGTCGGAGCCGCGCGCCTCGGGTCTGTAAAATTCGCGTTCGTTCATAAACACCTCGTTTTACCAAGTCATATCGCGGAGGCGGGATAGACCCTTTCTCCGAAGAGAGTCCGCCCCAGCCTTATCATATTCGAACCGTATTCCAGCGCGATTTTGTAATCTCCCGACATCCCCGCGGAAAGATAATCGGCGGAAAGGTTTTCCTGCTTCATATTCCGCACTTCGGCGAACAGGTCGCGGAGGGAAGCGTAAAGCGCACGGAGTTCGGGAGTGTCGCCGAGGTTGGGAAGCACGCTCATCAGTCCGCGCACGCGGATGTGCCCGTAAGACGCGAGCGAGCGGATAAAATCAACCGTTTCGGCGGGCGCAACTCCGCCCTTCGAAATTTCGCTGCCCATATTGACTTCGACAAGACAGTCCTGCACCTTGCCGTGCTTTGCCGCCTGCTTTTCTATTTCCTTGGCAAGCTCTTCGCGGTCGAGAGAATGTATCAGTTCCACCTTATCGGCGATATATTTCACCTTGTTCGTTTGCAGCTGACCTATGAAATGCCAGCGGTAAGCGGGGTCGTATTTCGCGGTCAGCTCCTGCACGCGGTTCTCGCCGAGCACGAAATCGGGCGCGACGCGCATAAGCTCGTCCACCGTTTCCTTTGTCTGCATCTTCACCGCCGCCACAAGCGTCACTTCCCTGCCGCACTCCGCGACGGCTCTTCTCACTTCTTCTATATGCTCGGTGTAAACCATATCACTTCACGGCTCTGACGCTGTAATCTCCCGTGGAAAGGTCGAAAGCAAACACCTTTTCCACGCCCTTTTCGACAAAGCCCACGTTTATGCGGTCCTTGCCGACCATCTCCGCGCTCAGCACGGTGCCGTCGAGCGGCGCAAAGGCGTCCAGCAGCATAGCGCGGCGCTTCGCGTCGTAGTCGCCCGCATTGTCCGACACGAACAACACGCTCCCGAACATCTTGTTGACCTTGGCGAGCACTTCTTTCTGCGACTGCGTGTAGGACGTAGGCTTCATTCCGTCGTCACGCAGGAAAAACACGTCGGGGTCGGACAGAAACACCCTGCCGTTCAGGTGTCTGCGGAAAACGGTGTCGATGACGGAGTTGCGGGTGGAGATTATCTCGCTGTTGGTGCACTTCACATAGAATTTGTCCTGATAGGACAACTCCGCGTCGCAGCCCGTCCTGCACGCGTCGACGAACCCGAACGACGACGCCATCGGCACGCCGCATCCGAGCAACAGTTTGTCGCGCACGCACTCACGCAGAAAGCTCATTGCCTCGTGCATAAGTCTGCCTCTCGACTTGCCGTTGCGGGGGGTCATACAGGCGGCGTAAAGGAAATCCAGCTTGAACATATCGTAGCCCCATTCGTCTATCGCCGCGTCGAACACGCTCTTTATATACTGCCTGACTTCCGCCTTCTCGTGGTCGAGGACGTAAAATCCGTTCCAGGCAAAGCCGCCGATGACGGGTCTGCCCTTTGCGTCGCGCACCAGCCAGTCGGGATGTTCCTTTGCCACGGCGGATTTGAACTCCGCCGCAAAAGGCGCGACCCAAATGCCCGCGAGATAGCCTTTGGCGTGTATGGCGTCCGCCGCGGGTTTCATACCGTTCGGGAATTTCACGGGGTCCACTTTCAGCCAGTCGCCGACCTTCGACTCGTAGCCGTCGTCTATCTGAAAGATGTTGGCGGCGCTCCCCGCCGCTCCGTACATTCCTTCGAGGTCGCGCATGACGATTTTTTCGGTGACGTTCTGATAGTAATTATACCACGAAGTGTAGCCTGCAAGCCTCTTTATGCCGCGACGGGGCGCTTTCAGCGGATACAGCGCGAAATAGCGGTCGAACACTTCGTCGTAGGTCCCTTCCGCGCGGAAGAGGTCGAACAGAGTCACGCTGCCTTCAATCTCGGCGCCTTCGACGTCCTTGACGACCGCGAATACGTTCTCCTCGGCGTCAAGGTAAAAGAGCGTAAAAGCAAAGCTCTCGTCCAGCGACCCGAAAAGTTCGGTTGCGCTGCCGCGCCTGATATAGGTGTAGCCGTGGGAATGATAAAGTTTCCTGCCGTAACGCGCAAAGTCGTAATCCCCCGACGCCGCCGCAAAGGTGCGCACGACGGGAAGATGGGCGACGTTGCGCAGCCCTTTCTGCCTGTCTTTGGGAGAATATTCGCGCGTCAGCGACCAGGACTGATATCCGCCGCCGAAGAAACGCTCTTCGGGAGCGAATTCCCGCGAAGCCACCATACGCGCGGAAATCAGGCGGACTTTTTTCGCCGCGTCCAGCCTCACGACAAACCTGTCGCCTTCCGCTATCTTCTCGACGGAAATTACTCCGTCGCCGTCGCTTACGACGACTTCCTTGCCGTCCGTTTCGTAAGACACGCGCAGAGAAAAATCTTCGAATTTCATATCCACCTCTCAAAGCGGATTATACATCACTTGCGCGCAATTGTAAATAAAATAAACGACGCTCCCCATAAGTAAGGGAACGCCGCAACGTCGGTCTTTGCCGCTCAGTAATCCTGCTTTTCCAGCCGCGAAACCGAAACTTCGTACGCCACTCTGTCTTCCACGCTTCCGTCCGGCAGGGTCTTCTGATAGACGCGCGACTGAATGCGCCCCGTCACCGCCACCTTGTCGCCGACGGCGAATTCCCCCGCATATCTGGCATTTCTTCCCCACGCTATCGCGGGGATGTAATCCGACTTGTTGTACGCTCGGTTGACCGCAAGCAGCATATCGCATATTTCCCTCTTGAAAGGCGTCGTCCTGTAAACGGGCGGTTTGCAGATGAAACCTTCCAGCTCTATGCGGTTGGGAGTGTCCGACTCCCCGTCGTCAAGCTCCCTTGCGAATATGCGCAGCACGAGCTTGCTCCTGCCTTCCGTCTGTTTGTTGTAGCTTCTGAGCTGCCCGCTCACTCCGACCGTGTCGCCGGGAGCGAGAGGCATATCCTGCATAAGCCGGTCGGACACCGTGACGGGGATTTCGTCGTGTCGGTCCGAAAGCCGCCGCACGCTGAGCGTGACGTCATAGAACTTTTCGCCCAACACTTCGTGTGAGAATTCCGGGACGGTGATGACCGTGCCCGCAACGTATGCTCTGTTGTTTTGCATTTGTTCGTAACCCATAATTCCTCTCTGTCGCATCAGCGAAGTATTTTTTCAAACGATTTTGTGCTGCACGCCCGCATGGTCGACGGTGAAATCCTCCGTCGCGACCAGCTCCGACAGCCCCACAAAGGAAAATCCTTTGTTTTTCAGCCCCATAAGCACGAGCGGCAAAGCGTCCAGCACGTGGTCGGAGTTGTTGTGGAAAAGCACTATGTCGCCGCTTTTCGCCTTTGGGACGACGCGTTCCACTATCTCTTTTGCGGAAAGCCCCTTCCAGTCCAGCGTGTCTATGCTCCATTGCACACCGACCATCCCCAGCTCTTCAACCGCAGTCAACAGCCTGTCGGAATAGTCGCCGTACGGCGCACGGAAATAAGTGGGCACAATCCCCGTCAGCTCCTCCACCTGTTCGTTCACGGAGGTGATTTCCGTCCTCATCGTGGAGTCGTTCAGACGCGGCATATTGAGATGGTTTTCGGAGTGGTTGCCTATCTCCAACCCCGCTTCCGCAATGGCTTTCACCTCTTCGGGATATTTGTCCATCCAGAACCCGACGAGGAAAAACGTCGCGTCCGCGTCGTATTCGTTCAGAATATCGATTATTCCCCGCGTCTTGTCCGCTCCCCACGCAGCGTCGAATGTGAGCGCGATGACCTTTTCTTCGTCTTCACCCCTCTCTACGCTGTAAACGGGGATTTTGCGCGTGCTCGTCCCGAAAAACACACCCGCCGCGCCCGACGCTCCGAGCGACGCCGTCAGCACCGCGAACAGCACTACGAAAGCGGCGACAAACAAAAGACTCCTCTTTTTTACGACGACAAACACCCTGTGCACCTCATAGTAAAATAGTGCGCGGAGCGCAAAACGGATGATTTTGTCGCGTTTCGGCGAAAATCGTCGTTTCGGGCACTCCGCCCCGTAAAATTATGTATGCCGCGGAGCGCCTCGCTAGAACGCCGCGTTTTTCATAAATCGCGCCCCCTCCCCGTCGCTTGACTTGATATAGACAAATCCGTATAATATCCGCAAAAACAGGGATAAGAAGAAAGGCATGAAACAAAAATCCGAACAAACGCAGAAATTCCTTTACGCGCTCCCTGCCGCGCTCATTGCTCTGCTCGCGCTTGCAATGGCGGCGCTGTGTGCAGTCGCGCTGTGTTATGCCGTGGCTATACAAATCGCCTGGGATTCCGTGATGGCGTTTTTCATTCTTTTCGGGCTTTCTTTCATAGGCGCCGGGCTTTGCGCGATATCCGTAGCGGGATTTTTCACCTATATGCGCCGCGTGTGGTACGACCGCTGGCCGCAGGCTCCGGGAGCACGTCTCTTCGTCCGCGCGGACGAAGGCGTCAAACCCGTCGGCGGCAATACTGCGGATGAAAAGAGCGGCGACGAAGCGGAAAGCGACGCCGAAAGCGGACAAACTACTCTCAAAAACGCGAAAAACAAGAGTTCTTCCGTCATATTCAAACCGAAATTTCTCACTTTGCAGAATGTCGGATACGGAATGCTGCTCATAGCGGTGGTGTTCGTCGTGGTTTCCGCCGCGCTCGGCAGCCTCAACTCCGACAACTGGATAGAAGCGCGCAGGGGCTATCTCGAAGAACACGGCTATTATGCCGACAGTATGCCGATACGTCTGGAATTCAGCCCAAACGAAGTCAGCGAAATCAACATAACCGTAAACGACAGGAAAACCGTCGTCGTCTACGACTCATCCGTCAGCCGCATAGTGCTGGAATATTACGAACTGTACAGCGGAGAATACAGCATTTCCACCACGGAAGTGGAACAGGACATCGACATTCTCAACATCACGCGTATGCCCGAACCCGCACACGACGACCCGATAGACAAAATGCTCGACCTCTGTTTTCAGCCGAACCGCATCGAGGAACAGGTCGTCATCACAATCCCCGCCGCTTACCGCGACAGCATAAAAGTGAACGGGGAAAACATCATTTACGCAAAGGACTGAAAATCACGCTCCGCGAGCGTGGCTTGAAAGAAACACGGGCAATGTCCGTGTTTCTTTTTGCCGCAAATCACCGATCGGCACCTTCGCCGCTTCTCATATGCTCTTTTTCGCACCGACCCGCCGCCCCCTCCTCTTCCGCGTCTCCGACACTCCTCTTTCGCCCCGCGTCGCGCCGCGGGTATGTTCGGACAAATTCCGGCAAATCGGATAAATTCTAGCAAAACTAGAATAGCAACAAAAATTCTTCGGCTTAATTAGAATTGAGGTGATGTACGGCAGAAGAATACGCGAGCTCCGCAAGGAGCAGAATCTCACCCAGCAACAGCTTGCAGCCATATTGCAGGTGGATTTCCACACGGTAAGCTGCTGGGAAAAAGAGAGATACGAGCCGAACATCGAACAAATCGCGAAATTGTGCAGACAGTTCGGTGTGACGGCGGACTATCTGCTCGGCATAGACGATTTGGTCTGACGCCGCGCACGGGAAAAGCGGCAAGCGGCAAAGCGTATAACGAGTGACCGAGTGTGCAACGAGTGACCGAGCGTATGACGACAATAAAAAGAGCGGCAGAAGCCGCTCTTTGTTTTTACGGGGTTTCGTTCTTACATTACAGCCTTTTTGCGACCGCTTCGAGGAATTCTCTGCTGTTCAACGCTTTGACTTTCACGCCGTCCAGGCTGAACATTCCCGCCAGGTCTTTGGTCATTTCGCCGCTTTCGATGGTGTCTATCGTCGCCTTTTCCAGCCTTGCGGCAAAATCGGCAAGCTCGCGGTTGCCGTCGAGTTCGCCGCGTTTTCTGAGCGCACCCGTCCACGCGAACAGCGTCGCGACAGAGTTTGTGGAAGTCTCCTCGCCTTTCTGATATTTGCGGTAATGACGGGTCACGGTGCCGTGCGCCGCCTCGAACTCGTACGCTCCCGTGGGGGAAACGAGGACGGACGTCATCATCGCAAGCGACCCGAACGCCGTTGCGACCATATCGCTCATAACGTCGCCGTCATAGTTTTTGAGAGCCCAGATGAACCCGCCTTCGGAACGCATAACGCGTGCGACCGCGTCGTCGATGAGGGTGTAGAAATACTCTATCCCCGCCGCCTCGAACTTTTCCTTGTATTCCGCCTCGTAAATCTCGGCGAAAATGTCCTTGAACGTGTGGTCGTAAATTTTGGAAATCGTATCCTTTGTCGAAAACCAGAGGTCGGTCTTTGTGTCGAGCGCGTAGTTGAAGCAGCTTCTCGCAAAGCTCTTTATGCTGGCTTCCGTGTTGTGGATGGCCTGCACGATGCCCGCCTTTCCTCCGAAATCGAACACGGTGACGGAATTTCCGTCGCAGGAGAGCTCCGCCCTGCCGCCCTTCGCCTTCATTTCCACGCCCTTATACACGTCGCCGTAGGCGTGACGGGCAATGACGATGGGCTTTTTCCAGCCGGGGACGAGCGGGGTTATGCCGCGCACGATTACGGGCGCGCGGAACACCGTGCCGTCCATCTTCGCACGGATGGTGGCGTTGGGGCTTGCCCACATCTTTTTCAGACCGAACTCCTCCACTCTCTGCGCGTTGGGGGTGATGGTGGCGCATTTCACGCCCACGCCGAGGCGCAGACACGCTTCCGCGGCATCGACGGTGACCTTGTCGTCCGTGGCGTCGCGGTTTTCGAGAGAAAGGTCGTAATATTCGGTTTTCAAATCCACATAAGGAGTGATGAGAATGTCCTTGACCCACTGCCAGAGCACTCTGGTCATTTCGTCCCCGTCCATTTCGACGATGGGAGTGTTCATCTTGATTTTATCCATTTGTCACCTCGCAATGCGCTAATCATAGCACATTGCGCCCCTCATTGCAAGCGCAGCGGCGGCTTTCGCGCAGGCTCCGCAAGCCCGACGGAATGCAAAGCGGCGGAATTCTCCGCCGCCGCCGTCATTTTCCGTGTTTTGCACCCTTTGTCCCTCTGCCGTAAAGTTCGAGCACGGGTGTGCGGTACACCTTTCTCTTCCCTCCCTTGCGCTTCCGTTCGAGCGCTTCCTCTATCTGGTCGGAAATAAGTTGAGAAAAGCTCACGCCGAGCGGCTCGAAAAGATAGAACGCCAGCGACCCCGGCACGGTGTTCACCTCGTTGACGTACACCTTGCCGCGCGTCTTGTCCACAAGAAAATCCACCCTGACAATGCCCCTGAGCTCCATCGCGCGGTAGACGCGCTCCGTCACCGACCGCACGACGTCGTTTATCTCTCCCACGTCCGCGGGGATGACGTGTCCGCCGCCGCTCATCTTCCCGTCCGCCATATATTTGTCCTCGAATGTGAGCAAGTCGCCCGCCGCCAGCGGACGCTCCGTCTGGGACACCACGACCTTGCCTCCCCTGCCGTACGCGGCGCAGTTCACTTCCGCAAAATCCGTGAGCTTTTCTTCCACCAGCAGTTTGTCGTCGAACTCCGCCGCCACTGCCATAGCGTCTATTAGCTCCTCCCTGTCCGCCGCCGCGCGTATGCCTATGCTGCTCCCCTGTGCCGCGGGTTTCACAATCATCGGATAGCGCAGAAAACTCTCCGCCCTCTCCGCTTCCGCCGCCGCGTCGCGCTCGAAATCCTCCGAAAACACCACGACGTGCGGCAGGACGTTGAGAAGCATCTGTTCGAATATGCCTTTTGCCGCCGCCTTGTCCATTCCCACGGCGGAGCCGAGCACTCCCGATGAGCAGTACGCCACTCCGTTGAAATCCAACAGCCCCTGCAACACGCCGTTCTCCCCTTCGCCGCCGTGGCAGCAGATGAACGCCGCGTCGGGACGGAACTCGCGTTTCAGCCTGTTTTTCCTGACCGAACAGAACGAGCCGTCGACAAGCACGGTTTTCAGATGTTTTTCCTTGCAAAAAGGGGTGAACGCGTCAATGCGGTCCACGTCTTTCATATAAAAATCGCCGTCGCAGAGATAAAACGGCTCGACTTCGTATTCCAGCTCTTTCAGCACGGCGAGCGCCTGCATTGCGGTGATGACCGAGATGTCGCTTTCCAGCGACCTTCCTCCGAATATAAGCGCGACTTTCGTCCTCATTTCCCCCTCCCTCAAACCGCGCAAAACGAAATGCGCTTCCGTTCAATCGTCGTAACAATCGGGCAAATCGTTGAGCAGCAGCAGAACGTCCCCGACGTGCAGCACTTCCCCGAACGCCGCTTCCGCCTCTTCCAGCGTCGCGTACATACGGACGTCCCCGCAAAAACCGCCCTCTTTCAGCCCCGCGCCCACAGCGCGCGCCCTCTTGCCGCCCACAAGCATAACCGCGTCGGCAACCTGCGCAAGCATTCTGCCCAGGGCGGCGTTTTCCGCTTCCTCTTCCGCGCCGAGCTCCACCATACCGGGAGTGACCACGACCTTTCTTCCCGAAAACAGCGAAAGCACTTCGAGAGCGCGCCGCGCGCCGTCGGGGTTGGAATTGAAAGTGTCGTCGATTATTTTTATGCCGTTTCCTTCTATAAGTTGCAGCCGGTGGGGAACGGGGCGTATCTCTGCTATGACGTCGCGTATCTGTTCGGGAGAAATGCCGAAACGGAACGCCATCCCCGCCGCCAGCGTCAGATTTTCTATGTTGTGCACGCCGAGCAGCGACGTCGTGCACTCCACACGCGTGCCGTACAGCCACAGCGTGAACACGCTCCCGTCCTCGCACACCGCGACGTCGGAATACCTTACGGGAGAATTTTCGTCCCTGCCCGCAAGCACGATGTTGCCGTAGCGGTTTTCCGCAATTCTCGGCACGGACGCAAGAGAGTCGTTCACTATGCACACTCCGTCTTCCGCACGCACGTCCAGGATTTTCAGTTTTTCGCGCATTATGGCTTCGCGGCTGCCGAAGGTTTCGAGGTGCTGGTCGTTCACTCCCGTGAGCAATGTATGCGACGGCCGCACTATGCGCATAAGCCTGCCTATATCCCCTTTCCGCCGCGCGCCCATCTCCGCAATGAACACGTCGTGGGTCGCGTCCAGCGTCTTCACCGTCTTCGCTATGCCCATCGGCGTATTGTAGCTTTCGGGGGTGGCGAGCACGTTGAAGCGTACGGACAGCATAGCCGCCAGCGCTCCTTTTACGGAAGTCTTGCCGAAACTCCCCGTTATTCCTATCCTGATGAGGTCGCGGTCCGCCCTGAGCGCGGCACGCGCACGCCTTTCGTAGCGCAGATTGTTCATCCGTTCGAACACGTTCACGACGGACAAAACGGCGGCGAACAGCAAAGGGAATATGACGGACAGCCCGAAAAAGACGAGATACCGCAGATAACCGTCTTCCGCCTGCGCGTTAAGCAGCGCAACCGCCGCGGTCACTGCGGCGGACGAGGCGAGAGCTACCGCGATAAGCCCTCTCACCGCGCGTTTGGTGTAACGGAAGGGTTTCTTTTTCTTCGGGGTTTCTTCCACGAAATAGAGCGCGACTTCCGCAATGCAGAAAAACAGCGACACCAGAAATCCCCAGAATATCCGCGACGACAGGAACCAGCATCCCGCCCATATCCCGCCGAACACGAGTATGCACACGAGGTCGGTGACGTAAGCCGAGCGTATCCTGCGGCTTTTGAAAATCTCCGCCACGCGGTAGTTGTCCTGTTGCACCGCGTAAAGGTACGGGCGCGCCATAAACACCCCCATCACGAACGCGAAAAGCATAAAATACCAGTCACCGCGCGCCAGCGTCATAACTCCTCCTCACGACAGCGTACGCGCTATTATATGCGGCGGGGATTCGAGCCGTTCCCTTTCCGCCTTTTCGGGCGTATTTCAGGATGTCTTCTCGGGTTTCTTTCCGAAAGCGTCGACATCCGCCGCGGAACGCAAAACAAATACGGGAAACAATTATAATACGAGAAAATCTTCCGTCGGAGATTAGTCAATGCGTATGGGCTATTCCGTCCCTTCCAGGAAGGCTTTCAGCACGGGGAAGAAGGTCGGGTCGGTGAGGTACGCGAAATGTCCGCCGCGCAGAAGGAACAGGTGCGCGCCGCGAATACCGCGCGCGAACTTTTTTGCCATATAAAGCGGCGTATCGCGGTCGTCCTCCCCCCAGAACACCGCCGTTGAACACCCGATTTCGGACAGCAGCGGCGTCTGGTCGTAATTCACCACCCTCACGAAAGTGGCTTTCATCACGGGCGACAGAACGCTGTAATCGGAAGACCCCGCCAACCCCTTTTTTCCCATCTTTCTGAGCAGCTTGTGCGCCGCAACCCTGAGGTAATAGGAAGGCTTTCTGCGCGGTTTCAGCCCCGCGGCGTCGACGAGCGCGAGCGCGCGGACGCGTTCGGGGTGCTTCGCCGCGATTTCGAGCGCCACCCTGCCTCCGAAACTGTGCCCGACGAGCGCAAAAGACCGCGCTCCCAGCCCGTCCGCAAGCGCAAGCACTTCCTCCGCGTAATCCGCGACCGTGTAAGGGCGCGTAGGTTCCGCACTCTCTCCGAACCCCGGAAAATCCACGCACACTCCGCGCATACCGCCCGCAAGCGCCTTTGCGCAAAACAAAAAGGCGGAGGCGTCGCCGCCCCAGCCGTGAAGATAAAACACCGTTTTTCCGCTTTCGCCGAAAGTCAGACTATGCACGCTCCTCCGTGTCGAGCCACATAACGTAGGCGTCGAAGAGATTGTTGTAGTACTTCTTCCGTACGCCCGCCACCTTGAAGCCGAAATCCTCGTACATCGAGATTGCGACTTTGTTGGTGGTCTTCACTTCCAGCGTGATGTATTTCGCGCCCTTTTCGCGCGCCTTGCCTATCAGCGTCGCCATAAGGAACTTGCCTATGCCCTTTCCCCTTTCGGAGCTTTTGACGGCGATGTTCGTGATGTGCGCTTCGTCGAGCACGCTGTGGAAACCGCCGTAACATATCACTTCGTCCCCGCGCGTTCCCACAACGTAAGTCGCGTCGGGGCTGCCCACTTCGGGGATGAACATATTTTCCGTCCACGGCATATCGAAGGCTTCCTTTTCGATTTCCGCCATCTGCCGCAGATGTTCGTATCGCAGCGGTTCAAACCTCATTCGCGTTCCTCTCCGCCTGCGATTTTCTCATATAAAACGGCTCGAACGCGGTGACGAAATCCCCTCTCGCCGCCTTTTCCGCCGCTATGCGCGCCAGCGTATCCGCGCGTCCGCCCGAAGGCGAGAAAAGGAAAGTATGCTCTCTTTCCGCGCCCTCCCGCTCTTCCGCGGGGATAAACCCCGTCCTCACGGGGACGCCGCCTTCGCATTCCGCGAAATACAGGTTGCCTCTCCCCGCTTCCACCGCGGCGTACGCTTTCGCTCTATTGTACGCGATGATTTCGAATTCCGTCACCGCAATCTTTGCCGCCCCCGTGCCGCGGCAGAGCGCGGACGCGGTCGCCGCACCTATGCGTATGCCCGTAAACGACCCCGGACCCGTCACCGCCGCAACGGCGTCGATTTCGGAAACGTCGAGCCCCGCTTCTTTCAGGGCGGCGTCGATTTCGGACAGAATTATGCGCGTGTGCCCGTTTTTGCCCGCGTCGACGGAACGCGGAAAATTCTCCGCGCCCTTCAAAACGCCTGCCGTAAGCACGTTCTGGGATGTGTCGAGATAAAGAATGTTCATAATCCGCGCACGGAGCGCGCTCACGCTTGGGCTTTCGCCCCGCCCGTACGTTTTTCCCTGCGGATGTCCTTATTTTCGGCGCTGTCCGTCACGGTAAACGTCCTTTCGTGCTCTCCGTCAAGGGTTATTCTGACATTTATAATGCGCCCTGTCAAGTCGGTGAACTTGTTCCACTCGATGACTTTCACCGCATTTTCCGGCACGGTGTCCGTGAGTCCGAGCTCCTCGCTCTCCTCCGCCGATTCCAGGCGGTACATATCCATATGGCACAAAGGAAGCCTGCCGTCTTCGTATACGTTCATAATCGTGAAAGTCGGGCTCGTGACCTCTTCTTTCACTCCGAGCGCCGCGGCAAGCCCTTTCGTGAACGTGGTCTTCCCCGCGCCGAGGTCGCCGTCCAGCAATACGGTTTCGCCGCCCGTCAGCGTGTCCGCCACCTTCTTCGCGAGGGCAAAAGTTTCCTCTTCCGACGCACTTTCGTACTCTCCCGACAGTTTGTGCCTGAGAGAAGTCCCTTCCCAATGCAGTATTCTGCTCAGCCGCTTGTAAAGCAGGAACGCGAGCAGCGCGATGATTATGTAACGCAGCAGGTTGAACGGCACAATGCCCAGTCCGAGATAAAAGGCGTAAAAGGTGTCCGCCGTGGCATTCGGATAAATGACCGCGCACATCCCCACCAGGGAGTCGAAGTCACCGTTGAAATACAGCTCCGTATAAAACGGTATGGAGATGTAGCGGTTGACGATGACCGCCGCGGCGGTGGCAAGCACAGTGCCCGTCACAAGCCCCAGGAATGCGTGCTTGCGGTCCTTCTTCACGGCATAGAATATCGCCGCAGGCAGGACGAACACCAGTCCCAGCAGCATATCCGTCAGTTCCCCCACGAACGCGGTGGACGTCAGCGGCAGTTTGAAAAGGCATTTCAGCACTATGACAAGCGCTCCCGCGACGGGTCCCATCGAAAAGCCGGCAAGCAGAGCGGGAAGCTCCGAAAACTGCATTTCGAGGAAACTCGGAAACATAAACGGCAGATTGAACTTCGCCATATAGAGCGCGAAGGACAGAGCCGTGAGCAACGCCAGTTTGGCGACGTAAGCCGCCGACATTTTGAGAGTGATTTTCTTTTTTCCGATTTGCATAATTCCTCCCGAAGGGCGTCAAAAAGCCCCGATGGTATACAAATCGGGGCAATGCAAAGCAGAATGGATTGCACTTCTTCCATCCGGACTGTACCGTCGGTACGGGAATTTCACCCGTTCGGCTTGCAAAGCAAGTTCGCGGACTATACCGCCGGTGAGGAATTTCACCTCGCCCCGAAGCAACACCATAATATAACCGCGGACGGTTCTTGTCAACAAATCCGCAAAAAAGTTCCCGTCCCGCCCGAAAAAACGCAGAAAGGTATGTATTCCGTCCCATCTGACGACAATCTCCGTATGGAAACCCCTTATGTGAACCCGAACATCCCTTCTCACGCCGAAAGCACGGAGCGCACAGCCGCCTATCCCGCGGACGCCGCCCTCGCGGCGGAATATTCCGCGCTCGAAAATCCCCTCGTGCTCGCCGCGCGCGCTTTCGAATGCGGCGGAACGGTGGTGCTCGCCGTCCTCACCGAACCCATCTATCTTTCCAGCGACCGCGCCGCGCTGAAAACCCTGCTCAAAGACAACGCGGAGAAAAACACGGGCAAGTCCGTCGCGGTGTCGTTTGACCTCGAAGTCTACCGCCGCATATCCCGCGATATGTCGGACGGGCTGAAAACCGTCCTGCTCAAAAGAGTCCTTACCTGACGCAAAACGACCGAAACCATTCTCAAAACGCCGTGAAAGTATAATACTTTTTGCCGTTTTTGAGAATAGTAAAGCGCGCAAACTCTACTGTTTGCGCGCTTTTGTCAATCCGCCGAAAATTTATTTCGCGGGATAAAACTCTACGTTATCTCCGTCCGTCCACAGCTTTTCGAGGCAGTAGAACATTCTGGTGTCGTCGTTGAAGACGTGCACTATGACACTGCCGAAATCCAGCACCGCCCATTTGCCCTCGCGCACGCCGTCGCTCCGAAGCGTCGGCACGCCCGCGTCTTCCAGCTTTTCCGAAACGTATTCGGCAAGCGCCTTGACCTGCTTGTTGCTGCGCGCCGTACATATGACGAAGTAGTCCGCGACCACCGTCAGGTGCGACACGTTGAGCACGGTGATGTCGACGGCTTTGCGCTCGTCGAGTTCCTTGCATACTGCGTTTTTGATTTCTTCGGGACTCATTTGTTCTCCTTATTGTGCGCCTTGGCGCGTTTTTCTTTCACGGCTCTCCCCTTTTGCGAGTTCGGGAAGATAAAATTCGACGGCGTCCTCCGTCAGAGGATAGACTTTCCCGCCCTTCTTTTTGAGTTTCAGATAAGTGTACGCCAGCACTTCGCGGAAGCCTCTCTCGAAATCCGCGTCCACGGCGGCCCGCAGCTGCGGAATCGGGTCGTATTCCCTGTCATACGAGGTGCTGTCGGCGGTATATATCAGCCTTTCCAACACGGTCATATCGGGTTTCGCCGTGGTGTGATAGCGGATGGCGCCGAGTATGTCCTTGTCCGTTATGCCGAAATCCCTTGCAGCTTTTTCCGCACCGAGGAACTGGTGCAGCACGGGAGTGCCTATGCTGTCCGACGGCACGTCGAGACCGTCCGCGGAAGGACGTTCCTTCGCATTGTCGTGCAGAAGCGCGGCGAGGAACACCTTGTCGAAGTCCTGCCTGAGATTATGGCGCGAGTTGAGGTCAACCGCACGCATAACCGCCTGAACGGAATGCGCGTAGAGTTCCGCGCTCTCCATTCCTTTGAGTTTTTCCACCGCGGCGGCGTGAGTGCGGAACAAACCGTGAGAAGTTATATATTCCGCCACCTTTGCGGGCACGTCGTCGCAGTCCTCGCCGAGGAGAAATTTCGCCTTTATGCGCCCCGAAGACACGTCTTCGCCGAGAAAATCCAGAAGAATAATCTCTCCGCCGTACTTTTTCAGTGCGGCGTCGCGCTGTGTCTCCGCGTCCCCGCAGCCTTTGCGCGGCGCAACCGCAACGGGACATATTTTCATTATGGCTTCGGGATTGCGCCACGTGTCGAGGTCGCGCAGACTGTCGCCGCCTATGAGGTATATTATGTCCCCGTACTTTCTTTTCATTTCCGCAAGCAGAATGCAGGCGAAATTGTCCTTGCTGCGCCGTTTTTCTTCGTCGTCGACCACGACTTCGCATCCGACGTCGGAAAACGCCAGACGGCAAAGTTCCTCGCGCGTGGCAAAATCCAGAAACCCCGCGCTCTTGTGCGGCGGGTAATACGTCGGAAGAATGACCGCACGTTCCGCCCCCGTGGTTTCCACGGCGCAGCGAAGCGCTTTTATATGTTCGTTATGCGGCGGGTCGAACGCGCCGCCGAAAATCAACGTCGGCATAATTGAATTATACCATCCTGCGGCGAAATTTCAAGCCGCGCCGCCCATTTTCCGCGTCGGAATGCGGCCGCGGTGCGCTTGCGCGCATAAAATGCGGCGTCCGTGTCGAAAATCATCTTATGGCACGCTTTGTAGACTATGCGGCGCTCACGGTCATATCCTTTCTGCTCACGCTCGTGTGGGCAACATTGCTGTTCGACAGCTGGACGGCGGTTTTCGCATTCGCTTCCGCCGCCGCGCTCATAGCGCTGGTCACGGCGGTATACATAAAACGGGGCACGAAAAAACCGTGTTCCTGCGACAGACTGACGATAGAGTGCGCCGTCCGCCCGCCGTCCTATCTCATCGGACTGCTGAAATCCGCCGCGGACAATCCCGCCTGCGAATACGGCGCGAATTACGTCCTGACGGCGGACAGCGTAATATTCGCCGCGGTCAAGCTCTCCGCGCTGGGGCTGAACGACCTCAACAACCTGCTGACCAAAGCGGACGAACTCGGCAGAAAGCGCATTTTCGTCATCACGCAGTCGGTGGACCGCCGCGCCTATCAGCTGCTGCAATTCCACGAAGTCCGCATCACGGCGGTAAAAATGCGCGCGGTCTACCGCTGGCTGTCAAAGCGCGGCGCGCTCCCGAACCTAAAACGCGTGAAGCAAAAGTTCTCCCTCTCCGCGTTTTTCGAAGCCGCGCTGCGCAGAAGCAACCTGAAAAACTATCTGTTTTCGGGCGTGATACTCGTATCCGTCGCCTTTCTCACCCCGCTGAAAATATATTATCTCGTTTTCGGCAGCATATCCCTTTTTATGGCATTGCTCACGCTCACACCTCTCGGCAAAGGCCATTTCGGCGGCGACAAGATTTTCGACGGACTTTGCGCCGCGCCCGAAACGTCTTCCGAAGGCAAAGGCAACTCCGAAGACGGCGCGGAACCTAGCCAAAACGCCGAGGACAACTCGGACAAAACACAGTCGGACGACGGTCGTGGTAACAAATCGGACGGAACGCCCGCCGACGGCGAATGATTTTCAAACGCAAAAAAACGCTTAAAACCTTTTTCAAACCGTGTTATATTTTATTTATGAATGAAATAAACAATGCGTACACCTGTCTCTTATACACATCTGACGCTGCCGACGAATTAGACGGTGTAG
>UQVO01000014.1 GCA_900544575.1 uncultured Eubacteriales bacterium | reverse complement strand
GTGGGCTCGGAGATGTGTATAAGAGACAGGAGGAGTTCGACGCCGCGGACGGTCTTTCCGTGCATTTGGTGGCGTTTGATTGCGGAAAACCCGTTGCCACCTGCCGATTTTACCGCAAGGCGGACACCGCTTCGTTCGTGCTTGGAAGAATAGCCGTTGTAAAGGAATGCCGCGGACGGCATATCGGGGCTCGGCTCATTGCGTATGCGGAAGATATGCTGAAAAACGAAGCGGATTTTATTCTCATTCACGCGCAGACGCGGGTGCGTTCCTTTTACGAAAAGCAGGGATATACTGCCTTCGGAGAGGAGGATTTCGAAGAGGATTGCCCGCACGTCTGGATGAAAAAGAGGATGCGCAGAGACTGAGCGGCGCGCGCATATGTCGGAATGCGGCTAAATCGGCCGATTTGCGTCTTATTTGTTGCCCGCGCGCGTGAATGGTGTTATAATTTCCGAAAGATTTACATCAAACACGCATAAAAGGTGAATTATGTCCAAGATGAACATCATCGACGAACTCAGAGCGCGCGGTCTTGTCAAGCAGACCGTTTTCGAAGAAGACCTTAAAAAATTGCTGGACAGCGGTCCGCAATGTTTTTATATCGGCTTCGACCCCACGGCGGACAGCCTGCACGTCGGACATTTTGTGCAGCTGATTGTCGCAAAGCGCTTGCAGGAAGCGGGACACCGTCCCATCATTCTCATCGGCGGCGGCACGGCTATGATAGGCGACCCGTCCGGGCGTACCGACCTCAGAAGTATGATGACCCGCGAAACCATTCAGCACAATGTCGACTGCTTCAAAAAGCAGATGGCACGCTTCATCCGTTTCGCCGAAAAGGACGGCGCAATCATCGTGGACAACGCGGACTGGCTGCTTGACCTCAACTACATCGATTTCCTGCGCGAGATAGGCTCGTGCTTCTCCGTCAACAAGATGCTGACGGCGGAATGCTACAAAGCGCGTATGGAAAAGGGGCTGACCTTCCTCGAATTCAACTATATGCTTATGCAGTCCTACGACTTCCTCGTGCTCAACCGCAAATACGGCTGTGTGCTGCAATGCGGCGGCGACGACCAGTGGTCCAACATCCTCGCGGGGGCGGACCTGATACGCAGAAAGGAAGGAAAGGACGCGTTCGCCATCACTTTCGGACTGCTCACCACGTCCGAAGGCATCAAGATGGGCAAAACGGCGAAGGGAGCGGTCTGGCTCGACCGCAACAAAACCTCTCCGTACGACTTTTTCCAGTATTGGCGCAATATACCCGACGCGGACGTGGAAAAGGTTTTCCGCTTCCTGACATTCCTGCCGCTTGACGAAATCGCGGAGCTCACGCGCTACAACGACGAACGTATGAACGCGGCAAAGGAGAGGCTCGCATACGAGCTCACTATGATGGTGCACGGCAAGGAGGACGCAGACGACGCGCTCGCCAAGGCGAAAGCGGCCTTTTCGGGCGACAGCGAGAATATGCCTTCCGCAGTCATTCCTAAGGGGATGAACCAGATTGCGGAGGTGCTGGTCGCAGTCGCGAAAGTGCCGTCCAAAGGCGAGGCGAAGAGGTTGATACAGGGCGGCGGCATCACCGTCGACGGCGTGAAAATCACCGACATTGCGGCGACTCTCACGGACAGCCAGCTCGCGAACGGGTTCGTGCTGCAAAAGGGCAAGAAGAACTTCTACAAGGTGACCGTTGAGTAAGTTTTACCTGACGGTGGACGGCGTCACGGAAAACGCCGTCGAGATAAAGCGTTCCAAGTTCATCGCCACGCTCGCGCACGTCGAGGACGGCGAAGAAGCGGACGCGTTCGTGCGGGCGGTCAGGAAGAAATATCCCGACGCGACCCATAACTGCTATGCCTATATAGCGGACGAGCGCGGCAACGAAGCCCGTTTTTCCGATGACGGAGAGCCCGGAGGCACGGCGGGACAGCCTATGCTGGAAGTGCTGAAAAAGCAAGGCATAGTGAAAGCCGCCGTCGTGGTCACACGCTATTTCGGCGGAATAAAGCTCGGTGCGGGCGGACTAGTGGCGGCATATACGGACGGCGTCGCGGAAGTGATTGCGAAAGCGGGCGTCCGCAAGATGACGGAGTGTGCCGTGATAAAGTTCTGTTGCGGCTATTCGGACTATACGGCAGTGGATAACGCACTTGCGCGTGCGGGCGCATTGCGCGGCACGGTCGAGTACGGCGAGGACGTCGACGCCGTGTGGTACGCGGAGACGGACCGCGCGGAAGAGATGCTCGACCTCATAGAGGCAAGAAGCACGGGACGCGTGAAAGCGGAAATCGCAGGGTGCGTCTACAAGCCTCTGTAACGGCATTTGCGGGGCGAAGCCGCCGCGGCGAAGAAAGCGTCGGGCGTGCCGCTTGCGGGCGGAAATTGCGGCTTCTGCGGGGTCGGTATATTTCGAAAACACGGAGCGTGTTCCAGCCGAAAGGGGGCGAAAACGCTAAAAACACGAATAGTGTAATTTGCTTCCGATGACTGCTCGGCAAGAGCGGGCGGCAGCTGCGTCGGAGCGTATAATCGGACACGAAACGTGTAATATGCGCAAAATCGCGGCTTTGGCGGAAAATCGTGTGCAATATCCGTGCACGGGCGCGCAAAGCGTGTATAATAAAAGGCAGAATTCATTCAGGCGCTTCGGCGCGAGGAGATAACTATGAAAATCACTATGGTCAAAGAAAGGAAGCAAAAGCCCGACTTCACCAAGCTCGGTTTCGGCAAATATTTTACCGACCATATGCTTGTGATGGAGTACGACGTCGCCAAGGGCGGTTGGAGCGAACCCGAAATCGTCCCTTATGACGATTTCCGCATCAATCCCGCCTGCTGCTCCCTGCATTACGGTCAGGGCATCTTCGAAGGCTTGAAGGCGTACAAGAACGCGCAGGGCGAGATAACAATGTTCCGTCCCCGCGACAATTTCGTCCGTATGAACAGAAGCGCGGAAAGACTTTGTATGGCGAAAGTCGACGTCGACGTCGTCCTCGAAGCGCTTTGCGAGCTCGTAAAACTCGAAGAGGAGTGGATACCCACCGCGCCCGGCACATCCCTTTACATCCGTCCCTTTATGTTCGGGTCGGAAGCCTTCCTCGGCGTGCATCCTTCCAAGAAATTCATCTTCACCATTATTCTTTCCCCCGTCGGGAGCTATTACGAGAACGGGCTCGAACCCACCAAGCTCATCGTCGAGACCGAACTCACCCGCGCGTCCAAGGGCGGCACGGGCGAAGCGAAGTGTATGGGCAACTACGCGTGCAGCCTGCTCGCGGGCGAGCGCGCAAAGGAAAAGGGCTATGACCAGGTGCTCTGGCTGGACGGTGCAGAGAAGAAATACGTCGAAGAAGTGGGCTCTATGAATATGATGTTCGTCATCGACGGTACGGTCGTCACGCCTATGCTGGACGGCTCCATTCTCCGCGGCATAACCCGTGACAGTGCGTTGCAGGTGCTGCGCAAGTACGGATACAAAGTCGAAGAGCGCCACGTTCCCATCGCCGAAGTGGTGGAAGCGTATCACGCGGGCAAGCTGGACGAAGCGTTCGGCACGGGCACCGCGGCGGTCATTTCTCCCGTCGGCACCATAACGTACGGTGACCTCACTATGAACATCAACGACGGCAAGATGGGCAAGATTACGGGCTGGCTGTACGACCGTATCACGGGCATCCAGACCGAGCGGTATCCCGACGAGTTCGGTTGGGTGTACAGAGTCAAATAAGGATATGAACATTGCAAAAACGGCGGTTAAACTGCCGTTTTTGCTATTGTGCGGTATTTTGCGGTGCGACTGCGAACGGGGTTTACGCCCGTTCGGCACCGCGCGGAAACGCGCGATAACCTGCGTGTGCCGTCGGACTGCGCGGCGCGTGCTGTGAAGTTAAAATGCGGAACGACGTGCGGCACCGAAGTGCGTAAAAAGGTCGGCGCGGGCGTACGGGAGAGCGGAGTATGGCGGAAACGGATAAGGAAAAGACGAAAAACAAGGTGAGCGCATTCGAAGCCGCCGTGAAATATCTTGCCGTATCTCCGCGCTCGGAAAAGGAAGTGCGTGACAGGCTTTACAAAAAGGGGTATCACAAGGCGGAAACGGAAGAAGCCATCGCTCGCGCAAAGGGATACGGATATATCGACGACGCAAAGTACGTCGAGGATTTCGTGGAATATTACGGGGCGAAATCGGGCAGAAAGCAGCTGGAATACAAGCTCGTTTCCGAAAAGGGCATCTCGCCCGAACTTGCCCGCAACGGCATTGCCGACGCGCTTTCCGACGAGGAAGAGAGGGAAAAAGCACTGGAAACCGCACGGAAGTATGCGCGCGCCAAGCGCATAACGGAAAAAAAGGACCTGCAAAAGGTGGGCGCGTTTCTTTACAGAAAAGGTTTCGAGCGCGATATGATAGACAGCGCTCTCAACGCCGTGGCGGACGAGCTTTTCGGTGAATTCGGCGACATAACGTCAGACTGACCGTCAACGCTGCCGCAGGCGTCTTCTCCGCTCCGCGTAGCACCGCAAAGCGGAAAAAACGTCAGGCTGTCGCGGCGGCGTAAGCGGGGCGACACGATACACTATTGTGCGACAAAATGCGCAAAACGGCTGTTTAAGCGTCAAAAACACATAATAAAGTCCGATATGAGCAATAAAACCGATGTTTTGAATAATGACCTCGCGAGCCTGCAATTCACCTTGCCTTTCCGTACGGAGGAAGGGAACAAGGGCAGTTTCGGCAGGTGCGTGGTCGTGGGCGGCAGCGCGAATTTCGTCGGTGCGCCGAGGTTCGCCGCGGAAAGCGCGGCGGAGGTTCTCGCTTTGCTCGGAGAGGCGGCTATGCGTGCGGGCGCGGGGACAACCGTGCTTGCGGTCCCCGATTTTCTGGCGCAGGCTCTCTATCCCGTCGTGCGTTATTCCGCGGTGTTTCCGCTTCCTTCCAAGGACGGCGGCATAATGTTCGACCGCGCCTCGGCGGATGAGCTTGCGCGCAAAGCCACTTCCTTTGCGATAGGTATGGGAATGGGCGGCGGCGACGCGGAAAGCTGGGTGCGCTTCCTGCTGAAAGAAACGGACGTAAAATTCGTGCTCGACGCCGACGGACTGAAATGTGCGGGGAATATCGGCGGTTTTCTCGGCAGGGCGGTGCTCACGCCGCACGTCGGCGAATTCTGCGCGATGACGGGAATGACCGCGGAAGAAGTGGGCGCAGACACGGCGGAGATATGCCGCGCTTTCGCCGCCGAGCACGACTGCGTGCTCATCATAAAGGGGCACGAGAGTTATATCAGCGACGGCAGGGAAGTGTATGTGAACCGCACGGGCAATTCCAGACTGTCCAAGGGCGGCAGCGGCGACGTGCTGGCGGGGATAATCGGCGGGCTGCTTGCGTGGGACGTGCCCGCGCTTCTTGCGGCGCGCACGGGGGCGTATGCGCTCGGACGCAGCGCCGAGTTCAGCCGCGTGAACGCGCTTGCGCACCTTCCCGACGACATTATGTCTTGTCTGCCCCTCGTGTTCGACGAGTTGCAGGGAGTTATGCGCCTTTGACAGAAACGCAGTTTGAAAAATGCGAAAACGCACGTTAAAGTGCGTTTTTTGTTTTTTTGACGATTCTTTCGTTTCGAGATTTTCCCCGCGCAGCAGTTCAGGGCATCCGGTGATGCGGCGTGCGGACGTGTTTTCGGATGATGCGCCGATGCGGGCGTCACGGCGGAGAGCGGCGGCAGGAAATGCGTGTCGGAGAGCGGGCTGCGGGGTCAGGTTTCGAAAAAGCCGAGGGACACCAGAAGCGCTTCGTTGACGCGCGCCATCATACCCGAAGGCAACTCGCCTATCTTTTCACCCAGACGTTTTTTGTCTATAGTGCGTATCTGTTCCAGAAGCACGACGGAATTGCGCGGCAGTCCGCACACTTCCGCAGGCACGGCAATGTGGGTGGGGAGCTTCGCTTTGTCCAGCTGCGAAGTTATCGCGGCGGCGATGACGGTCGGGCTGTAACGGTTGCCGACGTTGTTCTGCACGACGAGTACGGGGCGCACTCCGCCCTGTTCGCTTCCCACCACGGGACTGAGGTCAGCATAGTATATTTCGCCGCGTTTTACCATTTCCATACCTCAAAAGCATTGCCACAGGCGCGCTTTTTATAACACATTACAAGCTATGCGCCGCCGCGGATTTTGGTTTGCGCCCGCGGGCGGACCGCGCATTTGCTTGCTTTTGGGAGTATATTGATGTAAAATCGTGCACGGAATAAAATTTTCGGAGGAATATATGTACAGAATCGGTATCGTGGGATACGGCAATCTCGGCAGAGCTTGCGAAAAAATTGCGGCGCAGAGCGCCGATTTCGAACTTGCGGGCATTTTCACGCGCAGGGACCCCGCGGCAATGACTTCTCCTTTCGGGACGCCTTTTTACCGTCAGTCCGAGCTTGCCGATTTCAAGGGGAAAATCGACGTGCTCGCTCTCTGCACGGGTTCCGCCAACGACCTCGTGGACCTCGGAAAGACGGCGGCAAAGTATTTCAATACCGTCGACAGCTTCGACACCCACGCCAAAATGCGCGCTTATGTTACGGATATGGAGAAGATAACACAAGAAAACGGACATCTTTCTTTCATCGGCATAGGCTGGGACCCCGGCCTGTTTTCGCTTATGCGCGCGCTGTTCGGCGGCGTGCTGGCGGACGGCAACACCCAGACTTTCTGGGGCAAGGGCGTGTCGCAGGGGCACAGCGAAGCGGTGCGCAAGATTGACGGAGTGGTGAAGGGCATACAGTACACCGTTCCCAAACAGGCCGCGCTGGATGCGGCGAGAAGGGGAGAGGGTGCGGCGCTCACGACCCGCGACAAGCATCTGCGCGAGTGTTTCGTCGTTGCGGCGGACGGCGCGGACAAGGCGGAAATCGAACGCGAAATAGTCACTATGCCCAACTATTTCGACGAGTACGACACGGTGGTGCATTTCATAACCGCGGAGGAATTCGACCGCGACCATGGCAAAATGCCTCACGGCGGGTTCGTGCTCAGGAGCGGCGAAGTGAACGGACAGCGTCAGCGCGTGGAGTTTTCGCTTGCTCTCGACAGCAATCCCGACTTCACGGCGAGCGTGCTGATGGCGTATGCGAAAGCCAACTGCAAGCTGTACGCGCAGGGAATGCGCGGCGCAAAGACCATCCTCGACATCCCCGTCATCGCGCTTACGGACGAAGACAGGACAGATTTCATCGCCCACACGCTCTGATATGCGCTACGATACGGTATTCTTCGACCTTGACGGCACGATAACGGACAGCAAACCCGGCATACTGAAATGTATCCGCCGTGCGCTGGACGCGAAGGGCGTGCCCTATACGCAGGAACAGCTGGACGCAATGGTGGGTCCGCCGTTCAGGGTGTCTATGCGCAAAATACTCGGCGTGCAGGATGCCGCCCTCATCGAGGAGATGATAAGGATTTACCGCGCGGATTACGAGATTGAGGGCTGGCGCGACTGCACGGTTTATCCCGGAATGGAAGAGCTGTTTTCGAGGCTGAACGGAGCGGGGATAAGGCTTGCCGTCGCCACGTCAAAACCGCTGAAATTCACCGTTATGATGCTGGACGCGCTTGGGCTTTCGCGGCATTTTGCCTTCATCGGCGGCGCGGAGAGCGACAGCTCGCGGGACAGCAAAATCGAAGTCATACGCTACGTCACGGAAAACCTCGGAATGAAGAGCGCGGACGGCGCGCTGATGGTCGGGGACAGGCTGTACGACATCGACGGCGCGAAACTTGCGGGAATGGACAGCGCGGGCGTGCTGTGGGGATACGGCAGCGAAGAGGAGCTGACCGCGCACGGCGCGGATTATCTGTTTTCCTCTCCGTCCGAACTCGGCGATTTCCTTCTTGCCTGAACTCCGCTGTGACAAAGAAAACTTTTCCGTCCCTTCGGGGGCGGATTTTCTTTTGCGGAGTGCGGAGGGGCAAAATGTTGCGCCGCAGTGCGCCGTCCCGCCCGTAAAACGGTTTACATCTGCGCGCGGGCGTGGTATAATTAACGAACAAATTTTATAAGGCGGTCGAAAATATGGCGTACAAAGGTATGGCGCAAATCGACAAGAAAGAGCTTTGGACGATTCCCAACATCATCACCTATTTCCGCATTCTCTGCATTCCCGCTTACATCCTGCTCATGGCGTTTGCGGGCGTGAATGCCGACCCCGTCCTGCTTTACGTTGCGCTCGGCGTGTTTGTGGTCGCCGCGGGCAGCGACCTCGTGGACGGCTGGATAGCAAGACGTTTCAATATGACGTCGGGCATAGGTATGGCGCTCGACCCGTTTGCGGACAAGCTGATGCACATTTCCGTGCTGTTCTGTCTTTCGCTCTGCACGGGGCTTACCCCTCTGGGCGAACTTACGGACGGTCTGAGCGTGCTCGGCGCGGAGACGATGGCGGCGAGCGGCGGCTGGTATGTGCATTACGCATTCGTCATCCTCATCATATTCAAGGAGCTGCTTATGGTCTGCATCGCTCCTCTCGTGATGAAGAAGGGCGCGAAGGTGCAGGCAAACTGGCTGGGGAAAGTGGCGTCGTTCACGGTTTCCGTCGGCGTCATACTCGCGTTTTTCCATCCGTACGTCGCGTTTGCGGATTGGGGCATCCTCGCGTGGGGGCTTTGCATGAGCTATGCGGCGGCGGTGAACTATCTCATCGACATCATCAGGCAGATACGCAAGATAAACAGCGGCGAGATGGCGCGCGTCACTTCCGACAGCGTGAAAACCACGGACAGCAGCAACAATCCGCTGCCCGACACCGAGAAAGATAACGGCGCGGCGGTGAGCTACACCGTGGAAGCCGCAGGGAAGAATATATCGGACAAAGAGGACTGACGAATGGACAAAATGGACAAAACTTACGACCCTTCGTTTGAGAAGAGGATTTACGACTTCTGGATGAAGGGGAAGTATTTCGAGGCTCACCCCAACGACGAAAAAGAGCCTTTCACCATAATGATGCCCCCTCCCAACATCACGGGGCAGCTGCATATGGGCCACGCCCTCAACCAGACGGTGCAGGACATCATCATACGTTTCAAGCGTATGAGCGGATACGAAGCGCTGTGGCTTCCCGGCACCGACCACGCTTCCATCGCGACCGAGGTCAAGATTGTGGAGCAGATGAAGAAGGAAGAAGGGCTGACGAAAGCCGACGTCGGCAGGGAAGGCTTTTTGGAGCGCGCGTGGGCGTGGAAGGAAAAGTACGGCGGCAGGATTGTGGAGCAGCTCAAAAGGCTGGGCACTTCCTGCGACTGGTCCAAAGAAGCGTTCACGATGGACAAGAACCTCTCCGCGGCAGTCGCGGACGTGTTCGTGCGCTACTATAAGAAGGGGCTCATCTATCGCGGCGACCGCATAATCAACTGGTGCCCCCACTGCAAGACCGCGCTTTCCGACGCGGAAGTGGAGTACAGGGAGCAGCAGTCCAATCTGTGGTATTACCGCTATCCTTTCGCCGACGGCGACGGCTACATCACCATTGCGACCACGCGCCCCGAAACGATGCTGGGCGACACGGCGGTCGCGGTCAATCCCAAGGACGAAAAGATGGCGAAGTATGTCGGGCGTATGCTCCGTCTGCCGCTCACGGACAGGGTCATCCCCGTCGTTGCGGACGACTATGTCGAGATAGGCTTCGGCACGGGCGCGGTGAAGATAACTCCCGCCCACGACCCGAACGACTTCGAGCTGGGGCTCAGGCACGATTTGCCCGTCATCCGCGTCATTGACGACGAGGGCAGGATGAATGAAAACGCGGGCAAGTACCGCGGTATGGACAGGCTGGAATGCAGAAAGGCCGTCGTCGAGGACCTGAAAGAGCAGGGCTATCTCGAAAAGATTGAGCCTTATGCCCACAACGTCGGCGAATGCTACCGCTGCGGCGAAACCGTGGAAGCAATCGTGTCCAAACAGTGGTTCGTGAAGATGAAGCCGCTTGCGGAGCCCGCAATCAAAGCGGTGCGCAGCAAGAAAGTGGAGTTCATCCCCAAGAGGTTCGAAAAGACCTACTTCAACTGGATGGAGAACATAAAGGACTGGTGCATTTCCCGTCAGCTGTGGTGGGGACACCGCATACCCGCGTATTACTGCGACGACTGCGGCGAAACCGTGGTGTCGAAGACCGCGCCCGAACGCTGCCCCAAGTGCGGCGGGCATATGCGTCAGGACGAGGACGTTCTGGACACTTGGTTCTCTTCCGCGCTCTGGCCGTTCAGCACGCTGGGATATCCGCGCAAGAACAAGAACCTTTCGTATTTCTATCCGACGAGCGTGCTCGTCACCGCCTACGACATCATTTTCTTCTGGGTGGCGAGGATGATATTCAGCGGCATAGAGATGATGAACGAACCTCCGTTCTCGGAAGTGCTCATTCATGGCATAGTGCGCGACGCCGAGGGCAGGAAGATGTCCAAGAGTCTCGGCAACGGCATAGACCCGTTGGAGATAATCGACCGCTACGGCGCGGACGCGCTGCGCTTCTCTCTCGCGACGGGCATTGCCCCCGGCAGCGACACGCGCTTTACGGAAGGGAAGATTGAAAGCTGCCGCAACTTCATCAACAAACTGTGGAACGCGAGCCGCTTCGTCATAATGAACGTGACGGACGAGGACGACCTCTCCTTCCCGACCCGCCTCAACGGTGCGGACAAGTGGATACTCACGCGCCTCAACGACGTCATAAAAGAGGTGACCATCAACCTCAACAAATACGAGATAGGGCTTGCCGCGGCGAAACTGTACGATTTCACGTGGTCGGAGTTCTGCGACTGGTACATCGAAATGTCCAAGCCGATGCTGTACAGCGGCGACAAAAAGGCGCATTCTCACGCCGCCGCGATGCTCACGCACGTGCTGACGCAGATACTCAAACTCCTGCATCCGTTCATTCCGTTCATTACGGAAGAGATATACTCCAAGTATGCGCCCAAGGGCAGCGTGCTTATGGTGTCGGAGTGGCCCGCATACAATAAAAAGACGGTGTTCCGCAAGGAAGAGAAGAACTTCGAAGCCCTGCGCGAAACCATCGTCGCCATACGCAATATGCGCGCGGAAATGAACGTGCCCGTGTCCAAAAAGGTCAAGGCGTACGTCATTGCGGCGGACGAGAAATTTATGCGTTCCGCGGCGGGATATATGGAAAAACTCGCGGGCATAGGCGAGGTCGTGTTCGTCGCCGACAGAAGCGAGGTGACGGAGAAGACCACCGCAATCGTCACCGCGGCGGCGGAAGTGCTCATTCCTCTCGGCGACATAGTGGACGCCGACAAGGAAAGGGAACGTCTGCAAAAGGAGATAGCAAAGGCGGAGGGCGAGATTGCGCGTCTGAACGCGTTGCTCGCCAACAAGGGCTTTGTCGCCAAAGCTCCGCAGAAACTCGTCGACGGAGAGCGCGAAAAACTCGCGGCTGCCGTCGAAAAGTGCGGGAAACTCAAAGAGAAACTGCACATTTTGGAGTGATATGAAGTGTCTTAAAGCCACGCTGGCGTATTTCTTCGACAAAGGTGCGCAGATGGTGCTGCTCGCGGTGGTGCCGTCTTTGCTCACCGCACTGTTGTTTTCGCCTTCGGCGGGGCTTTATATGCTGTTGGAGTTCGAAACCGTGAACACGGAGGGCTTCGCCGCGCTGTACGAGCAGATGCACTTTTTGCCATACGATTTCTTCTGGGTGGGGATAATCGGGCTGGTGCTCTGTTTCTTCGTGCTGGCGCTTTTGTTCGGCATAGTGGACAGGCATATGCGGATAGGGGAGTTCACCATCTCTTTCCGCCGCGCGAAGACGCGCATCAACTACAACATCCTGACCGCGGCGAAATTCGGACTGACCGCGGGGGTGATATTCGAGCTGTGCGACCTGCTGCTCACGCTGCTTTATTACGTCTGGGCGCAGGTGTTCGGCGCGGGAGCGGCGTGGCTGGTTTTCGCGCTGATATCCCTGCTTGCCGTCGGAGTGCTGCTTCTGTTCATCGCGTGCGCGATACTTCTCTGGCCGCCGTTTATGCTGCACACGGGGCTCAGGACGCGCGACGCGTTCAGGATGGGCTGGCGGCAGATGTCGGGCAGGCTGTCCTCCTCCGCGCTCACCCTGCTTGTCGCGGTGCTGCCGTTTGCCGCGGTGATGCTCATCGTGGGCGGGATTACGGACAGCACGGTCGCGCGCGTCATTCTCGACGGACTCAGCATTGCCGTCGGCATACCGTATTACGTCACGCTGATGTACGTTCAGTTTTACGACGTGACGGGCACGGAAAGGATGGACCTGCAAAAGACGGACATATGGTCCAAAAAGATATCGCGCAAGGATTTCAAAAAACTGCGCGAAGGCAAAAAAGAGGGTTAATGCGTGCGTTTTGCGCATACTGACCCTCGGTTGTGAGGAAATATGGAATTCAAATACGCTCTTTCGCTGCTGTTCTCCAACATGGGATACGTGTTGAAGATTTTCGGCTGGGTGCTGATTTCGATGATTGTCACCGCCTGCTTCGGCGCGGCGGTGCTGGTGCCGATTTTCGACGCGCTGGGCACAAAGGCTGCCGTTGCGGCGTCCTTCGACGCGTTTACGGCGGAGATAAGCGCTTTCATTGACGGCGGCGTCAGCATACGCGCGTTCGCCGAGGGGGCGGCGTCCGACCTGGTGAACGTGTTTTCTGCAATAGCCGCGGAGGGCGGCTTGCTCGCCGCGCTCATCATCGCCGCGATTTTCCTCTATGCGCTTTATTCCTTCCTGATGTCGTGCAGCTATTATCCGACCGCATATTCCGTCAATCAGCTTATGTCGTCAAATATGCGGATGGGGCTTGCGTCGTCGATGGCGCTCAATTTCAAACACTCGCTGCGCTTCGCGCTCGCGAGGATTTCCGTGTCCGTGCCCATAGACGTCGCCCTCATAGTTCTCGGCAGTTTGCTGCTCTGGGGACTGCTCGAAGGGATAGGCGTGTTCGCTTTCCCGATAATGATTATCATAGGCATAATCGTGGTGTCGCTGCGCTCCTGTCTGTTCGCGGGATGGCTCCCCAGACTGCTGTTTGTGCACGACGAAAGTATGTACACCTCGTTCGGACGCAGTCTGCGCGCGGTAAAGCTCAATCTCAAAGGGCTGATGAAAGCGTTCGTCATCACTTTCTTTGCCGCATACGCGCTGATGGCGGGGTTTGCGCTGCCCACGTTCGGGCTCACGGTGATAGTCGTGCCTTCGCTCAACTATTTCCTTTTCAGAACCATCGAACTCGTGGGATACTACAAGATGAACGGGCTGAGTTTCTACACGGACGCCGCAAACGTGGTGGACACGGTGGAATTCGGCTACCGCGCCGAAAACCAGCTTTCCGACGGCGACGGGGAAGAGCGCTGACGCAGCCCGCCGCGGCGGGGAAATGTACGCACGACGTCGGGGAGGGACGCTCCCGCAAGGAGAAACGGAATGAGTTTCAGAATGTTTTTCGGATGGGTCAAGACCTTGATAATCGCCGTGGTCGCGCTTGCCGGCGCGGCGATAATCGTGCTGGACGCGGTGATGATTTCGGGCGTGAATGCGGCTTTTGCGACCGCGAACGTAACCGTCGCCGCGGTGTCGCTTGCCGCCGCCGCTCTCATTGACGTTTTTGCGCTGCTTCTGCTTTTCAACAGCCGTTACAAACTGCGCGACGACGGTCTTTACGCGTTGCTCGGCGTTTTCGGCGACGAGGTCGCATACAACGACATCCACCGCATATCCGTCAACGCGGTGACTTATGAGATATTCGTTGCGTGGCGCAAGGATGGGGAAGGGGCGGAAACGGTGACGCGTCTTAACCTTACCGAAAAGGACGCGCGCGCAATGCTTCCGGAGCTGGAACGCAGGTGCGCTTTTGCGGTGGCGGAAACTTTCACCCCGCCCGAAAAGAAGGGCAGAAAAAAATGAATTCCGTTCCGCTTTCCGACGCTGCGGAAAACGGATGAAATGACGGAACTTTGAGTTTATTTATGGATTTTGCAACAAAAAAAGTGTCGGACGGAGATTTCCGTCCTTTCGGGGAAGAACTGAAAACTTTGCTCGCGGACTATCTGAAAGGGTCGGATTACGTGGGCAGCGATTATTCCTATTACGCATACATACAATGGTTCGACCGCGGGGAATATTTTGACGCGGGCGACGTGCTTTATTTGCGCGCGCATATGGACGGCGCGCTTTATTACTGGCCGCCGCTCATCCGCGTCGGAAGCGGCATAACGGCGGAGGAAGCCGTCGCCGCGCTGCCCGACGGGGCGAATTTTGCGTTCTGCACGGAAAAGTTCGTGTCCGAAACGTACGGCGGATATTACATTTACACACACCGCGACTGGGCGGAATACATCTACAAGACGGAAGATTTCGTCGCGCTGTCGGGCAAGCGTTATCACGCAAAGCGCAACCATATCGCGAAGTTCACCAAAAACTATTCTTCCGAAATGTCAAGGCTGACGGAGGCGGACATTCCCGACATAATCGAGTTCGAGAGGGCGTGGCTTGCGGCGCGCGAATTCGACGGAAGCGCGGAGCAGAGCGCGGCGAAAGAGAGTGCGATTGTCAAGGGCTGGATACGGGCGGCGCTGCGCGGGGAGCTGGTGTGCGACATTCTGCGCGTCGACGGGAAAATGGCGGGCATCGCCATCGGCGAAATCACTCCTACGGGCACGGCAATCGAGATGTACGAAAAGGCGGACGTCGCGTACGAGGGAGTGTACAGTTATCTCGCGCACGAGTTTGCGGCGCGGAATTTCACGGGGTGCAGATATATCAACCGTCAGGAAGATATGGGGCTGGAAGGACTGCGCAAGTCCAAGCTCAGCTATTATCCCGAATTTTTGCTGGAAAAGTTCGTGCTGAAACCCGCCGAGAATTATGCCGACTGTTATGCCGAGCGCACGGGCAGAATGTTTTCCAAGGACGTCGAAAGGGTCAGAATGCCGCGCAGCCGTTTCGACGTGCGCGTGTTGGACGACTCCGATTACGACGCCGTGATGTCCTTCCTCGAAAGGGAGAGAGAGGGACTGAAAAACAAACTTTTCTTCCTCAATTATACCCCCGAAGAGCTGCACGGAGTGCTCACGCACGGCACAATGTTCGGCGCTTTCCGCGAGGGAGAGCTCATCGCCACCTGCGCCGCCGACAGGGACGCGGAGTACGGAAAAGCTCTTGCGGAAAAATGCGGCGACGCGGGCGGAGTGCCGTATTACGAATTCAGCGGAATTATGACCGCCGCGAAATACCGCGGGATGGGAGTCTCCGCAACCCTTTGCCGCGAAGTGATAGCGTATGCGAGAAAAGAACTTGCTCCCTGCGTGCTTTGCGCGGTGGTGCAGTTCGACAACGCGCCCTCGCTCAACAATCTGAAAGCACTCGGGTTTACCGCCGTCGCGACTCATCCGTGCGGTGAATATACGTTCACTTACCTTACGCTCCCTCTCTGAGCGTCCCGCGCGTTTCGCGTGCGCCCGCGTGTCCCGACACGTATAATGCGCGCGAGGACGGAATAAACGCAGCGAAAAGAATAAGCGCAAAAACAAGCGTTGCGCCCCGAAAGCGTTGCGCGCTCCGTCTTGCACGTCCCGTTTTTCGGGACGTTTTTTGTGCGGTTTTGCGGGAATTTCTTTTTTTGCGGTGCGGGCGGCGGGGTGCGGCGGATTTTCGTTTGACTAATGCGCGCGCGTATAATATAATTTTTCTTAATGAGGTATTCTATGGTTCGACTTTTCGATGAAAAAATGTGTTATCTGAACGGGACTCTCGTTCCCGCGGCGGAGTGCGCGGACGCGTCTTACAAAAAGACCATTGCGCATTCGGTGCTCGACGCGCACAACACGTCCGGCGAAGACGGCGCGCTGCGGCTGCGCTTCGACGCTATGGCGTCCCACGACATCACCTATGTCGGCATAATCCAGTCGGCAAGGGCGAGCGGGCTGAAAGTTTTCCCCGTGCCGTATGTGCTCACCAACTGCCACAACAGCCTGTGCGCCGTCGGCGGAACCATAAACGAGGACGACCACGTCTTCGGGCTTTCGGCGGCAAAGAAGTACGGCGGCATTTACGTCCCCGCAAACGCGGCGGTCATCCACAGCTATATGCGCGAGATGTTTGCCGCGCCCGGCAAAATGATACTCGGCAGCGACAGCCACACCCGTTACGGCGCGCTCGGCACTATGGCGGTGGGTGAGGGCGGTCCGGAGCTTGTCAAGCAGCTGCTCGGACGTACATACGACATCGCCTATCCCAAAGTCGTGGCGGTCGAGCTCAAAGGCAGAGTCCGCAAGGGCGTAGGTCCGCAGGACGTTGCGCTCGCGCTCATCGGGGCGACTTTCGCAAACGGTTTCGTCAAAAATGCCGTGCTCGAATTCGTGGGCGAGGGCATAGACGCTCTGCCCGTCGAATACCGCAACGGAATAGACGTGATGACGACGGAGAGCACCTGCCTTTCTTCCGTGTGGCGCACGGACGAAAAGGTGCGCGACTATCTCGCCGCATACGGCAGGGAGGGGGAATACCGTGCCGTAGCTCCCGAAAACGGCGCGCTTTACGACAGAGCGGTGGTCATAGACCTCGACAAAGTCGAGCCTATGATTGCGCTGCCTTTCCATCCGTCCAATGTCGTCACTCTTGCCTCCCTCATCGCCAATCCCTACGAGATACTTGCCCGCACGGAAGAAAACGGGTGCAAACTGCTCGGGCTGAAACCGGGGCAGTTCCGCCTCACCGACAAAATCAGGGACGGGAAAATCCTCGTCTCGCAGGGAGTCATCGCAGGCTGCGCGGGCGGAACGTACGACAACATCGCCACGGCAGCGAACATTCTCTCGGGCAAGCGCGTGGGCGACGGCGCGTTCAACCTCACCGTCTATCCCGGCTCTCAGCCCGCAAACCTCGCGCTGGTCAGGAACGGTTACGTCGCAAGCCTCATAGAGAGCGGCGCGGTGATGAAACCCTGTTTCTGCGGACCTTGTTTCGGCGCGGGCGACGTGCCCTGCAACAACGGTTTTTCCATTCGTCACACCACGCGCAATTTCGAGAGGAGAGAGGGCTCCAAGCCCGCGGAAGGACAGATTGCTTCCGTCGCGCTTATGGACGCGCGTTCAATCGCCGCCACCGCGGCGAACGGCGGCGTGCTGACGTCTGCCCTCGGCATCGATTTCGACGAGAGCATCGCGCCTTTCGAATACGTGCCTTCCGTGTACGGGTCGAGGGTGTACAACGGCTTCGGCAAGGCCGACCCCGACGCTGAACTCGTCTACGGTCCCAACATCACGGACATCCCCGCAAGCGAGCCTTTGAAGGATAACCTTGCCGTCAAACTTTGCAGCGTCATCAACGACCCCGTCACCACGACGGACGAACTCATTCCGTCGGGCGAAACGTCCTCTTACCGCAGTAATCCTCTGCGTCTTGCGGAGTTTGCGCTGAGCCGCAAGGACCCGGCATACGTCGGACGCTCCAAAGAGGTGCGCGACGGCGACAACGCCGACATTCTGGCGGCGGCGGAGATGTGCGGAGTGAAGGGCGGCCTTACGACGGGCAGCGCGATTTTCGCGGTCAAGCCGGGTGACGGCAGCGCGAGAGAGCAGGCGGCAAGCTGTCAGCGTTTCCTCGGCGGCAGCGCGAATATTGCGAGGGAATATGCCACGAAGCGTTACCGCAGCAACCTCATCAACTGGGGTATGCTGCCGCTGCTCAACGACGACACGCAATTCGAGGTGGGCGACATCGTCGTCATTCCCGATGTGCGTGGGGCGGTGGAAAGCGGCGAAAGCGTGATTGCGGCGTGGCTTGTGCGCGGCAAAACGGCACAGCCCCTCACCCTGAAAATGGACGCGCTCACCGACACCGAAAAGCGCATTGTGCTGGACGGATGTCTGATAAATTATTACAAATACGACAGAGAATAAAGGGAAAATTATGCCTATAACACAGTTTTTGGAGAGGAACGCGGACCTTTACGGGGATGAAACGTGCCTCGTCGAAATAAACCCCGAGCTCAAAGAAAAACATCAGCTCACCTGGAAGGATTACGCGCTGGTGGAGGTCACTCCGCACGAGGAACACCGCCGCGAAATGACTTGGAAACAGTTCGACGATTTGGCGAACAGGTTTGCCAATCTGCTGCTTGCGCGCGGACTGCGCAGGGGAGAGAAGGTCGGCATTCTGCTTATGAACTGCCTCGAATGGCTGCCCATTTATTTCGGCATTCTGAAAGCGGGCGGGCTTGCGGTGCCTCTCAATTACCGCTATACGGCGGAAGAGATAAAATATTGCCTTGACCTTGCGGACGTCAGTGTGCTGGTGTTCGGCAAAGAGTTCATCGGGCGCGTGGAAGCCGTCTTCGGAGAGCTCAAAAAGATTGAAGGTATGCTTTTCGTGGGCGAAGAGTGCCCGACGTTTGCGGAGAGTTACGACGACCTCATCGGCGGTATTTCCGCCGAAAAACCCGACGTCACGTTGAACGACGAAGATTTGGCGGCGATATATTTTTCCAGCGGCACGACGGGTTTTCCTAAGGCGATACTCCACCGCCACAAGGCGCTGATGCGTGCCGCCGTGACGGAACAGCATCATCACTCGCAGACGCACGACGACGTCTTCTTGTGTATGCCGCCGCTCTATCACACGGGGGCGAAGATGCATTGGTTCGGCAGTCTCTTGTCGGGCAGCCGCGCCGTACTGCTCAAAGGCGTATGTCCCAGATGGATAATGCAGACCGTGTCCGAGGAAAAGGTGTCCATAGTCTGGCTGCTCGTGCCGTGGGCGCAGGACATACTCGACGCGATAGACAGCGGGGAGATAAACCTCGCCGATTACGACCTGTCGCGGTGGAGGCTTATGCATATCGGCGCACAGCCCGTGCCGCCCTCCCTCATACAGAGGTGGAAGAAAGTGTTTCCGAAGCACGAGTACGACACGAATTACGGGCTGAGCGAGAGCATAGGACCCGGATGCGTGCACCTCGGAGTGGAGAACATCCGCAAAGTGGGCGCGATAGGCAAGGCGGGATACGGCTGGCAGACGCGCATAGTCGACGACGCGCACCGCGACGTGGAGCAGGGCGAAGTCGGCGAACTCGCGGTGAAGGGCGACGGCGTTATGGTGTGCTATTACCGCGACGAAAAGGCAACCGCCGCGGTGCTTGCGGACGGCTGGCTGTTCACGGGGGATATGGCGCGCGAGGACGAGGAAGGGTTCATCTATCTGGTGGACAGGAAGAAGGACGTCATCATCACTGGCGGCGAAAACCTTTATCCCGTGCAGATTGAGGATTTTATCCGCTCCTGCAACGCGGTGAGGGACGTCGCGGTCATAGGGCTGCCCGACGCGCGGCTAGGCGAAATCGCTGCGGCGATAGTCGAGCTGAAACCCGAATACGCCGACACGACGGCGGACGACATCAACGCGTTCTGCGCAGCGCTTCCGCGCTATAAAAGGCCGCGCAAGATAATTTTCGACAAAGTGCCGCGCAATCCCACGGGCAAGATTGAAAAGCCGAAACTCCGCGAAAAATACTGCGGAGAAGAAAGCCTTGTCGAAGTGCAGGTGACGCATTGAAGGGTTAACACGCCAAATATGAAAGCTAAAAGCCGTGTTCTGCCGAATGCGGCGCATACATACAAAAATACGCAACAAACGTAAGGACGGATATATGAAAAAACTGATGCTTGGAAACGAAGCAATCGCGCGCGGCGCGTACGAGGCGGGAGTGAGAGTGGTGTCCGCATATCCCGGCACGCCTTCCACCGAAGTCAGCGAGTGCATAGCGCGCTATGACGAAGTGTACGCCGAATGGGCGCCCAACGAGAAAGTCGCCTTCGAAGTGGCGGCGGGCGCGTCTTACGCCGGCGCACGCAGTATGGTGTGTATGAAGCACGTCGGCGTCAACGTCGCGGCGGACCCGATGTTCACCGCGGCTTATACGGGCGTGAACGGCGGGCTGGTCATTCTCGCGGCGGACGACCCCGGAATGCACAGCTCCCAGAACGAGCAGGACACCAGATTTTACGCCCGCAGCGCGCACATCCCGATGCTCGAACCTTCGGACAGCGCCGAGGCAAAGGAATTCACGAAGCTCGCCTTCGCTTTGTCCGAAAAATACGACACTCCCGTGTTTGTCCGCACCACCACGAGGCTTGCGCATTCGCAGAGTTTCGTGGAAGAGGAGGAGAGGGAGGAAGTGCCACTCCGTCCCTATGTCAAGGACGTGAGCAAATATACGATGATGCCTTCTTCCGCAATAGGCAGACACGTTGCGGTGGAAGCGCGCGAAGACAGACTCGCGGCGGACGTCAACGGTTTCGACATCAACCGCGAGGAGATGAGGGACAAGGCGCTCGGCGTCGTTTGCAGCGGCGTGGTGTACGAATACGTGCGCGAAGCGCTGCCTGATGCGTCCGTGCTCAAATTGGGTATGGTTTATCCTCTCGCGATTGAAAAGGCGCGCGCGTTTTCGGAGAAGGTGGACAGGCTCGTCGTGGTCGAGGAGCTGGAACCTTTCATCGAGAACCAGCTCAAAGCCCACGGGGTGAAGTGCGAAGGCAAAGACCTGTTCTCCAAACAGGGTGAGCTTTCCGTCGCGATTATCCGCGAGAAGCTGCTCGGTGTGAAAACGAATGCGGAAAAATCCGACCTTCCCGTGCGTCCTCCCGTGATGTGTGCGGGATGTCCCCACCGCGGAGTGTTCTATATCCTCAACAAACTCAAACTCACCGTGTCCGCGGACATAGGCTGCTACACCCTCGGAGCACAGCCTCCGCTCGCAGCGGTGGACACCGTTCTGTGTATGGGCGCGAGCGTGGGCATTGCGCACGGCTTTGAAAAGGCGAGAGGGCGCGAACAGTCCGCACACACGGTTGCGGTCATCGGCGACAGCACGTTCATTCACAGCGGCATAACGGGACTCATCAATGCCGTGTACAACAAGAGCAACATCACTCTCATCATTCTCGACAATTCCACGACGGGTATGACGGGACATCAGCAGCATCCCGCGACGGGGCTTACGCTGAAACAGGAACCCGCCAAAATTCTCGACATAGTCGCGCTCTGCAAGACCGTGGGGTGCGACAGCGTGAGAGTGGTGGACAGCTATGACCTGACGGAAGTGGAAAAGGCGGTGAAAGAGGAAGTCGCGCGCGACGGCGTGTCCGTCATCGTGGCAAAGCGCCCCTGCGCGCTGCTCAACCGCAACTATCCGCCCGCCTGCAAGGTGGAGGACTGCCGCAAGTGCGGGATGTGTTTCCGTCTCGGATGTCCCGCCATCGAGAAGCAGGAAGACGGTTCGGCGAGGATAAACGCTTCGCTGTGCGTGGGCTGCGGGCTGTGTGAAAAGGTCTGCCGCTTCGGCGCAATAAAGGAGGGTGTAAGATGAAAGCGAACATACTCATAGTCGGTGTCGGCGGACAGGGAACGCTGCTTGCGTCCAGAGTGCTGGGCGCACTTGCCGAGATAGAGGGAAGCGACTGCAAACTTTCCGAAGTGCACGGGATGTCCCAGCGCGGCGGAAGCGTCGTGACGCACGTCAAGATAGCGCCCGAGGTGCTGAGCCCGATTGTCGGCGTCGGCGACGCGGACGTGGTGCTTGCGTTCGAGGAGCTGGAAGCGCTCAGGTACATAGATTTCCTGAAACCGGGCGGCACGGTGGTTGTCAACACCCAGCGCATACTGCCTATGCCCGTAATCACGGGCGCGCGCAAGTATCCCGACGACATTCTTGACAAACTGAAAGCCCGTGCGGGCAAAGTCATCGCCGTGGACGCGCTCGCCGTCGCGGAAGAGATAGGGGAGCTGCGCTCCGTCAACGTGGTTATGCTCGGCGCTCTTGCCGCGCATCTCGGCGTGCCGTTCGCGAAAATGGACGCCGCGCTCAAATCCGCCGTCAAACCCAAACTTTACGAAATCAACCGCCGCGCATTGGAGTGCGGATACAATGCCTGACGGGCAGCCTTATCAGGAGGAAACAGATGAGATATTTCAACGAGAAGATGGAGACTATGTCCCGTGACGAAATGACCGCATTGCAGTCCGCACGGCTGGTGGACGTCGTCAGACGTATGTACGAAGGCGCGCCCTATTACCGCGCGAAGATGGACGCGATAGGGCTGAAACCCGAGGACATCAAAGGTCTGGAAGACATAGAGAAACTGCCTTTCACCACCAAGGCGGACCTGCGCGCGAATTATCCTTTCGGGTGCTTTGCGCTGCCTAAGAGCGAGATTTCGAGGGTGCACGCGTCCAGCGGCACGACGGGCAAACTGACCGTCGTCGGACTCACCAACCGCGACATTGACGACTGGGCGGAGTGTGCGGCGCGCGCTCTGGTTATGGCAGGGTGCGACAAAAACGACATTGTGCACGTTTCCTACGGCTACGGTCTGTTTACGGGCGGGCTCGGCTTGCATTACGGCTCCGAAAAACTCGGCTCGATGACCGTCCCCGCATCGGCGGGCAACACAATGCGGCAGATAACGCTGCTCAAAGACTTCGGCGCCACCGCGCTCGCCTGCACGCCCTCTTACGCTATGGTCATAGGTGAGGAGATTGAAAAGGCGGGGCTTGACATCAACGAATTCAAGCTGCGCGTCGGCATATTCGGCGCAGAGCCTTGGTCCGAGGATATGAAAAAGGAAATCGAGCGCAAACTGAACATCACCGCCTACGACATTTACGGTCTCAGCGAAATCAGCGGACCCGGCGTCGCGATGAGCTGTCCTCACGCGTGCGGTCTGCACGTTATGGAGGACTACTTCTATCCCGAAATAGTCGACCCCGCGACGCTGAAACAGGTGCCCGACGGCACGACGGGCGAGCTCGTGTTCACCACGCTCAACAAACAGGGTATGCCGCTCATCCGCTACCGCACGCGCGACATCAGCGCGCTGTGGCACGACAAATGCGAATGCGGCAGGACGCTCGCGCGTATGAAGCGCGTCAGCGGCAGAACGGACGATATGCTGATAATCCGCGGCGTGAACGTGTTCCCGTCCCAGATTGAGTCCGTCCTTATGCAGATAAAGGAAATCGTAGGCTCGCATTATCAGATTGTCGTCGACCGCGTGAACAACCTCGACACGATGGAAATTCAGGTGGAGATGGCGCCTCACGTCTTTACGGACGAGGTCAAGTCCGTGGAAGAAGTGCGCCGCAGGATAGAACACGATATGATGGGCAATCTCGGCGTCGGCGCGAAGATAACGCTCGTGTCGCCCGACAGTCTGCCTCTTTCCACGGGCAAGACGGTGCGCATCATCGACAAGCGTAAGATTTGACGGACAAGGAGGAAATTATGCTCGTAAATCAGGTCGCAGTATTTTTGGAAAACAGAAAGGGCAGACTGCACGCGCTGCTGCAAGCGCTGTCCGAAGCAAACGTCAACGTGGAGAGCCTGAACATCGCCGACACCAGAGATTTCGGCATTGTCCGCCTCATCACGGACAATAACGACAAGGCGGTGGAAGCGCTTTCCGCCGCGGGGTTCACCACCGCAAGGGGAGACCTCGTCGGCATCGAAGTGCCCGACAAACCCGGTTCGCTGACCGCGACGCTCGGTCTGCTCAGCCGCGAGGGGGTCAATCTGGAATATGTCTATTCCTATTCCCGCGCGGGCGGCAAAGCGCTCATTCTGTTCAAGACGGACGACGCGGAGCGCGCGCAGAAACTGCTCGGATAAAAGGGCAATTTCCCTTCCGCACCCGCATAGAATGTTGGGTATCGGAGGGGAAAGTGAACCTGCTTTCGGAAGTCGACCTCGGCGTCATCCGCCGCAACGTGGAGGCGGTGCGCCGTAAAACACGCGTGCGCGTGCTCGTTATGGTCAAGGCGGACGCATACGGACACGGGATGACCGCAGTCGCGCGCGCTTTGGAAGGGACTGCCGACCGTTTCGGCGTCGCCACGCCGGAAGAGGGGGTTGAACTGCGCAAAAACGGCATTTCAACGCCCGTTTTGGTCGCGGTGTGCCGTCCCTGCGAACTTGCCGCCGCGGCGCGGTACGGGCTCACCGTTGCGGTGGCGGACTCCGAAACCCTGCGCGCGGTCGCGGATATGCCGCGGGAGGCGCGCCCCGCGTTTCACCTGAAATTCGACACGGGAATGCACCGTCTGGGTTTTCCGTCATCGGATGCGGGTGCGGTTGCGGAGTTCCTGCACGAACGCGGAATAAGCCCCGAGGGAGTTTACTCCCATTTCCGTGAGCCGGACGCGGGACAGCTTGCCGAGTTCGGCAAGGCGGCAAAGGTTTTCAAGGCGCGTTTTCCCGATGTCACCGCGCACATCGCGTCCTCGTCGTCTTTGGGTATGGCGGGCGCGGCGTACGATATGGTGCGCATAGGCCACGCGGCATACGACGGAGCTATGTCGGTCACAAGCCGCGTCATTGCCGTGCGGGAAGCGAAAGCGGGAGAATGCGTCGGTTACGGACATTTCAGGCTGGTGCGGGACATGTCGCTCGCCGTTGTGTTCGGCGGATATTTCGACGGCGTGTACAGGGAGAGTCCCTCGCCCGTGGTGATAAACGGAAAGATTTGTCCCGTCGTCGGAAGCGTGTGTATGGATATGTTCGCCGTCGACGCGGGCGGGACGGAGGCGCGTACGGGCGACGAAGCCGTTTTGCTGGGCGGTGCTCTGAGTGCGTCTTATGTCGCCGCCGCACGCGGAACGAGCGATTACGAAGTGATGACCTGCTGGCACGGCAGGGTGGAGAGGAAGTACGTTGACGAAAAAGGAAGCACGGCAGCAAGCGAATGCCGCGGCGGCTCGGATGAGCGACGCGGAAAGGGAATGGGCGTCTGACGCGATAACGGACGCTCTGACTTCGCTCGACGTTTTCAGAAACTGCCGCAAACCTTTCGTGTTTATGTCCGCGGCGGGCGAACCGGATACGGAAGCCGTCATCGGACTTTTTCTTGCAATGGAGAGGGAGGTTTCCGTCCCGCGCGTACGAGGCGACGATATGGACGCCGTGCGCATAACTCCCTACACCGATTTCGGAAAGAACAAATGGGGAATACTCGAACCGCGCGGAGGCAGGATTGCCGACAGGTGCGACCTGGCGGTCGTCCCCGTTGTGGCGTTTGACGGATTGAAACGCGTGGGGCACGGGAAGGGTTATTACGACAGATTTCTGGCGCGGTTTCCCGATTGCGTAAAGGTGGGCATCGCCTTTTCCTGCCGCAGGGTGCACGGGCTCGTCACCGAGCCGCACGACATCCCGCTGGACGTCATCGTGACGGAAAAGGAAATCGTCACGTCGGAAAACGTGGCCGTCAGAAACGAATTCGGAGGCGAAGAGTGAGAATAATAAGCGGAAAATACAGAGGCAGAAAGCTCATTTCGCCGAGCGACGACAGCGTGCGTCCCACCACGGACAGGATAAAGGAAACCGTGTTCAACATCCTGCAATGGGAAGTCCCCGGAGCGCGCGTGCTCGACCTTTTCTGCGGCAGCGGCGCGCTTGGAATAGAGTGTCTTTCCCGCGGAGCGGCGGAAGTCGTCTTCGTGGATAAAAATCCAGCGAGCGCGGCGCTCACGAAAAGCAATCTCAAAGGAATAGAGGGCAGGTTCCGCGTGGTGACGTCGGATTTTATGGGCGTGCTGCGTTCGGGGGAGAGCAAGTTCGACATAGTGTTTGTCGACCCGCCTTACAAGAGCGGACTGGGCGAGCTCGCCGTGGACGGCATTCTCGACTGCGGCAGGCTGGAACCGAGCGGGGTAATCGTTTACGAGCACTCCGCGGAGCTTCCTTACACTCCCTCCCGCGGCGACATAGCGGTGCGGACGAAGGTGATGGGGTCGGTGACCGCAGAGTTTATACGCCTCAAAAAAATCGGGCTTGTGACGGGCACTTTCGACCCGTTCACCAAAGGACACGAGGCGGTCGTCGACGAGGCTTTGAGGCTCTTTGACGAGGTAGTCGTCGCCGTGTTGGTCAACCCCGAAAAGGAATGTATGTTCACGCCCGAAGAAAGGCTTGACATCATAAACGCGGCTTTAAGCGGTAAAAAGAACGTAAGAACATTGTTTTCGGAAGATTATGCGGTTGACGTCGCGCGGCAGACGGGGGCGAGCGCGCTGGTCAGGGGACTGCGCGGCGAGAGCGACGAAGCGTACGAAAACGCAATGGCGGAGTTCAACCGCGGACACGGCTACGACACCGTATTCGTCACGCCCGGAGTATACAGCGGACTGTCTTCCACCCTTGCGCGGGAGGAGCTGAAAAAGGGGGACTTCCATTCCCTGCCCGAACGTGCTATAATCGTGGCGGAAGAGATTATGAAACACAAAAAGGGGAGCGTGTAAACGCAGCGGAATTATGGAAACCATCGATATGCTCATCAACGAAATCGAAAGCGAGATACTGAAAGCCAAACGCGCGACTTTCAGCACTACGGACATCGTGCTCAACCGTCAGGTTATGCTCGACCTCGTCACCCGTTTCCGCGCGAGCTATCCCATTGTGCTCAAAGAGGCGGAGCAGATTAAAAAGGAACGCGACGACATCCTCGCAAAGGCGGAAGCGTACGCAAACAAGACAATGGATGCCGCCGAGGAAAACGCACGCGCCCTGATGTCGGAGACGGAAGTGCTGCGCAAGGCGTCGGAAGCGGCGGAGGCTATGCGTGCGGAAGCGGAAGAAAACTACCGCAAGATGGACTATCAGGCGCGTTCGCTGGCGTTCAACATTCTCGACAGCGCGGAAAAGACGATAAAAGAGGGGCTGAACACGATTGCCGACCGCAAACGCAAACTGATTGAAGAGTGAACGCACGGCACTTGACCGATGACAAAGACAGACAAGAGCGCATTGCGCTCTTTTCTTTTTGACTTTTCCCGCGGCAGGTGTCGGCGCCGCGGACAAGTTAGCCGCGGCAACCCGTTTGCGCCCCCGCGCGCAGAGGTTATAATCGTGGTATGGAGATTTACAAGAGGCGAAGATATTCCGATGATGACTACGTGACCGCGGAGCAATGCGGCGAGGCGACAGTTTACAGACTTTCCAACTCCACGGGCAAAGGCACGGTGACGGCGCACCGCCTTTTCGACAGCCTTTACATTATGTTCGACGACATACATATGGCGCGTTTCAGCGAGGATTCGGACGCGTTTCCTATGCTCACGATAGAGCATTGCAGGGAGGGACGTTTCGAATGTACGCTGGGCGACGGCAGCCACGGATATCTCGGCCCCGGGGACGTATGCGTGCATTACATCGCATACTCGGACATTGCCGCCACGTCGTTTCCCCTCAGGCACTATCACGGGCTGACTATAATGATGGAAGACGTCCGCGACGACGAGCTCGCCGCGGCATTCGGCGCGTTCGGCATAGACGTGAACGCGCTTGCGATGACGGCGAAGCAAAACGGCGGCATTTATTTCGTGCGGGCGACGGAAGAGGCGGACCACATCCTCGGCGAACTTTACCGTATGGACCCTGCCGCCAGCCGCGGATATTTCAGGCTCAAAACGCTGGAACTTCTGCTTTTTCTTGCGCGGCAGGAAGAGTTCCGCCGTCCTGTCAAGCCCGTGTCCGTCCCCGCGGAAACGGTCGGACTAATCCGCACAGTCGAGGAATATATGTGGCGCAATCTTGACCGCAGTCTGACCGTCAGAAAACTTTCTGAGATGTTCGGGTTGAGCGCAACTTCGCTCAAAAGCCACTTTAAGTCTGTTTTCGGTATGCCTGTATGCCGTTATCTGCACGAATGCCGTATGCAGGTGGCGGCGTGCAGACTTGTGGGCACGGAAGACAAGATTGCGGACGTGGCGCGCGGAGCGGGGTACAGAAACGCCGCGAAATTCTCCGCCGCATTCAAGGAATTTTCGGGAGTTTCGCCGCGCGAATACCGCAAAAACAAAACTTTGTCCGATTGGAGTATAAACACGGCTTCGCGGGTGTGACAATCGGTTTCCGAAATTTTAAAACGCCTCCTATAATGCAATCGGAGGTGTTTTTATGAAACGGAAAGACGTCGGGAAACATCCCGGACTTTACGATTACGCGGGCAAATTCAGGTATCTCACCGCCGCGTCCCTCGTTTTTTCGGGCATAAGCGCGGTGCTCGCACTTATGCCGTTCGTGTACATATGGTTCATAATACGCGACGTGACGGCGGTCGCGCCGGATTTCGCCGCGGCGACGGAAATAGGACGTTACGGATGGATGGCGGTGCTGTTTGCGGCCCTTTCGGTGCTGGTGTATGTGTGCGGGCTGATGTGTTCGCATATCGCGGCGTTCAGGGTGGCGTCCAACATAAAGAAGCGGACGCTGGAACACGTCGTGACTCTGCCCGCGGGCGCGTTCGACGCGGTGGGCAGCGGGAAAATACGCAAGATAATCGACGAGTCGAGCGCCGCGACGGAAACTTATCTGGCGCACAATCTTCCGGATATGACAGGGTCTTACGTCACACCGCTTGCAATGGTGGTGATGATGTTCGTATTCGACTGGCGGCTGGGGCTTGCGTGCCTTGTGCCGTCGGTGGTTGCGTTTGTGATACTATACACGCGGATGATTGGCGGCGGGCTTGCCGAAAAGATGAGACAGTACAACAACGCGCTTGCCGATATGAACAACGAAGCGGTGGAATATGTGAGGGGAGTGCCCGTCGTCAAGACATTCGGGCAGACGGTTTATTCTTTTGCACGCCTCAAAAATTCGATAGAGCGCTACAACGTCTGGACCGTGGCTTACACCAAACAACTGCGGCAGCCGATGATGTTTTTTACGCTGTTCATTGACAGTGCGTTCGCCTTTTTGCTCGGCGCGGCGCTGATAATAGTGGGAAGCGACCCCGTCGCCCCCGCGTTTTTCTCGGATTTGCTGTTCTACATCATCTTTTCTCCGCTGCTTGCCGTTATGCTCAACAGAATAATGTATTCGAGCGAAAACAAGATGGTGGTGAACGACGCAATGAACCGCATAAATTCCGTGCTGGATATGCAGCCGCTTGCCGAACCCGAAAAACCTTGCCGTCCGTCCGGTAACGGTATCGAATTCCGCGACGTGCATTTCCGCTATTCTTCCGCGGAAACCGACGCGGTGGACGGCGTATCTTTCATTATCGACGGCGGCAGCCGCGTGGCATTCGTGGGCGAGAGCGGCGGAGGAAAGACTACGGTTGCGGGACTCATCGCACGCTTCTGGGATGCGACGCAGGGGGAGATACTTTTCGGCGGCGTAAACGTTAGGGACATAGACAAGAAAACGCTGGCGGACAGCGTGGCATATGTGTTTCAGGACAACAGACTGCTCAAAACCACTATTGCCGAAAACGTGCGTCTTTCGCGTCCCGACGCGTCCGACGAAGAAGTTTTGCGCGCGCTGAAAGCGGCGCAATGCGAAGACATAATCGCAAAACTTCCCGAAGGTGTCGGGACGGTCATAGGCAGCAAGGGCACATATCTTTCGGGAGGAGAGCAGCAGAGGATTGCAATCGCCCGCGCGATACTCAAAGACGCGCCCGTCATAGTTCTGGACGAAGCGACGGCATTTGCCGACCCCGAAAACGAACACAAGGTGCAGTTGGCGTTCGAACGGCTCACGCGCGGCAAAACGGTGGTGATGATTGCCCACAGATTGTCCACCGTTGTGGACGCCGACGAGATTTTCGTGCTGAAAAAAGGACGGATTGCCGAGCACGGCAGACATTCCGACCTTGTCGGACGCGGAGGGGAGTATGCGAAGATGTGGCGCGAGTATCTCACTTCCGTGGAGTGGAAGATTGCAAGGGAGGCGTAATATGCTGAAAAGAATAATGAAACGCTACGCCCTTTCCGAAAGGGGCGCGAAAGATTATCTGCTTGCGTGTTTTGCGTGCACGCTTGCAAATCTCGCAAAAATGCTGCCCGTCGGACTGTTGTTTTCGTTTGTCGCCGATGTGATGAACAAAAACACGGACTACAATTACTGGTTCTACGGTTTCGGCACGCTTGCCGTGTTTGCGGTGATGTACATCATCAACTTCTGGCAGTACAACTGCAATTATCTTTCCACTTACCGCGAGAGTGCGGTGCGCCGCCTGACGCTTGCGGAAAGAATGCGCAAACTGCCGTTGAGTTTCTTCGGAAAACGCGACGTCAGCGACCTGACGACTACGATAATGGGGGACTGTATGTTCATCGAACAGGCGTTTTCCCACTTTTATCCCGAACTTGCGGGGTCGATAGCTTCCGCCTGCGTGATTGCCGTCGCGCTCTTTGCGTTCGATTGGCGTATGGCGCTCGCTTCGATGTGGGTGCTGCCCGTTGCGATAGTGATAGTCGCGTGTTCGGGAAAGGTGCAGCAGGCGTTCAAACGCAGGCAGGTGGAGGCGGCGCTCGCGTGCGCGGACGGAATTCAGGAGTGTCTGGATACCGCGCGCGACCTCAAAGCCGCAAATGCGGAATTCCGCTATCTCGAAGGACTTAAAGCGAAGATAGACCGCCACGAAAAGAGGCAGATAGGCACGGAACTTATGACGGCGTTGTTTGTCGTCAGCGCGCAGCTGCTGCTCAAATTCGGCATAGCGACGACCGCACTTGCGGGCGCGGTGCTGCTTGCGGACGGGAGCCTGGATGTGCTCACATTCTTTATGTATCTTCTGGTGGTATCGCGCATGTACGACCCGATGTCGGGCGCACTGCAAAATCTCGCCGCAATCATTTCCTGCCGCGTCAATATCGCGCGTATGCAGGAGATAGAGAACACGCCCGTGCAGACGGGGAAGACGGAATTTTCTCCCAAGGGATACGACGTGAAGTTCACGGACGTCGTCTTTTCTTACAACGAAGGCGAAAGAGTGTTGGACGGCGTGTCGTTTACGGCAAAACAGGGGGAGATAACGGCGCTCATAGGACCGTCGGGAGGCGGAAAATCCACAATCGCCAAACTTGCGGCGCGTTTTTGGGACATAGACGGCGGCAGGATAGAGGTCGGCGGAGAAAACATCGCGCAGACAGACCCCGAAACCCTTATGCGCGATTATTCGATAGTGTTTCAGGACGTCACACTGTTCAACAACACGGTCAAAGAGAATATCCGCATAGGCAAAAAGGACGCCACGGACGAGGAAGTGCTTGCCGCGGCAAAGGCGGCGCAATGCGACGAATTCGTGCGCGCTCTGCCGCAGGGATACGATACCGTCATAGGCGAAAACGGCAGTATGCTTTCGGGCGGCGAACGCCAGCGGATTTCGATTGCGCGCGCCTTGCTCAAAGACGCGCCCATAGTTCTGCTCGACGAGGCGACCGCGTCGCTCGACGTCGAAAACGAAACTCTTGTGCAAAGCGCGATTTCCGGGCTTGTCAAAGGGAAAACCGTGCTTATTATCGCGCACCGTATGCGCACCGTTGCGGGCGCGGACAAGCTGGTGCTCATAAAGGACGGAAAAGTCGCGGAGTGCGGTTCGCCGGCAGAACTCGAAGCAAAGGGCGGAGAATATGCCGAGATGAAACGGCTGCAGGCGGAAAGCCTGAGCTGGAAACTGAATTGAGTACAAAAGGCGTGGGCAAAGCGTCGCTCCCGCTTTGCCTTGCGCCGAAGCGGCGGGAAAGTCAGAGATAGGTTTTCGCAAGGGTGCAGAGCAGGTTGAGAAACCGAATAAGCTCTGATATCTCTTCCGCCGTTCTGTCCTTGCATAGAACCTCCGCGGCAACTGCCGCAAGCATGTTGAAGCGGGCAGGGTCGGTTTTCATACCACATCATATTCCCTCCGCAATTTTCTTGATATTTCGCCTCCAAATCCGTTGACAAAAACGCGCGGAAGCAATATACTGTTTTCACTGTGCGGCCATGGCGGAACTGGCAGACGCGTACGTTTGAGGGGCGTATGGATAACACCGTCCGAGTTCAAGTCTCGGTGGCCGCACCAACGTCGCCGCAAGGCGAATTTCGCAACAGCTCTCCGAGTTTTCGGGGAGCTGTTTGCATATGCACCTTGCGGCTCCTTTACGCGTCGCAAAAATGCAAGACGTTCGTTCGCTCCTCGTTTTTCGCTCTGTCGCAAAACTGTCGCTCACTATCACTCGTCCGCCATTCACCCGCTACTCGGTCAATCCGCGTATTCGGACGGGGCAGGGCAAAGGGGAAGAAAAAAAGCGGAGCATCCGCTCCGCTTTTTTGTGTTCTGTTGTTTTGACGCGGTTACATCTTGGCGATGTACTCGGAAAGCTCCGTGAAGATGACGCCGAGACCGTACGCGCCCGCGTCGGGATAGCCTATGGACTTTTCGCCGACCGTGCCCGCTCTGCCGAGCTTGGCGACGACGGTCTTCGTGTTTTCCGCGCCGGCGACCGCCGCTTTCGCGCCGAGGTCTATGCCTTCGAGGAGAGATTTGCCGTCTTTTGCCGCCTGTTCGAGTGCGTCCGCGCAGGGTTTGAGCGCGTCGACGAGGGTCTTGTCACCCACGACGGCGCCCTTGCCGAAGGATTTCTTGCCCGTTTCGTAAACGCCCTTGTTTGCAGCCTGGAAGATGTCGGCAAGGTCGGCAAGAGTGATTTCGTCCTTGCCTTCCGCCGCTTTGCCCGCGTAACGGAACGCGCTGCCCCAGATGGGACCGCTTGCGCCGCCGCAGTATTCCATTATTATTTCGCTGCAACTCTTTAAGAATGCGCCGATGTCGGATTTGTCGCGCGTCGCCCATTCCTTTTTGAGCTGGCGGAAACCTTTGGCAATGCTCATTCCGAAGTCGCCGTCACCCATTTTGTCAGCGTCGCAGAAGGGGACTTCGTTTTCGATGATGACGTCCGCCATCTTGTCCACTATCTGCACGAATGCGGCGGTGTTGATGGTCTTGCCGACGACGGGTTTGCCTTTGACCTCATAGACCGCGGCCTTTTTTGCTGCCTTGGCGGCCTTCTTTTCCGCTTTGGCGGAAGATGCCGCGGCGTGCTCCGCAGGAGCGTAACCGAGCGCTTTGGCTATGGCGTGCATAGCTTCCACCGCCGCTTCCGCCTGTGCGTCCATAGAGCCGCCCCAGCTGAGTGCGGGCGTGGACACGGGGCAGTCGAGCAGGGCTTTGAGTTCGGCGTCGAGTTTGAGCACGGTGACGGACGCACCCGCCATATCGATGGAGGTCATAAAGTTGCCGACCAGCGTCTTGTGGATGGAAATGCCCGCCTTTTCCAGTTCGTTCGAAACGGAATTGTTGAGGACGTAAAGTTCCATAAGCGGGGTCGCCCCGAAGCCGTTGATGAGCACAGCCATTTCGTCGCCGGATTTCGCGCCGACGTCTTCAAGCAGGTCTTTAACGATACGTTTTGCAAGTTCATCTGCCGTTTGGAGCTTTTCGGTCTTTCTGCCGGGCTCGCCGTGAATGCCCACGCCGAACTCGATTTCGTCATTGCCGATGTCGAAGATGGGCGTGCCTTTCGCGGGGGGAGTGCAGCTGGTGAGCGCAAAGCCGAACGAACGCACGTTGTCGATGACTTTGTTCGCGACCGCCTTGACTTCTTCGAGGGATTTGCCCTGTTCCGCCGCGGCACCCGCGATTTTGTGCACGAACACCGTGCCCGCGACGCCGCGTCTGCCGACGGTGTAGAGGGAGTCCTTCACCGCGATGTCGTCGTTGACGTACACGGCGTCCACTTTGATGCCGTCCTCGTCTTTGGCAAGCTCCGCCGCGTTGTTGAAGTTCATACAGTCGCCGGAATAGTTCTTGATGATGAGGAGCACGCCCTTGTCCGTGGCGCATTCCTTGATGGCGTTGTAGACCTGAATCTGCGAAGGGGAGGCAAACACGTCGCCGCAGACCGCGCAGTCCAGCATACCTTTGCCGACGAAGCCCGCGTGCGCGGGTTCGTGACCGGAGCCGCCGCCCGAGATGAGGGAAACTTTGTCGGGGTTGATTTCTTTCTTTTTGACTATCTTGTACTTCTCCACGAATTCGAGTTCGGGATGGGCCTTGGCAAGGCCGTGGCACATATCGTAGACGACTGTTTCGGGAGTGTTGATTATCTTTTTCATTGCAATCTCCTTTCCGTGGAATTCAAAGAGCGGAAACGCGAAGGACACTCCCGTTTCCGCCCGTAAAGTTTATTCCGCTGTCGCCGCCGCGTCAGTCACAGCAGCAGCAACCCTTTGCTTCGCGTCCGAGCTTGTCCGCGGCAAGTATCGCCGCCGCGACCATATCCTCGTTGACGGGGAAGGGCATAAAGTGAATGGATTCGTCGGGGATGCAGGCTTTCGCCGCGACTTCCTTGATTCTGTCGCCGATGTCGTGCACGCCGATGTCTTCCAGGCAGACGGGCAGACCGACTTCGAGGCAGAAGCCGATGACGGTGTTGATTTCCTCGTCGGAAGCGTTTTCGAGCACGAGCTGGCAGAGGGTGCCGAACGCGACCTTTTCGCCGTGATAGTACTTGTGCGTTTCTTCGAGCACGGTCAGACCGTCGTGGATGGCGTGCGCCGCCGCAAGACCGCCGGATTCGAAGCCGAGACCGGAGAGCAGGATGTTGGTCTCGATGATGTTTTCGAGTGCGGGGGTGACGACGTTGCTTTCGCAGGCGAGTTTAGCCTTGTAGCCGTCCGCGAGCAGAGTCTCGTAGCACAGCGTCGCGAGCGCGAACGCCGCTTTCGTACCTCTGGCGAGCAGAGTGCCTTTCGCGCGGTTTGCGCCGCAGGGAAGACCCGCGTTGACGTCGCAGAAAGACTGCACGTTTGCTCTCGCTTCGAAGTAAGTGGAGAGAGCGTCGCCCATACCGGACACGAGGAAGCGGACGGGAGCGTTCGCGATGACGGTGGTGTCAATCAGTATGACGCTGGGGCTCTGTTTGAAGTAAGCGTAGTCGTCGAATGCGCCGTCGGGAGTGTAAAGCACCGCGGAGTGGGACGTGGGAGCGTCGGTCGCCGCGATGGTGGGGCAGATGATGAGCGCTTCGCCCTGCGCGACGCACTTTGCGGTGTCGATGGCTTTGCCGCCGCCGAGACCGATGGTGCAGGCGCACTTGTTTTCCTTCGCGAGTTTTTGCAGTCTGGCGACTTCCTCGCGGGAGCATTCGCCGGAGAAATTCGCGGGAACGAATTCCACCTTGTACTGAGCGGCGGTGGCGTCGAGCTTCGCCTGGACGCGCGCGACGTCGTCCTTATGCGCGATAAGCAGCGCTTTCTTGCCGAAGGTCTTGACAAAGTAGCCCAGATTGAGCAGTTCGTCTTCGCCCTGCACGTACTTGGTGGGGCATATAAATGCTTTTCTCATAATAATTCTCCTTTTTCGAGTAATTTTCGGATTAAGGTCATTATAGCGCACGCGGATTATAAATTCAAGCCCCATTTTCGTACGATACGCTTGATAAACGTACACGGACGGAATATAATTCCGTTATATTGATTTAAGGGCTCGCAGGAGGGGCTTTATGGACATAAAGGAAACCGTGGCAAAAAGAGTGGCGTGGATAAAGGGCATACTCGAAGAAACGGGCGCCCGCGGCATCGTTTACGGCAACAGCGGCGGCAAGGACTGCACGTTGACGGGCGCACTCTGCCGTATGGCGACCGAAAACGTGCTCGGCGTCATTATGCCGTGCCAGTCCTCTTCCAATTACGGCAGCGACCGCGAGGACGCGCTGGCGGCGGGGAAGGCGTTCGGCATAGAACAGACGGAAGTCGACCTCACGGCGGTGAAAGAGAGTATGGTCGCCGCGTTGGGTGCGGGTCTCGAACCCGTCGGCGCGCCCGACGGAGCGGTGAGGAGCGCACTCATCAACATAAATCCGCGTCTCAGGATGACCGCGCTTTACGCGCTTGCGCAGTCCAGAGGTTACCTCGTCGCGGGCACGGGCAATCTTTGCGAAGCCACCGTCGGTTATTTCACAAAATGGGGGGACGGAGCGTACGATTTCAATCCCATAGCCGACCTCACCGTGCCGGAGATATACGAGATTCTGCGCTATCTCGGCGCGCCCGCGCACATCATAGAGAAAGCGCCTTCCGCCGGGCTCTATCAGGGGCAGACGGACGAGGCGGAACTCGGTGTGACGTATTCCGACATCGCAGCATACGTCAGGGGCGGGGAACTGTCCGAAAGTATGCGCCGCCGCATTGCGGGGATGGAGGAGAGGACGGCGCACAAGAGAAGAATGCCGCGCTGCTATCCCGACTGAGCGCGTCCCTTCGCCGCGGAACAAACCGCCGTATACGGCCGTACGGGAAAACAAATCCGGTTTTTTCCTGACGGTTTATGTTGTTATTTATCTTAAAAGGTCATTGCAATCCCTTTGGGATTATGTTATAATCCAACGCGTGGCGCGGGTGCGCCGCGTACGTTGTTTTCGCATTCTCGGAGCGCGTGAAAGCGCACGGGGGCGATTCGGAGGAAATATGGCAAAAATCAAACTTACGACCGTGGCGTTCAAAGGGACCGCCGCGCAAGAGGCGAAGCTGCGTGCTGAGCTGCGCAGCATCAAGGAAATGCCGGGCAGTATGATGCCCGCCCTGCAAGCCGCGCAGGAAATTTACGGCTATCTTCCCATAGAAGTTCAGAAGATAGTCGCCGAAGAGCTCGGCACTTCGCTGGAAGAAGTGTTCGGCGTGGCGACTTTTTACAGCCAGTTTTCTCTCAATCCCAAGGGCGAACACGCGGTCGCCGTATGTATGGGCACCGCCTGTTACGTCAAAGGTTCGGGCGACGTGTTCAACAAGATAGCGGCCGAACTCGGCCTTTCCGACGGCGCGACCACTTCCGACGGAAAATTTTCGCTTTGCTCCACGCGTTGCATAGGCTGCTGCGGGCTCGCGCCCGTTATGACGGTCGGCGACGACGTTTACGGCAAGCTCACCCCCGCGGACATTCCCGGTATTCTTGCAAAATACCGCGACTGACTACATCTACGCGAGCATCCCTCGCGCACGGAGTGAACTATGAAAATCAGTGAAATCGCATCCGTTGTCGACGGCAGCATCCTATGCTCGGCACAGGCGGCAGACACCGACATCGCGTCGGCGTGTGCTTTCGATATGATGAGCGACGTGCTGGCGTACGTGCGCGACCAGGGCGCTCTCATCACCGGGCTGGTCAATCCCCAGGTGGTGCGCACCGCCGTTATGGTCGACATCTCGTGCATAGTGTTCGTGTGCGGCAAACGCCCCGACGCGGATATGGTCAAACTTGCCGAGAACTACAACATCGTGTTCATCTCCACCGAGATGAGCACTTACGAGGCTGCGGGCAGACTTTACGCCGCCGGGCTCTCCGCCTGATGAGCGAGAACCGCATTCACCTCGAATTTGCCGTGAGCGGCAACAATTTCGCTTCCGCGGGCTCTGCGTCCGAGGAGGTGAAGAGCACCTTGAAAAAGCTGGGCATTGCTTCCGCCGACATACGGCGCGTCGCAATAGCCATGTACGAGGGCGAAATCAATATGGTCATCCACGCGGGCGGCGGCGTCGCCACCGCGGACATCTATCTCGACAGGATTGAAATCGTGCTCGCAGACAAGGGCAAAGGGATACCGGATGTGGAACTGGCAATGACGCCGGGATGGTCCACGGCTCCCGAGGATATCCGCGCACTCGGTTTCGGCGCGGGGATGGGATTGCCCAATATGAAAAAATATACGGACGAATTCGTCATCGAAAGCGAAGTCGGCGTGGGTACGACCGTGAAAATGACGATATTCTTCACCTGAAAATCAAAAAAGGGGGGAGCGGTGCTATGGCAGCAAAGAAGACCGAAATCAAGTGCGTGCTTGACGAAAAGGCGCTGCATACCGTTATGCTCGACCCCGACAAATGCCGCGGCTGCGTGACCTGTATGAAGCGCTGTCCCACGGAGGCGATACGCGTCCGCGGAGGCAAGGCGAGCGTCGCATACGAGAGGTGCATAGGCTGCGGGGAGTGTATCCGGCTCTGCCGTTATCAGGCGAAAAAGCCCTCCCACGACAGCTGGGACACCCTGAACGATTTCAAGTACAAAATCGCGCTCGTCGCGCCGTCATTTTACGGGCAGTTCAACAACCTCGAAAGCATCGACATCGTGCTCAACGGTTTGCTTGCGGCGGGCTTCGACGACGTGGGCGAAGTGGGCGAAGCGGCGGAATACGTCACCGACGTCACGCGGATGATAATGAAGGAGGGCAGTCTGCCTTCGCCGATAATCTCGACCGCGTGCCCCGCCATACTTGAACTCATTCTGATGAAATATCACGACCTTTCGGGGCATCTGCTTTCCACTCTCGCGCCCGTGGACGTCGCGGCGAAGCTCGCGCGCGAAAGAGCCGTGGCGAAGGGCGTGCCGGAAGAGGACATCGGGGTCTATTTCATTTCTCCCTGTCCCGCAAAGGTGTTCGCGCTCAAAATGGGGCTGGGTGTGGAAAGACCCTATGTGGACCGCGTGCTGTCCGTGTCCGACGCATATATGCGTGTGCTGCCCGCAATGGAGAAACTCACGGAAGTGCGCACTCTTTCCACGATGAGTTCCACGGGTCTGCACTGGGGCATAAGCCGCGGGGAGGCGAATTCCACAAAGGGCATAAAGACCATCGCCGCCGACGGCGTCGAACAGTGCGTCAAGATACTCGAAGCGCTGGAAGACGGCGGTCTGGGCGACATTGAATTCATAGAGCTCAACGCCTGCGTGAGCGGCTGCGTCGGAGGAGTGATGAACGTCGAAAACGCGTTTGTCGCAAGGTCGCGCCTGCACTATCTCACCCGCAAGCTCAAAAAGGAACGCAACACCATCGAGAGCATAGGGAAGAGCCGCGAGTGGTTTATGTGGGAACAGAACCCGACGGTGAAAGACGTGTTCAGACTGGACGACAACCGCCTCGCCGCACTCAGCAAACTGATGGAGAAGGAAGAGATACTCAAAACCCTGCCTATGGTGGACTGCGGGCTTTGCGGCGCACCAAGCTGCACCGCGTTTGCGGAGGACCTGGTCGGCGGAGTGATACCGCGCGACAGCGTGTGCGTCAGGATGCAGACGGAGAATGTGAAAAAGAAATGACAGTCGGAAAACTTGCGGACATACTCGGCGCGAAAATAGCCGTGCTCGCCGACGGCGACAGGGAAGTGGAGTGCGCCTATTGCGGGGATTTTCTCAGCAACGTGATGGGCAAAGCTCCCGCGGACTGCGTGTGGTTCACGGTGATGAGCAACGTCAACGTGTGCGCCGTCGCCGCACTCACGGACTGCGCCGCCGTGGTGCTGTGCGAGGGGGCGGAACCCGACGCCGCACTCGCGGAGCGGGCGAAAGAAAAGGGCGTAAACCTGCTCGTAACGCAGCTCGGAATGTACGAAGCCGCCGTCGCGGTGTCGGAATATCTGAAATGAAATCGTGCGCGGGCGTCCGCGCCGATTTAACGCAATCGGAGGTTTAGTCCGCAAAAACGGATGTTAAAGTGCCGTTTTCTGCGGGAAAGGCGATGAAGTACCGCTGCGATTTGCACATCCATTCCGCTCTTTCGCCCTGTGCGGAGAAAGAGATGACGCCGGTCACAATTGTCGGACAGGCGGCTTTGTCGGGGCTGGATTTCGTGGCGATAGCCGACCACAACGCGATAGGGCACGTCCCTCTTGCCGTTCGCGCGGGAGAGGAGTTCGGAGTGAACGTCGTGCCCGCGGTGGAGGTGCAGACCAACGAGGACATACATCTGCTTTGTATGTTCCGCACTTACGGCGAGCTCGAAGAGTTTTTCTCCCGTCTGCCTCTTTCGGAGAGAAAGAACAGGGCAGACCTCTTCGGCGAACAGCTCTACTTCGACGAGGACGACAACGTCGTGGGGTGTGAGGAACGTATGCTGCTGGACAGCGCGGCGATTTCCTGCGGCGACGTGAGGGAACTCGCGTTTGCGCTCGGAGGGGCGGCGGTGCCCGCCCACATAGACCGCGACGCGAACAGTATGCTGAAAATACTCGGTGCCGTGCCCGAAGAATATCCCGTCGTGGAGCTTTCGACGAGAGCGACGGCGGAAGAGATTGCAAAGTGGTCGCGCACAAGGCTTGTCATCGTCGACAGCGACGCGCACGTTCTGGACGACATCTCGGAGAAAGGCGAGATTGAGCTTCCCGAACGCACCGTTGCCGCGCTCATAGACAGGCTGCGCCTCGGAGGCGGGACGGAATGAGAGAGCTTGCGCTGAACATACTCGACATAGCGGAAAATTCCGTCAAGGCGGGAGCGTCGCTCGTGCGCGTGACGGTATGCGCGGAGGGCGGGACGCTCACGATAGAGATAGCGGACGACGGCTGCGGGATGGACGCGGAATTCCTGAAAAGGGTGACCGACCCGTTCACCACGACGCGCACCACGCGCAAAGTCGGGCTGGGCATACCGCTCTTCAAGATGGCGGCGGAGATGGCGGGCGGCACTTTCGGGATAGAGTCGGAGAAGGGCAAAGGCACTGTGGTGCGCGCGTCTTTCGTGCGTGACCACATAGACCGTGCGCCTCTCGGCGACCTTGCCGACACGGTCGTGACGCTGATTAGCGGCGACGGCGCGCCGGACTTCGTGTTCGACGTGCGGGTCGACGGGAAAGAATTCGTATTTGACACGCGCGAGCTGAAAGCGGAACTCGACGGCGTCCCCGTCGACGAACCGGAGGTGCTCGTGTTCGTCAGAGATATGATAAAAGAAAACCTTAACGATATCGGAGGAGAGGAATTATGAAGAGCATAGCCGACATCAAGGCTATCCGTGACAAAATGAGACCGCAGATAAACCTGCGCGACAATCTCGACGCGGAGCAGGAGACCCGCATCGTCGTCGGTATGGCGACCTGCGGCATTTCGGCGGGCGCGCGTCCCGTCTTCAATACATTTGTGGACGAGGTCGCGTCCAGACAGCTCAAAAACGTCAAAGTCACGCGTACGGGCTGCCTCGGTATGTGCGCTCTCGAACCTATCGTGGAAGTGCACATCCCCGGACAGGACTCCGTGACATATGTGCACGTCGACCCCGACAAAGCGAAAAAGATAGTCGCCAACCATATCGTCAACGGCAACGTCTGCACCGAATATCTGATTGGCGAAAATTAAGGAGAGAGTATGGTCAGAAGTCACGTTTTGGTCTGCGGCGGTACGGGTTGCCATTCCAACAACAGCGCCGCGATAAAGAAGGAGTTCGAAACTCTGGTCAAAGAGCGCGGGCTCGAAAACGACGTTTCCGTCGTGGGCACGGGCTGTTTCGGTCTTTGTGCCGTCGGCCCCATCGTCATTGTCTATCCCGAAGGCGCGTTTTACAGCGGAATGAAGGTGGAAGACGTGGCGGAGATTGTGGACGAACACCTTGTCAAGGGCAGGCTCGTCCAGCGTCTGCTTTACAAGGAAAAGTCCGACGCACATTCCGTCAAAGCTCTTTCCGAAACCAATTTCTACAAAAAACAGACCCGCGTCGCCCTGCGCAACTGCGGCGTCATCAATCCCGAAGAAATAGACGAGTACATCGCGTTCGACGGCTATCAGGCGCTCATCAAGTGCCTTACGGAGCTCAAACCGCAGGAAGTCATCGACATCATCAAGGCTTCCGGACTGCGCGGACGCGGCGGCGGCGGTTTCCCGACAGGGCTCAAATGGCAGTTTGCCGCCAACAGCCCCGGTCCCGTCAAATACGTGTGCTGCAACGCCGACGAGGGTGACCCCGGCGCGTTTATGGACCGTTCGATTCTCGAAGGCGACCCGCACGCCGTGCTCGAAGCGATGGCAATCGCGGGTTACGCGATAGGGGCGCATCAGGGTTACATCTACGTCAGGGCGGAGTATCCCATCGCGGTGCAGCGCCTTCGCATTGCTCTCGCGCAGGCGAAGGAATACGGTCTGCTCGGCAAGAACATTCTCGACACGGGCTTCGATTTCGACTGCGAAATCAGACTCGGCGCGGGCGCGTTCGTCTGCGGCGAGGAGACCGCTCTGATGACGTCCATAGAGGGCAACCGCGGCGAGCCGCGTCCCCGTCCGCCTTTCCCCGCGGTCAAGGGTCTTTTCGGCAAGCCGACCATCCTCAACAACGTCGAAACCTATGCCAACATCTGCCAGATAATCCTCAAAGGACCGGAGTGGTTCGCGTCAATGGGCACGGAGAAATCCAAGGGCACGAAAGTGTTCGCCCTCGGCGGCAAAATCACCAACACCGGGCTTGTGGAGATACCTATGGGCACCACGCTCCGCGAGGTCATCGAGGACATCGGCGGCGGCATCCCCAACGGCAAGCATTTCAAAGCGGCGCAGACGGGCGGACCTTCCGGCGGCTGCATCCCCGCCGAGCATTTCGACATCCCCATCGATTACGACAACCTCATTTCTATAGGTTCGATGATGGGGTCGGGCGGTATGATAGTTATGGACGAGGACAACTGTATGGTTGACATTGCCAAGTTCTTCCTCGAATTCACCGTCGACGAAAGCTGCGGCAAGTGCACTCCCTGCCGCATAGGCAACCGCAGACTGCTGGAATATCTCGACAAAATCACTTCCGGTCAGGCGACTTTGCAGGACCTCGACGATATGGAGCAGCTGTGCTATTACATAAAGGCCAACTCCCTGTGCGGACTCGGACAGACCGCGCCCAATCCCGTGCTTTCCACTCTGCGCTATTTCAGAGACGAGTACGTCGCCCACGTCGTGGACAAGAAGTGCCCCTGCCACGTCTGCAAGGGGCTTGCCCGCTACACCATTACCGACGACTGCAAGGGCTGTTCGGCGTGCGCGCGCAAGTGCCCCGTCGGCGCGATTTCGGGCGAGATTAAGTCCAAGTTCACCATAGACCCGTCCAAGTGCATCAAGTGCGGCGTGTGTATGGAAACCTGCCGTTTCGGCGCAATCGTCAAGGAGTAAAGGAGAGAGCTATGGCAAAAGTCAACCTGAAAATAAACAATATTCCCGTCAGCGTCGAAGAGGGCTCCACCATATTGCAGGCAGCAAAGGAAGCGGGCGTGAAAATCCCCACTCTTTGCTATCTCAAAGACATCAACGCCATCGGCGCCTGCCGCGTATGCGTGTGCGAAGTGAAAGGGGCGAGGAGTCTGGTCGCGTCCTGCGTCTATCCCGTGAGCGAAGGTATGGAAGTGTTCACCAACACTCCCAAGGTTATGGAAAGCAGAAAGACCACCGTCGAACTCATCCTTTCCGACCACGACCAGGACTGCCTGAGCTGTGCGCGCAACAACAACTGCGAATTGCAGCGCCTTTCGCTGGAACTCGGCTGTGACGGGCACAAGTATAAGGGCGTCAAAAACAAGTATGTCGTGGACGCATCCACGCCCTATATCGTACGCGACAACAACAAGTGCGTGCTTTGCCGCAGGTGCGTTGCGGCGTGCGAAAAGTATCAGTCCGTCGCTGTCATAGGCGCGAATGCGAGAGGTTTCGACACCCACATCGGCTGCGCTTTCGAAAAGCCGCTTTCCGAGGTCCCCTGCGTGGGCTGCGGACAGTGCATAGCCGTGTGTCCCGTCGGAGCGCTCACCGAGCGTGAAGAAATAGACGACGTTCTCGCCGCGCTTGCCGACCCCTCCAAACACGTTGTGGTCGGAGTGGCTCCCTCCGTACGCGTCGGACTGGGTGAAGAATTCGGTTATCCCGTCGGCACCAACGTGGAAGGCAAAATGGTCGCCGCACTCCGCCGCATAGGCTTCGCGAACGTCTTCGACGTCGATTTCGGAGCGGACCTCACCATAATGGAAGAGGGCACGGAATTCCTCGACAGACTGAAAAACGGCGGCAGACTGCCTATGATAACCAGCTGTTCTCCCGCGTGGATAAAGTTCTGCGAGCACAATTTCCCCGACCTGCTCGGCAACCTCTCCACCTGCAAGTCGCCGCAGCAGATGTTCGGAGCAATCGTCAAGACCTATTATGCCGAAAAGATGGGATGGGCGGCGGAAGACATCACCGTTGTGTCCGTGATGCCCTGCACGGCAAAGAAGTTCGAGAAGGGCAGACCTTACCAGAGCGCGGCGGGCGTGCCCGACATCGACATCGCCATTACCACGCGCGAGCTTGCAAAACTCATCAAGCGCTGCGGCATAATGTTCAACGAACTCCCCGACGAGAAGTTTGACGAACCCCTCGGAATTTCTTCCGGAGCGGGGCTCATTTTCGGCGCGACGGGCGGCGTTATGGAAGCGGCTCTGCGTACTGTGTACGAATTGGTCGCAGGCAAGGAAGCGCCTTCTCTCGATTTCAAGGAAGTCAGAGGCACGGAAGGCATAAAGGAAGCCACTTACAATATCGGCGGCACGGAAGTGCGCGTAGCGGTGGCGAGCGGACTTGCAAACGCGCGTAAGATTATGGAAGACGTGCGTGCCGGCAAGGCGAAGTATCATTTCATCGAGATAATGTCTTGCCCCGGCGGTTGCGTAAACGGCGGCGGACAGCCCATCAAGAGCGCCTTCGTGCGCAACAACCAGGACATCCGTGCGCTCCGCGCCAAGGCAATCTACGACACGGACAAGAAGATGAAACTCCGCAAATCGCACGAGAACCCCGTCATCAAGCAACTTTACGACGAGTTCCTCGGCAAACCGAACAGCCATCTTGCGCACGAACTGTTGCATACGAAGTATATTCCCCGCAACAACTACTGAACGGCGCTATTCGGCGAATTGCTTTGTCAGCCCCCTCATTCAGACCTCTT
>UQVO01000013.1 GCA_900544575.1 uncultured Eubacteriales bacterium | reverse complement strand
CCGTGGGTGCCCTTTCAGGGGGTACGGTTGCGGGGGAAACCCGCAGGAAGGGGGCGCAACACTCCCCTGTCAGAGAAATAAAAACAAACACCCGCTGAACGGCGATATTTTGATGAAGAACAAGGAAGGCACTCTGTCCGCGGACGCGCGGCGTACTTTCCGTACGTAAGCGGTCGCGTTGATGTGCCTGACAAAGTTATTCGCTAAATAGTGCGCCCTCAGAAGAGGTTGTAACCGGCTTCAAAGCAAGCCTGATTGGAAGGAATAAACTGCGGCTTCGCAGCAAACACCTTCGCGATGGTGTCCATCATAACCTGCTTGGGGAAGACGCCCGAAAGTTTGATGTAAGCGCCGAGGATGACAAGGTTGGACGCCTTGTCGTTGCCCACTTCGTGCGCGATTTTGTTTGCCTCGACATAATAGGTCTTGACGTCGTCGCGGCTGCACTTGTCGGAAATCAACGAGCTGTTGATGATGACGAGTCCGCCGGGTCTGACTTTGTCCTGGAACTTGAAGAGGCTGGGAGTGTTCATTGCAATGAGGCAATCGGGCACCGCAATGATGGGGGACGCGACTTCCTTTTCGTCGATGACGACGGAACAGTTCGCCGTACCTCCGCGCATTTCGGGGCCGTAGGAAGGCAGCCACGTTGCCGCCATATTTTCATACATTGCCGCGTACGCGAGCATCTGTCCGAGCGACAGCACGCCCTGTCCGCCGAAACCTGCGACTATGACTTTTTCCATACTACTTGACCTCCTTGAACACGCCGAGAGGATACTGTTCGGTCATCTCGTTCTTGACGAAATCCAGCGCCTTGACGGGCGACATATGCCAGTTGGTGGGGCAAGTGGAAAGCAGCTCGACAAACGAGAAGCCTTTGCCTTCCATCTGGTTTTTGAACGCCTGCAAAATGGCCTTCTTCGCTTTTTTGATGTTGGGCACGTCCGCAAGGGAGCAACGGGCTATGTAGCTGGGACCGTCCAGCGTCGCGAGCATTTCGCTCATACGGATGGGATGTCCGTTGACTTTTGCGTCGCGGCCTGCGGGACAAGTGGTCGCCTTTTGTCCGAGCAACGTGGTGGGCGCCATCTGACCGCCGGTCATACCGTATATCGCGTTGTTGATGAAAATGACGGTGATGTTCATACCGCGCGCCGCGGCGTGCACGATTTCCGCCATACCGATGGACGCGAGGTCGCCGTCGCCCTGATAGGCGAACACGATGTTGTCGGGATTGGTGAGCTTGATGCCCGTCGCAACGGCGGGCGCTCTGCCGTGCGCCGCTTCCTGCATATCGCAGTTGAAATATTTGTACGCGAACACCGCGCAGCCGACGGGCGCGATGCCGACCACTCTGCCTTTGAGGCCGAGCTCCTCAATCGCTTCCGCGACGAGTCTGTGCGCTATACCGTGGGTGCAGCCGGGGCAATAATGCAGCGGCGTGTCCGTGAGCATTTCCGTTTTCTTGAATACTACTGCCATATTACGCCTCCTTGCAAACGAACTCCACGATGTCTTCGGGAGCCATGACATTGCCGCCCGTACGGGAGAAGAACTTCACGGGTTTTCTGCCTTCCACGACGAGTTTCACGTCCTCGACGTACTGCCCCATAGACAGTTCGACGGTGACGAACTCCTTGACGGAAGCCTGCGCCGCAAGTTTGTCCAGCGCGTCCTTGGGGAAAGGATAAAGCGTGATGGGACGGAACAGCCCCGCCTTCACGCCCTTTGCGCGCAGCAGGTCGACGGCGCTCTTTGCTATTCTCGCCACGGTGCCGTATGCGGTGATGACGATTTCGGCGTCCTCCGTGAGATAATCCTCGAACATCGTCTCGTTGGCGCACATATCTTCATAGACGCGTTGCAGCTTGTGGTTCATATCTTCCAGCTCGTCGGGGACGATGTACAGAGAGTTGACCACTCTTCTCGTCGCGCCGAAGCCCTCGCCCGTGGTTGCCCAGGGCTTTTTGGGGAAAGTCGCGGGGTCCTTCATTTCGGGCAGCGTGACCGCCTCCATTATCTGACCGAGCATACCGTCGCCGAGAATCATAACGGGCAGGCGATATTTCTCCGCCTTGTCGAACGCGTCGTAAACGAGGTTGACGCACTCCTGCACGGAGCAGGGACCGTACACCAGCATTTTGTAATCGCCGTGTCCGCCGCCCTTGACCGCCTGGAAATAATCTCCCTGCGCGGGCTGAATGCCGCCGAGACCGGGGCCCGAACGCACCATATTGATGATGACGCAGGGAAGCTCCGCTCCGCATATGTACGAAATGCCTTCCTGTTTGAGGCTGACGCCGGGGCTTGACGAGCTGGTCATCGCCCTTCCGCCTGCTCCCGCCGAGCCGTACACCATATTGATTGCCGCAATCTCGCTCTCCGCCTGGATGAAGTGACCGCCCACCTGAGGCAGACGCCAGCTCATATATTCGGGGATTTCGTTCTGCGGAGTTATGGGATAGCCGGCATAGAAACGGCAGCCGCCGCGGATAGCGGCTTCTGCGATTGCTTCGTTACCTTTCATCAGTTTTCTTTCAGCCATATTACTTCTCCACAGTGATTACGCAATCGGGACACATCGTCGCGCAGAAAGCACAGGCGATGCATTGCTCTGGGGCGATTTCTTCCACGACGAAATAGCCCTGGTTGTTGCTTACCGTTTGCGACACGCGCAGTATCTTCTTGGGACACGCCGTGACGCAGAGGCCGCATCCTTTGCACGCCTCTTTGTTGATTGTAAGTTTTGCCATAAAAACCTCTGTCGGCTTCCGCGGCGAGCGGGCTCTTCCGCGAAAACCCCGTATATTGTTTTAGTGCACCGTCGCCGGTGCACTAAACGTTGTTTTTCAATTGCACATCAGCGACTCATTCGTCCGAGCCGGCGATAATCTTATTGAACTGTTCCATTAGCATCGCGAACTGCGCGTCCTCTGCGCTCTGCGCGCTTGCGGCGGGCTGAGCGGGTGCTGCGGCAGGTGCGGGTGCGGGTGCGGCCTTGGGAGCGGCTGCTCTCTTCGGCTTCTCGACGACTTCGCCGGGGACGACTTTCTTGTAACCCGCGGGAAGAACGGTCTGAATGGTCGCATTGAGGTCGAGGGTGATGACCTTGTTGCACAGAGCGCTGTTCTTATCGGGTTCGATGACGCCGGCAATGACGTCCTTGCCGTAACCTTTCAGGTAAGAAATGAGAGGGGTGATGTCGCCCTTGCCGTAGATGAGGAAGAACCCGTCTACGTTGGGATACTGGGCGAGTCTGGCAGCATCGATGACCTGGCGCAGGTCGAGCTTGCCCTTTCTCTTCTTGGGCAGAGTGGAGAGCGCGTCATAGCTGTTCTCCTGAATGAACTCACCGTAGTCCTTGGTGCGCTTCGCCGAATAGCCGTAGAACTTGCAGACGGCGACTTCGCCGAAGGTAGCCAGCTCCTCGAGTGCCGCGTTGAACGTCGCAAAAGGCACACGGATGCTTTCTATGTCGGCGAGAACCACATACTTTTTCGTTGTTGCCATAATCTTCTCCTTTCTTGCGTGACCGCAATTATCATTATGTTATTCCATCTATACTATATATTAACAGCATAGATTTGTCTAGACTTTGGCGGCATTTTTTTCTTCTCTTTTGTAGTAAAAGAGCCATTGCTGAACAAATCCCGAATACTCCCCGTACTTTTCCACAAGGACGGAAGAGAGCTTTTCCGCGGGCATATCGCCGTAATAAGGAGCGAAAACTTTCCTTATCCAGGTGTCCACGGGGAAAACGTCGAAGCGGTTGAAACCGAAAAGCAGAATGCAGTCCGCCACCTTTCTCCCGACGCCGTGCAGCGCCGTGAGTTTTGCCCGAAGCTCTTCTGTGGACAGCTTGTTCCACTCACCGAGGTCCTCTCCCGCCAGCGCTTCCGCCGTGCGTGCGAGATACGGCGCGCGGTAACCCGCCCCTATCGAATAAAAGAAATCCTCCCCCGCATCCGCAATCGCCCCGACTTCGGGAAAGGCGCGGTAGCCGCCCATATCCCTGCCCAGAGCGTTGCACATCCGTTCGATGATGCCCTTTATCCTCGGAATGTGATTGTTCTGCGAAACGAGGAAAGAAAAGACCGTTTCCTCGGGAAACTGCCTCAGAATATGTATGCCCTTCCCGAATTCGATTGCCGCCGAAACAAGCCCTTTATCCTGCGTTTTCAACTGTATTATATCATAGTTTGTGTCAAAATCAAGATATTTTTTGAAAAAGTCGGCGTCGTCGCAGTCGAAGACGTAGGAGTCTGCGGTTTCGCGCGCTTCCGCGCGATGGCAGCCCGCGTGCATCACGGTCACGCCGCCCTCTTCGCGAAAACGGAACACCTGCCCGCAGTTAAGCGTCTGCGACAGAGAAAACGTGGGCGTTTTTTCGACCTCAAATTTCATAAGTGCACTGTTTTCCGCCGCAGGGGCGCATTGTCCGCGGCGGACATTTCATCCGTAATGCGCGCAGCGTCCGCGCGCTTCCGTCCGCAAGAAAAAACGAAGACCGAGATTGCTCTCGGTCCTGCTTTTCAGTCCGCGTAAACGGAAACCTGTTTTCTGTCCTTGCCCACGCGCTCGAATTTCACGGTGCCGTCGACGAGGGAGAAGAGCGTGTCGTCCTTGCCTCTGCCGACGTTGTTGCCGGGATGATATTTGGTGCCGCGCTGACGCACGAGAATGTTGCCCGCAAGCACAAACTGCCCGTCCGCACGCTTGGGTCCCAGCCTCTTTGCCGCGCTTTCGCGGCCGTTGTGAGAGGAGCCCGTACCTTTTTTATGAGCGAACAATTGGATTTTTATGAACATTTCAGTCTACCTCCAAATTTATGAAGTCCGAAAACCCTTCGTAAAGGTCGGACACACCCAGATATGCCGTCCTGAGTATCAGGTCCGCGTCGTGTCGCTGCATTTCGGTGAGCTTTTCGGGGAGCGTTGCCGAGAGATAACCCCTCTTTTCGTCCACCTCGTAGCGGACGTCTATGCCCGAAAGCCTCATCAGACCGAGCACCGCAGTCTGTATGACGGAACTCACAGCGGCGCAGACAATGTCCTCGCCCTCTTCACCGTAGCCGGTGTGCCCCTCACAGGTCACCCCGACAAGCATTCCGTCCCGACGCAGAAACTTCACCGACGTCATATCAGCCTTTAATCGCGGTAATCTTCAACTCGGTGTAGGGCTGACGATGACCTTGACGCTTTCTGATTTGTTTCTTGGGCTTGTAGTGGAAGACGTCCACTTTGGGGAACTTGCCCTGCGCGTTGACGACTGCCTCGACTTTGACCGCCGCCGCTTCCGCGCCCGCCTTCACGCTGCCCTCATCGCCGACGAACATCAGCACTTCGAGTTCGACTTTCGCTCCGACTTCCGCGTCGATTTTCTCGACCTTGACGAGCATATCTTTCTCGACCTTGTACTGCTTGCCGCCGCAACTGACGATTGCGTACATATCTTACCTCCTCTGACCAGTCTCGCCGTAATGGTGGCGGGTTTTCCCACACTTAAAAAACCACTTTCGAGCGGCTCGACATCCACTTTACCAAAAATTCGCCCCCCTGTCAAACGTTTTGCCGTCTTTCGACAGCGTAATTATAATAAGAATATATTCTTCCGCGCCCGTTCCGCGCCCGACGCCGGCGAAGCGCGCCCGCACAAAGCAAAGGCACGCCCGCAGGCGTGCCCCTTTGAAACCGACTGTCCGAAATGCGTGTTTTCGCGCATCTGACCGCACGGATTCGCTATCGCTCCTCCCTGAAATAACTGAGTCCGAGCGACGCCGGCGGCTGGCTTTCGCGCCTGCTTACGATGCTCGTGATTATAAGCACGACGATTGTCACAAGGTAAGGTATCATTTTTATGGCTTCGCGACCCGCGAAACTCACGTTGACGTAGTTCGGGAGCAGATACAGGATGCTGAACACTATTGACCCGAGGATTGCCCAGTTGGGACGCCAAATCGTGAAAATGACAAGGGCAACCGCCATCCACCCGTAAGTGTCGATGGAATATTCGACGACGCCGCCCGTGTAATCCATAATGTAGAACAGACCGCCGAGGCCGGCTATCATACTGCCGAGCAGCGTGGCCGCATATTTGTACTTGGTCACGGAAATGCCCGCGGCGTCCGCGGTGGCGGGATTTTCGCCTACGGCGCGCAGATTCAGCCCCACCCTGGTTTTCTTGATTATGACGGCGGCGATTATCGCGAGAATGATTGCGATATACACCAGCGAACCGTAAGAAAGGAAAAGCGTCGTGAACCAATTAGATTCCGCTATCGGGAACGACTGCCTGAAAAATCCGCTTATGGTCGTGAAACCGGTTGTAGTCACTACATTGCCGCAGAAACTGAGAAGTCCGACGCCGAACGTAGTCAGCGCAAGCCCGCTGACGTTTTGATTGCAACGGAGCGACGTCGTAAGCACCGTGTATATAAGCCCGCCGAGCACCGAAAAAATCAAACAGAAAATCAAGGTCGTCAGCGTGGCGCCGCCGGCAGTAATTCCGTCCGCTCCGCCTACGGAGCTCACATATGCGGACGCGCCGACGAGTGCGCCCGACGCCCCCATACACATAATTCCGGGGATGCCGAGGTTGAGGTTGCCGGATTTTTCGGTTATCGTTTCGCCGACGGAACCGAAGAGGAACACTGCGCTGAATCTTATCGCACTTTGAAGGAATGAAAGTATCATTATGCAACCACCTCCTCTGCCGTATTCAGAGCGGATTTCTTCTTCCTCGGACGGAACTTGATTTTGTAGTTGATGAAGAATTCACATCCTATGACAAGGAAGAAGAATATACCCGTAATAATATCCGCGAAAAAGTCACTTACTTCGTTATCGGAAGCCACCTGTGTGGCGCCGATATCAATGAATGTATAAAGCATTGCGGTGACGGACATTGCCAGCGGATTGAACTTGCCGAGCCACGAAATCAATATCGCCGTAAACCCTCTGCCGCCGACGATTGTCGTGGAAACGGTATGGCTTGTACCTGCGACGATGAGCAGCCCTGCAAGTCCGCACAACGCTCCCGAAAGCACCATTGTGCGGATAATGACCTTTTTTACGTTTATGCCGATATATTTCGCCGTATTTTCACTCTCGCCCACAACGGAAAGTTCATAGCCGTGTTTGCTGTAACGGAAGTAGACAAAGAGCAGAACAACCGCCACGGCGACTATGATTATATTGATGATATAATTTTCTTGGGAGGTATTTGCGAAGTGTCCGAATCTCAAACTTCCGAGCACCCCGGAACCGCTCGGCACCCACACGAAGATGCAGATGGCGACCAACTGCATCGCGACATAGTTCATCATCAAGGTAAAAAGCGTTTCGTTTGTGCGCCATTTCGCCTTGAAAATCGCGGGTATGACAGCCCACGCCACACTGAATGCGACGCTGAGCGCAAGCATAAGAAAAATGAGGATAAAGTTATTTAATGCGCCGCCGAAATACTGAATGCATACAACACATCCAAGACATCCCATAAGCACCTGCCCTTCCGCGCCTATGTTCCAAAAACGCATTTTGAATGCAGGTGTAACGGCAAGAGCTATGCACAAAAGTATTGCCGTATTCTGGAAGAAGCTCAACGTCCTTGACGAATCGCCGAAAACGCCGTAGAACGAACGTTCGAGGAAATGCCCCACACTTGCACCGTCCGTGATTATGGCACTCACGACAGCACTTATGAAAACCGCTGCGACGACGGCGGCTATGCGGATTAACCACGCTTTCCATTGAACGATATTGTCACGCTTGACTATGCGGAAAAGTGGTTCTCTTTCTGTCTTTTGTCCCGTCATTCGTTTGCCTCCTTTCCCGTATCGGCAGAATCCGTCATATAAAGTCCGATTTCTTCCTTCGTCGTATTCCTGCCGTCCAGGATGCCCGTAACTCTGCCTGCGCAGATGACCAATATCCTGTCGCAAAGTTCAACCAGCACGTCGAGGTCCTCGCCGACATAAATCACCGCCACACCGTTTTCTTTCTGCTCGTTGAGCAGATTGTAAATGGTGTAAGAGCTGTTGATATCAAGCCCTCGCACAGGATATGCGACCATAAGCACGGTCGGAGCCGCGGCAATTTCGCGCCCCACCAGCACTTTCTGAATGTTGCCGCCCGAAAGCCTGCGCACGGGAGTATGCGAAGACGGCGTGACGACTTCCAAATCCTTTATGATTCTTTCGGCAAGTTCTTTCGGACGTTTGCGGTCAAGGAAAAATCCGTCGAAATGAGGGCTGGACTTCGGCTTCAACGTGCGTTTGATATCTCCTTTTTTCGCATCCGCCTTTGCCTTTTTGCCCTTTTTGCTTTCCAAAAACAGCAGTTTGCCGCGCTTGTAGCTGCGGAGCATCATATTGTCGATGATGTCCATACTGCCGACAAGCCCCATTCCGAGCCTGTCTTCGGGAACGAATGAGAGCCTGACGCCGAGCTCGCGTATTTTTGCGGGCGACTTGCGCATCAGGTTTTCCTCTTTGCCCGTCTTCGGGTCGTTATAAGTTATGCTGCCTCCGTCGGGGCGCTGCAATCCGGCTATCGCTTCGAGCAATTCTCTCTGCCCGCTGCCCGCAATACCGGCGATGCCGAGAATTTCGCCGGAGCGCGCCGTGAACGACACGTCGGAGAGTTTTTTGACGCCCTCGTGATTTGTGAGCGAAAGGCCGTTGATAATCAGCCTTTCCTCACATCCGACAGGTTCTCCGCGTCGGATATTGAGCTCGGTTTTGTGCCCTACCATCATTTCGGTCAGCTGCATAACATTCGTTTCCGAAGTGTTGACGGTCCCTATAAACTCGCCTTTGCGAAGCACCGCCACGCGGTCACTGATTTCCATGACCTCGTTGAGCTTGTGAGTGATGATGATTATGCTCTTTCCGTCCTCGCGCATATTGCGGAGCACGCCGAACAGCTTTTCCGTTTCCTGCGGGGTAAGCACCGCGGTAGGCTCATCCAGAATGAGAATGTCCGCTCCGCGGTACAGCACTTTTATGATTTCGACAGTCTGCTTCTCGCTGACAGACATATCGTAAATTTTCTTGTTCAAATCGATATCGAAACCGTATTTTGCGGCAATATTCCTGACTTCCTGTCCGCGTCTTCTGGGCAGCCAGTTGAAGCGGAGTTTCTTGCCGAGTTTGACAAAAGGCAGCGCAGAAGTGCGCAACGCCAGACGGAACCTGCCCAAAGCCGTATCTGTGCCCCTGACGGTCTTTACGGGCGCCTCCGCGTCGTCGTTATCGACCAGATAACGGGGAGCTACCGCTTCCTCTTTCAGCTCTTCCGCTCGTTCGCGCACGCTGTAAGGCGGCATTTCTTCGCCTAAAATGACATTGTCAAGCGCGGTGAACACGTCCACCAGCTTGAAATGCTGGTGCACCATTCCTATACGGTATTTGTAAGCGTCACGCGGAGAACGGATGACAACAGGTTCCCCCTCAATGACGATTTCGCCTTCGTCGGGAAAATATATACCCGAAAGCATATTCATCAGCGTGGTCTTGCCGCTGCCGTTTTCCCCGAGAACGGAAAGAATCTCACCTTCGTAGACCGTGAGATTCACATTCTTGTTGGCGGCCACATCCCCAAAATATTTGGAGATGCCCTTCATTTGCACAGCGACGGGCTTTGTCATCTGTGTCCTCCGTACATTTCTCCCGTACGGGAGCGCATTATGCAGAGCGGAGCGCCGAGCGCTCCGCTCTGTAAAACTGCGTGCTTTTTAGTTGTTGATTTCGGTGATGCCGTCAATCCTCACGTCGAAGTAAGGAGCAGAACGGTAGAGGGATTCGGCAAAGTAAGTGATACCGGTTGCCTCATCGGTGATGATTACCTGAGTGTCGGGAGTAAATGCCGTGTCGGTATCAATGTCCGCAAGATAGCTGGTGAGCTGCTTGTCGTCAACGGTGAATTTAGTGACATCGAACACCTGCAGGGTGCCTGCGGCAAGTGCTGCTTCCGCAGCCGCCACTGCCTGTTTCGCTTCCTCGGAAACGCCGCTGCCGTATTCAAGCAGTTTGACGGAGCTGACATCCGCGTTCTCGGAATAATGTCCGGTCCAATCGAAACCGATAGCGCTTACACCGTTGATGACGCAGTTGATATAATATCTGAAATAAGGTGCCCAGTCGATTCTGGAACCGACAAGATAGGTATCGTTTTCGGTGAACGCCACGTTGTAAGTCACGTTGGGAACGCCTGCTTCTTCACACGCGGTGGGAGCACCGGAGCTGTCGGCGTGCTGACTGATAAGAACGCAACCGTTCTTGATAAGAGCCTGCGCGGTGTTCCTTTCGGCGGTTTCGTCATACCAGCTGCCGGTATAACGGACTTCCATCGTCACAGAGGGGCAGACGGACTTTGCACCGAGATAGAAGGAGGTGTAACCGGAGACGACTTCAGCATAGGGGAATGCACCGACATAACCCATCTTCGCCTGTTCGGGATTAATCTTACCGCTTTCAATCATTTCGTTGAGCTCATAGCCCGCAACGATACCGGCAAGATAACGTCCTTCGTAAATGGATGCGAACGCATTGTAGAAGTTAGCCTGCAATTCCGTATGAGCAGTGGTGCCCGTAGCGTGCGCAAAACGGACATTGGGATACTCCTGCGCCGCTTGCAGAATATAGGACTCATGACCGAAGCTGTCCGCAAAAATCATATTGCAGCCGTCGTTGATGAGGCTGACCGCCGCATCATAGCACTCCGCACTTTCGGGGATGCCGGTTCTGACAACGAGCTCGACACCCATATCGTTGCACGCTTCGCGCGCCGCATCGATAAAGTTCTTGTCGTAAGTGCTGTTCTCGTCGTGCAGGCAGATAAGACCGAACTTTATGTCTTCTTTCGCGATGGGCGAGAAAGACGTTACACTCTGGGTGCCTTGGTCGTCGCACGCTGCGAGAGCAACCGCGAGAGATGCGGCAAGTGCGATAACGAGCACGAGCGCCACAATTTTTTTCTTCATAGTAACCTCCGTATTTTATGCCTTTCGGCGTGTTTACTGCTTTCTGAAAACTATTTTCCCGTCGTCCGACATCGAATCGATGATGGCGAGCGAACAGACCTTGTAACCCTGCGCGCGGAGAGAATCTCCCCCGCCCTGATAGCCTTTTTCTATTGCCACGGCACACCCGACGAGCTCCGCCCCCGCCTGACGGACGAGGGAAATGAGCCCCCTGAGCGCTTCGCCGTGCGCGAGGAAGTCGTCGATGATGAGGACGCGGTCGCCCGCTTTGAGATACTCTTTCTCGACGAAAACGCTGTTGATGTTGCCGTGGGTGTAGCTTTTGACTTCCGCAGTATAGCAATCGGAAGAAATGTTGGAAGTTTTTGCCTTTTTAGCAAAAAGCACCGGGGCGTGGAAATGTCTTGCCGCATAGCAAGCAATCGCGATACCCGATGCTTCGATTGTCATAAGTTTTGTGACGTTGCCGTCCGCGAAAAGCGCGTGGATTTCCTTTCCGATTTCTTCGAGAAGACTGTCATCGATAAGATGATTGAGAAAACCGCCGACTTTGAGCACCTCACCCGGGAAAACCTTCCCGTCGGCAAGGATGCGCTCCTCCAAAAGTTTCATCCTCGCTCCCGCCCTTCCCGGCAAAACGCGCCAGCCTTATAAACACATATGTGCGCGCCCGCCCGAAAGAAAAAAGATAAACCTATTATAAGGTTGTCGCCTACCCCTCGGAAACACTAGCCCCTTGGGAGTATTACATAATTTCCTTTTTTCCGACACAAACCGCCCCGCTCCCGCAGCCCGGCACAGCACTCGCCCGCAGCCCGCGGAAAAGCAGTCCTTTCCTCTCTTTTTCTAAAAATCGGATATCGAAACAAAGACACACTCCTCACCGCTCTTTTCGCTCCGCGCGGCAGCACGCGCGAGCGGAAAACGAACGGAAAACGAGAGTGTTCCGCCTGCAAAAGCGGCGGACGGCAAAGCATACGGCACACTCGCCGTTGTGCAGGAACGGCACTCGCCCGAAGAGCGAAAAACACGCGGCACATTCCGCGTGCAATATATGAAAACACGCCCTCAACCGCCGCAAGGTCACGGCGCGCGCTCCTCGGATTCAAGTTCTGCATTGCCCGCCAAAATGACAAAACCGCCCGTTTAACGGACGGTTTTGTGATTTAAAGCCGTTTTTCGTCACTCGGTCAGATAATCGCGGCAAGCGTCTTCGAGGGCGCGGCATATCGCGAACGCCTCGTCCATATCCTTGCCTCTCACGACCACGCCGTGGCTGGCAATTATGCACGCGGGAGCGTCGCCTATCGCGGCGGCGACGTTCTTGACGAGCCAAGGAGTGCCGGAGGGAGCGAACTTGCTCACGGGCACGACGTCGCCGAGCAACGCGCGGTATTTTTCGGGCACTTCGAGAGGCTTTCTCATCGCGGCGAGTATGCTGCCGTAGAAAGGATGGGTGTGCACGGTGACTTTGCTTTCGGGATGCATTTTGAGTATCTCGGCGTGCACGCCCTTTTCGCTGGTGGGCTTGTTGGAGCCGCGCCATTCCATACTCTCCATATCGACTATCGCCATTTGCTCTGGTTTGAGCATAACGTAATCGAGCGCGGAAGGCGTCGCCATCATTTCCTTGTCGTTCAGACGGACGGCGATGTTGCCCCAGGTGCCCTGCACGAGGTTTTCTTCGAGGAGTTTGACGCCCGCGTCCTTGATTTCCTGCGCGACGGCTTTCAGTTCGTCGGTGTCGATTGCGGAAGGCTTTTCGGCGGTGTCCACTTCCTTGCCTTCTTCCGCCGCCTTCTGGCTGGTCTGGTTCTTTTTGCTGTATTTGAGCTTATAGACCATATTTTCCAGCCACGCCTCGAAAGCGCTGAGGTGCTGTGCTCCGCCCTTCTTTTCGGCGAGCAGATATCCGTTGGCAGCCTTGTCGAGCACGAGCGCGCAGGTGTAGACTTCCGCAAGAGTGCGTCCCGTCACGACCGCGCCCGCCTCGGGAAGGAAACAAGAGTTTCTTGCCCCGGAAAGCGCATTGACGACCTCCGCCGCCGTATTCTGTTTTGCGGCGCGCACGCTCACCCCGTTTATCTGCGCCATATCTTCGAGAATGGGGGGCAGCGTCGCGCGTTTTGCGGAAAATTCGAGTATGCTCTTGCTGTCGACTATTGCGGCAGCGCCTGCGTCCTGCTTGGATTTCAGCGCGCATATGAGCAGCACCGCCGCGGCGCGGAAATTGCCTTCCAGCTCTTCCACGGACTTATCCGTGACAAACGCGACCTGTTCCTCGCCGAGGTCCGCGAAATTCGCGTCGGGCGTGGTGATGTAAAGCCCGTCGTCAGCTTTGTCCGCGATATAGCCGCACTCGATATAACCGTCCGCGGCAAGCATTGCCGCATACTTTTTCAGACTCTCGTAAACCTGTTCGTTTTTCATTTTTCAATACCCTCGAATCTTCTGGAATTTGCCTTGATATAGGGCTTTCTCAACGCCGCGTACAAAGTTTTGTAATCGGAGAAGAGTTTGTCGTAAATGGCTTTGTTGGCGGGGTCGGGCTTGTACTGCGCCTCAATCTGCACGAAATTCTTGGCGTCGGCAAAACTTTTGAGTTCGCCGAGTCCGATGAGCGCGATGATTGCACTGCCGAGCGCGCCCGCGTTGCGGGGATTTTTGACCACGGAGAAGTTGCAGCCCGTGACGTCCGCGATAATCTGCATCCAGCCCTTGTCCAGCGCGCCGCCGCCTATGATGCGGAAATTGTTGCCCTCGAAGCCGTAATCCTTGCGGTAATTTTCGAGTATCCAGCGCAGGTTGTAGGCAATGCCCTCGTACACCGCGCGCATAAGATGTTCGCGGGTGTGCGTGGGACTGATGTTGAAGAGCGTCGCACGCGTGGTGGTGCTGCTGACGGGACATCTTTCGCCGAGCATCCACGGAGTGCAGATGAGGTGGTCCGAACCTGCGGGGACGGTGTGGATGACGCTGTCCATATACTCGTAAATGCCCTCGCCGAGCTCAGCTTTTTCGTGTTTGAAGAACTGGTCGCAAATCCACTGTATGTTGCTGCCCGCGGCTTCCGTGATGCCCGCGATGAGGTTCATTTCGGGGTCGGCCGCCTGAATTGCCGCCGCGCCGTGCATAAACTTGTTCGCGGTTCTGGAAGGCGCCGCAACCCACGCGGAAGTGCCGAGATAGATGTGCACTTCGCCGTCGCCGCACATACCGCTGCCTACGACCGCGGACTGCACGTCGTCACAGCCGCCGAAGACGGGAGTGCCTTCGACAAGCCCGGTTTCCTCCGCCGCTTTCGCGGTGAGCCCCTTGCCTATCTTGTCCGTACTCTTGCAGAGAGGGGGCAGCCTCTTCATATCCACGCCGATGAGAGGGAACGCGCTCATCCACGTCTTCTTTTTGAGGTCGAGACCGTAGGAAGACGCGCCGGAAAGTTCGGCATACATCTCTCCCGTGCACTTGAATTTCAGCCAGCCGTTGACGTCGAGGAAATATTTGGTCTTTGCGTAGACCTCGGGGCGTTTTTCCTTGACCCACGCCATTTTGGCGACGCAGTCCTTGCCCATAATAGGCGTGCCGACTATCATCGTGAACACTTTCGTGCCGCCGAGGCGGTTCATAATTTTCTGCGCCTGCTCTTCCGCTCTGCCGTCCACCCAGGTGATGTTGTTCATCAGATTGTTGCCCTTTTCGTCCACGGGGATGACGCCCTGCGCCTGAGTGGAGAAAACGACGCCCTTGACATCTTCGGGACTTATGCCCGCTTTGGCGACGACCGCCTTGGAAGTGATGCAGACCGCCTTCCAATAGTCGTTCGGGTCCTGCTCGACGTGAGCAGGGGCGGGATAGAAGGTGGGATAGGGCTCGGCGACGGTCGCGACGATATTGCCGTTAAAGTCGACGAGCACCGCCTTATCCGAGCTGGTGCCGATGTCGTGAGAAATGATGTATTTCATATTAGTCCCCTTTTTACGCAATATTCTGCCGCGCGTACGCGGCAGAATATCGGAAATCGTTGTATGTTATTTTCTTGCGGCGTCTGCTATCGCCTGTTCCTTCTTGCCCTTTTCCATAAGTTTGCGCGCCTTTTTGAGTTTCTTGTCGCGCTTGGGCCCTTCGGGATACTGCATCGCCTTTCTCTCTTTGTACTCCGCGACTTGCAGGGTGTCCACTTTCGTGCGTGCCTTGACGAGGGAGAACACGTCGTCGAAACGGTTGAGTGCTTCGTCGATGATTTCGTCCGTGTCCGCCATCGAGGTGTAAAGCCTGCTGCCCGCGAGAGTTATGATGCCGTGCGACATATACGCCGCGCCCATATGCTCCATTGCTTCCTTCCTGACCATAATGGAATCCTGCTTTTTGAGGACTTTGAGGAGGTTGAGGATGCACTTGGAGGAGAAATCGTAGCTCATAGCACCCGTGCATTCGAGGTGGACGATGGAGCCCTGGTTGTAGGCGACATAAGGCAGGTCGTGTTTCTTGATGAGGTCGACGAGCCCGTCGGTGAGCCTGTTGCCCGCAAGACCCGCTTTGACGCAGGCGTTGTTCTTCTGGATTTCTTTGATGGCGACGTAGCCTGCCATTGCGGACAGGGGGTTTGCCGCCAGCGTGCCGCCGATGTACGCCTTTTTCGCGCCGCCCGCGACGCCCGCCGCAAGCAGGTCGACGTACTTGGCTTTGCCGCCTATGCCGCCCGCCGCCGGATAGCCGCCCGCGACAATCTTGCCGAAGATGGTGAGGTCGGGCACGACGTTGAACAGACCCTGCGCGCCGCCGATGCCCACGCGGAAACCGGTGACGACTTCGTCGAAGATGAGCAGCGCACCGTATTTGTCGCAGAGTGCGCGCACTTTGGTGTTGTAATCGAAGTCCACGGGACGGGTGCCGCTTTCGGGGCCGACGGGCTCGACGATGACCGCCGCCGTACCGCCGCGGAAATTCTCGTTGAATTTCAGATAATCTTCGAGCATCTCGGGGTCGTTGGGACGCACCTCGTCAACGACCTTGAAAGTGCCGTTGGGAATGCCGTGGGATTCGAGGAACTGTCTGGTGCCGGGCACCTTGGTGCCGTAGACCATCTGGTCGGACCAGCCGTGATACGCGCCGCCGATTTTGATGACTCTCTTCTTCTTGGTCGCGCAGCGTGCGACTCTGAGCGCGCCCATGACGGACTCCGTGCCGCTGCCGAGCATACGGAATTTCTCGACGTGGGGCATACACTTGTTTATCTCTTTCGCGATGAGCAGTTCCGCCTCGTGGAACAGACCCGTGACGGGGCCGCATTCCTTGATGAGCTTGATGGCCTCTTCCTGCACCGCGGGATAGTTGCTGCCGAGGATGGTGGGGCCGCCCGCCTGCAAAAAGTCGATATACTTGTGCCCGTCTATGTCATACATATAGGCGCCTTCCGCCTTGACCATACACATCGGGAAAGGCTTGTTGAAGGCAAGGTTGTGCTGAACGCCGCCGGGGATATACTTCTTGGCTTCGGCGGTGATGGCCTTGGACTTCGCGCACTGCTTGTCATAGTAGTTTTCGCAGATGTCCTTGTATGCCTCTTCCGTAACGCTGTAAATGGGCTTGGAAGTGAGCTCTTTCAGGCTCTGATTGATTTCCTGCGCATTCGCCCAGCGCGTTACGCCGTAACCGGCTTCCTGTTTGCCTTTCAGCTCGGTGTAAGTGACTTTCATAATATGCCCTCCGAATCGTTTGATTTTGGTTTTATGTGTTAATTATATCAAACGCATTCCGCAATGTAAACGGTTGGACAAAGCGAGAAATCCATACAAACTCCGCGATTTGTTTTCCAAAAAACATTTGAGCGAAATCTGTTATTGCCTGAAATAAATTATAGTTTCCGTGCCTGCACCGCCCGCGCGTCGGCGCGTGGTGCGCGCCCGCGCCCGCGACAGAAAAAATGCCTCGCTCACGGCAAGGCATTTATCTGATTCCGCGTACAAGACTCAGTTGAACATATCCTTGAACGCTTTGCCGAATTTGAGCACGGGAGCGTTGCTGGCAGGAATGACGATGGCTTCCTTCTTGATGGGGTTGAAGCCGGTCCTCTCCGCTTTCTGTTTCAGCTCATAGGTGCCGAAGCCGGCAAGCGCCACTTTGTCGCCCGCTTTGAGCGCTTCCGCCACGACTGCCGCGTATGCCTCGACTGCCGCGGTGGCGTCTTTGATGGACAGGTCCGCTTTGCTTGCAACTGCCTTGATGAAATCGGTTTTGTTCATAATTACCTCCTAGGTTTATCCCGTTTCCCACGGACTTCCTCCGAAGCGAAACGCTTGTACGCTGTGATTATAACCAATATTGCGACAAAATGCAACAGTATTTTTTGATATACAGTTGTTGACGCCCCTTCCGGACGCCACGGCGCAGGGGTGGAACGGCATAAGCCGTTCCGTCGTTTTGCCGCACATTCGCGCGCAGTCAGCCGCGAAAAAACCCGGAAAATTCCGACAACGGAAAACCACGGCAAAACAAACTGAAAAATAACGGACAACAAATGTTGCCCGTTAAGTGCGAGTAGACTTAAATGTCAGGTCGGAATACCCCGACGTCGCATTGTCATGATACGCGCAAAATATGCAAAAGTCAAACAGCTTTGTTCGGATTAGCAAAACCGCCGCACGTCGGGGTGCGGCGGTCGTTTCCCTCTCCTTTCACTTCTCCGACACGACCGTGCCGTCCGCGGGATTTATGAGCGCCGCCCAGTAATCCGTACCTTCGCCTATGAACGAAACGTAGAAATAATAGGTTTCGCGGTCGCCGGTGATGAGCTTGACGTATATCTCGCGCGCCGCCTTTCCTTCCGCTTCCTCCGCGGCTATGCGTTCGGCGAACTGCTTCTTCGCAACGTTCACCGCGTCCTCCGCCGTGAGGGTGCCGTCAAGCACGTTGCTAAGCTCAAACTCCGAAGTCTGCTCTCCCGCGGTCAGGGTTATGCTCGCAGGCACAAACTCGAGCGGTATCTCGGTGCGGAATTCGCCGAAGGTGTTGCCCGTCAGAGTGCCGGACAGCGTCTGTCCGTTTTCCGCGCCGTCGGAGATGACGTAGGCAATCTCCTCGTATGTGTTGACGGAAAGGGGCGTCACCGTCAGTTCGACGAAATCCTTGACTTCGGACACCTTGCCGTCCGCAATGAAGGGGTCTTCCCTTCTGCCCTGTTCTATGCTGACGACGAAGTCTTCCCCTCCGCCCGTGTACAGCGCGGATACGCTGCGCGAAACGTCGGACGCTTCCGCGCCCGTCTTGTTGTCGCAGGCGGCGAGCAGCGCCGCCGTGAAGGAAACCAGCAATACGATGCATACGATGAGAGCGATTTTCTTTTTCATACCACCACGATATGAGGCTTCCTCCGCATTTATGACGCAGGTCTTTTTTACGCTTGCGCGCACGCCGCGGCATATGATATATTATTTTCATCAAACTGCGACGGTGTGAAATGGAGGAATTGCAGGAGTTCATCACCTCTCCCGACACAGGGCTGACTTCCGCCGAGGTGGAAGAGCGCGTAAAAGCGGGCAAGGTCAACGGCGAACAGACCGTTCGCACCAAGAGCGTGGCACAGATACTGCGCTCCAACATCGTCACCTTTTTCAACTTCGTTTTCATAGTGCTTGCGGTGCTGCTCGCGGGCTTTGTGCCGTCCGGGATGGACGGAATAGGCAATTTCGGCTTTCTCATACTCATAGTCTTCAACACGCTGGTCGGCATAATTCAGGAACTGCGCGCAAAGCGCACGATGGACAAGCTCGCCCTGCTCTCCGCCCCCAAAGCCGTGGTAATACGCGACGGAGAGGCGAAAGAAATCGCCATCGAACAAATCGTGCTCGACGACATCGCCGAGCTTTCCGCGGGCAGGCAGGTGTGCGCGGACGGAATAATCGTCGAAGGCAGCTGCGAAGTGAACGAGTCCCTTGTGACGGGCGAGCCGGACGCCATCGTGAAAAACGTCGGCGACCGCGTCATATCGGGCAGTTTCGTCGTGTCGGGCAAGGCGAAGTGCCGCGTGGAACACATCGGCGCGGACAACTTCGTGATGAAGATTTCCTCCGGCGCGAAATATTTCAAGAAACCCACTTCCGAAATATGGCGCTCGCTTATGCTCATAGTCAAAGTGATGAGCATAGTGATAGTCCCCGTGGGCATTGCGCTCTTCTGCTCCAAATATTTCCGCGACCCGTCGGGGCTCGACGACACGGTCGTCACCACGATAGGTTCGGTGATAGGTATGATACCCTCCGGGCTGGTCGCCCTCGCAAGCACGGTGTTCTGCGTGAGCGTCATACGCCTTTCCCGCCACAAGACGGTGGCGCAGGACCTCTACTGCGTGGAAACGCTCGCGCGCGTGGACGTGCTCTGTCTGGACAAGACGGGCACCATAACCGAAGGCAGTATGGAAGTCAACGGCATTATGCCGCGCGAGGGACTGAGCGGGGAGGACTTCAAATCGGTGCTCAAAGACACGGTGACGGCGATAGGCGACGAAAACGCCACCGCCCTCGCCCTGAAAAACTATCTCGCCGACATCCCCGTCGCCCGCGAAGCGGAAAACACCGTCCCCTTCTCTTCTGCAAGGAAGTGGAGCGGGGCGCGCATAGACGGCGTGAGCTATGCTCTCGGCGCGGTGGAATTCACGCTGGGACACGGCGACGACGAGGTGCACCGCATCGCCGCCGAGCGCGCGGAAGAAGGCTATCGCGTGCTCGCGCTTGTTTCGTCGGACAAGGACTTTATCGAGTCGAAACTGCCTGATAAAGTGCGTTTTGAGGGCTTTGTGTTCATCACGGACAAGATACGCGACGAAGCTCCCGACACCCTGCGTTTCTTCCGCGAACAAGGCGTGGACGTCAAGGTGATTTCGGGGGACAATCCCGCCACGGTGCGCGCGGTCGCCAAGCGCGCGGGGCTGGAAAAATGCGACGAAATCATAGATATGTCCACCCTTTCCACCGAGGAAGAGGTGTATGACGCGGCGACGAAATACACCGTGTTCGGAAGAGTGCTGCCCGACCAGAAACTTATGCTCGTCAAGGCGCTGAAAGCCGCGGGACACACCGTCGCGATGACGGGCGACGGCGTCAACGACGTGCTCGCGCTGAAAGAGGCGGACTGTTCCGTCGCCATGGCGTCGGGCTCTGACGCGGCGAAAAACGTCAGTTCTCTCGTGCTTATGGACTCCAACTTCGCGTCTATGCCGCGCATAGTCGCGGAGGGGCGCCGCTCCATCAACAATCTGGAACGCAGCGCCGCGCTCTACATTATGAAGACGGTGTACAACGTGCTGCTCGCCCTGCTGTTTATGATTGTGGACCAGCCCCTGCCCTTCGAGCCGCGCAATCTCACGCTCATCGGCGGCGTCACGATAGGTATGCCGTCCATCGTCCTCGCACTCGAACCCAACAACGAACTCGTCAAGGGCCGCTTCCTCACGAAGGTGCTCTGCTACGCGGTGCCGGGCGGCATAACGGTGCTGCTGGGCGCGGCGGCGGTGCTCGTCGCGCAGCGCTGTTTCCTCGACGTCACGGAGGAGCAGATACGCACGATGTACTGCATCGTGACCACGTTCGTGGGGCTTGTATATCTCTTCCGCGTTTCCCTGCCGCCCACGGTGATACACATCGTTCTGTGCGTGGTTATGGTGGGCATTTACGCCGCGTGCTATCTGACGGAAATCCCGATTATCATAGATTTCTTCGGCGTCGACAACGACATCACGGCAGAGATGGGCAAAGCAATGGCGGCGATATGCGCCGTGCTCGCCGCGCTGTACGCCGCGGTCAGCATACCGACGCGGAATCTGCACTCGAAAATAGACGCCTCGCTCAATCTGAAACTCAAAAAGAAAGTCGCGGTCTGACATTTTTCTTACGTTAAAAAAAGATTAAAAATTCCCGACGGCATATTGATTTTGCGCGCGCGGTACTTTATCATAACTTTATGAACGCCGCACTCTCCGAAAAAAAGGGTTACGTCAGGACAAACGCCGCCCCGCACGTCGACCCCGAAAAACCGAAACTCCCGCCGCGCACGATAGAAATATCCAAGCGCGCGATACTCATCTCCGTAGTCATAGTGCTCGTGCTCGTCATCGCGGCGATAATCCTCACGCAGGTGCTTCCGCGCGGCGCATACGAGCGCGCAATCGACGCGGACGGCAACGAGTATATCGTCGACGACTCTTACCGCGAAGACGACAGTCTGCCCTCACTCAAATGGTGGCAGGCTGTTTTTTCGCCCTTCCTCGTCCTCGACCCGTCTATGGACGGCTCGCTGATGGTGTGGGCGCTCATCGCTCTGCTTCTGGTCATAGGCGCGGTGTTCACCGCGCTGGACAACACGGGCGTGCTGGTCTATATGGTGGAGTCGCTGCGCAACAGGTTCAAGGGCAAGAAATACCTGCTGCTCTTCCTGCTCTCCTTTGCGTTTATGTTCCTCGGCTCGTCGGCGGGTATGTTCGAGGAACTCATACCCCTCGTCCCCGTCGTCGTACTGCTCTGTTACGCCTTCGGCTGGGACGCTCTCACGGGGCTTGGCATTTCCGTGCTCGCCTCGTGTTTCGGCTTTGCGGCGGGCGTGGTCAACCCTTTTACGGTCGGCATAGCGCAGAACCTTATGGGCATACCGATGTTTTCGGGCATAGAAATGCGCCTGCTCACTTTCGTGGTCGCATACGCAATCCTGATGGCGTTCGTATACCCGTATGCAAGGAGGATTGAAAAGAAACCGCAGCGCTCTCCCGTATACCTCGAAGACACCCGCAAAAAGCACGGCTTCGACTTCACGGGCGCGGAATTCCGTTACGACGAAGGCAAAGCCAAAGCCCTGAAATGGTTTGCGGGATGGATGCTCGCGGTGGTCGGCATCGCGGTGCTGTCCATATTCATACAGCCCCACTACATCCCCGCCCTCGGCGACTTTTCCCTCGCCGACTACGTCCTCTACATAACGGTGGCGATTTACGTCGTCGCCGGCATAGGCGCGTGCGTGATGTGCGGGCTGAAAGGCAAGGACCTGCTCTCCAAACTCGGCAAAGGTCTGGTCACCCTGCTCCCCGCCGTGGCAATGATACTCATCGCCAGCGGCGTGCGCTACATAATGGAGTCGGGCAACGTGATGGACACCATCCTTTACAACGTCATCACCGCCTGCGAAGGACAGTCCCCCGCCGTCATAATTCTGCTCGTCTACGTCGTGATATTCATCTTCGAGATGTTCATCCCGTCGGGTTCGGCGAAAGCGTTCCTGCTTATGCCGATGATAGGCGCGATGTGCTCACAGCTCGGCGTGAACGGACAGGTCGCCGTGCTCGCCTTCGCGTTCGGGGACGGCTTCTCCAACGTGATGCTGCCCACCAACGCGGGGCTGCTGCTCATTCTGGGTATGACCACGGTCAACTATCCCAAATGGATAAGGTGGAGCGGAAAAATCCAGCTCACCCTGCTGCTTGCGACGGTCGGGATACTTATGCTCGCGCAGTACGTCGTCTACGCGTGAAAGCGGTTGACCTCCCGCGAAAATCAAGTCATAATATATTAAACGAACGGCTGCGGGTTCCCGCGCCGCAACGGAGTTTTTTATGGAACTTGCACTCAAAGCCAAAAAGAACAATACCGTCATCGCGATACTGCTGACGGTTGGGCTGATAGTCGGCATACCGCTGATTGTCGTCGGCGCGATAAATATGGACGAAAACAAAGGTTTCGCCGCCCTGCTCGCCGTAGGCATCGTGCTTGTCGTCGTGGGCTTTTACGGTTCGCCCGTAGCCTGGGCGCGGCTCGGCACGCTCAATCAGGAGCTCACCCTCGTACAGGCGGTCACCAACGAACATCTGCACACCGTCGCGGACCTTTCGCAGCGGCTCAGTATGAACGGCAAACAGACTTCCGCCACCCTCAACTCCTGCATAAAGAAAGGTTATCTCACGGGCTTCATCCGCGAAGGCGACACTCTCGTGCTCAACGAAAACCGCGCCCTTGCGCCCACCACGCTGACCGTCGACTGCCCGCGCTGCGGCGCGACGTTCACTTTGCAAAAAGGCGACACCGCCCGCTGTCCCTATTGCGGGAGCGTGGTTCCGACGGACAGGAAATAGCCTGCCGCAGAGCGCCGTCCGCCGCGCGGCGGACAGACGCGGACGCCCGCGGCAAATGTCGGACGCATCCTCTGCCGCAGACGCAAAACAATGTTTGAAAACACAAAACGCGGAGTTCAACTCCGCGTTTTGCAATTTCCGTCAGATAAACAGGCAGACGGCAAAGATTATTGCTTGCCCTTCGATTGCAGTTTGAGCCGCTCGCTGCCCGAAAGGATGACTTTCCTTATGCGGATGTTTTTCGGCGTGACTTCCAGCATTTCGTCGTCATTGAGAAATTCCAGCGCCTCTTCGAGGCTGAACTTGCGGGGCGTGGTGAGACGCAGCGCCTCGTCGGAACCCGCCGCACGCATATTGGTGACGTGCTTGCGTTTGCAGACGTTGACGCGGATGTCCTCCGCCTTGGGAGACATACCGACCACCATACCCTCGTAGACGGGGGTCTGCGGGTCTATGAAAAGTATGCCGCGCTCCTGCGCGTTGAAGAGCCCGTACGTCGCCGCCTCTCCCGTTTCGAAAGCGACGAGCGAACCCGTGAACCTGCGCTGTATCGGTCCTTTGTAAGGCGCGTAACCGTCGAAAAGCTGGTTCATCACGCCCTCGCCTTTGGTGTCGGTGAGGAACTCGTTCTTGAAGCCGAACAAGCCGCGGGAGGGAATGACGAATTCCATCCTTATCCTGCTGCCGCGCGGTTCCATCGTGACAAGCTCGCCTTTGCGCACCCCCATTCTTTCCATCACGGACCCGACGCAATCGGAGGGCACGTCTATGAACAGCCTTTCCATAGGCTCGCATTTTTCGCCGTCAATCGTCTTGAAGATGACCTGCGGAGTGCCGACGCCGAACTCGTATCCTTCGCGGCGCATGGTTTCGATGAGTATGCTGATGTGCATTTCTCCCCTGCCGCACACCTTGAACGTATCGGGGCTGTCCGTCTGATAGACGCGCAGGGAAACGTCTTTGAGCAGCTCGCGGAAGAGTCTGTCGCGCAGCTGCCTCGACGTGACAAATTTCCCCTCCCTGCCCGCAAAGGGACTGTCGTTGACGGAGAAGTTCATCTCAATCGTCGGCTCGCCTATCTTGACGAAAGGAACGGGGTCTATTCTGGACGGAACGCAGAGCGTGTTGCCTATGGTGATGTTCTCTATGCCGCTGAAACACACGATGTCGCCCACGAACGCCTCGTCCACGGGCACGCGTTTGAGCCCCTCAATCTGGAAGAGGGTCACCACCTTGCTCCTGTAAGGCGAAAGCCCCGTATAGTCGCAAATCATCACCTCTTCGCCCACTTTGACGGACCCGCGCTCGATTTTGCCTATGCCTATGCGCCCGACGTAGTCGTTGTAGTCGATTGCCGACACCAGCAGCTGCAATTCGCCGTCGGGGTCGCCTTCGGGCGGTTCGATATAATCGAGAATTGTTTCGAACAGCGGAGTGAGGTCCTTGCCCGGCACGTTGTAGTCCGTGGTGGCGGTGGCGTTTTTGCCCGAGCAGTAAAGGATGGGGCTCATAAGCTGTTCGTCGTCCGCGCCGAGGTCGAGGAGCAGTTCCAGCACCTCGTCGCCCACTTCCGCAAGCCTTGCGTCGGGGCGGTCTATCTTGTTGACGACGATTATGATTTTCAGTCCCAGCGCGAGCGCCTTTTCGACGACGAAACGCGTCTGCGGCATAGGTCCTTCCGCCGCGTCGACGAGGAGCAGCACGCCGCTCACCATTTTGAGCACGCGCTCCACCTCTCCCGAAAAATCGGCGTGACCGGGAGTGTCGATGATGTTTATCTTCACGCCGCCCCAATGCACTGACGTGTTTTTTGCGAGTATAGTTATGCCGCGCTCGCGCTCCAAATCTCCGGAGTCCATAACGCAGGTCTGCACCTGCTGGTTTTCGCGGAAGGTGCCCGACTGGCGCAGCATACCGTCCACGAGCGTCGTCTTGCCGTGGTCGACGTGCGCGATGATAGCGATGTTTCTCAAATCTTCTCTGACCATTTCCGTACCTCCGCCGCGCTCCCCGCGCGACGCTTCTCCCGCGGAGAATTCTCCGCAACATTAAGTTTAACCGTTTATTCCGACGTCTTAACGTCGTTTTGTGTTCATTCCGAGTCTTTGGACAGCACGAAATAATAAGGCTTGCTCTCTCCCGCGAACTCCTCTTCCAGCCTCTTTTCGACGTCCCTTATGCCGAGCTTGCTCTCGAAAGGCATCTCCACGTCGAAAATTATGTTGGTGTGCGTCGCCCCGCGCACCAGCCTGAAATCGTGCAGTGACAGCCCCTCGCCGAAACTTTCCAGCACCTTTTCGCAGCGCTCTTTCAGCACCCCCAGCTCCGCGTCGTCGGTGTCTATGGGGTCGAGGTGCAGGGTGAGCATTATGCCCGTCTTTTCGCGGACTTCCCTCTCTATGTTGTCTGCAAGGTCGTGCGCAAACATCAGATTGTCGCGCGCGGGCACTTCCAGGTGCGCCACGGCGAAATATCTGCCCTCCCCGTAGCTGTGCACGGCAAGGTCGTGCACGCCGATGACGCCGTCGTAGGCGAGAATTTCGGCTTTCAGTTCCGCCACGACCTCCTCGGGAGGACGTGTGCCGAGAAGCGGATTTGCCGCCTCCAAGATATACTTGAAGCTCGTCGCCACGATGAACACGGACACCGCAAGTCCGAAGTAAGCGTCCACGTTCACGCCCGTAATGTCCATAACTATCGCCGCCACAAGCACGGCGGAAGTGGCGATGACGTCGTTGCGGCTGTCCGCCGCCGACGCTTTCAGCGCGCCCGACGAAATGCTCTTCGCAAAATCGAGGTATATCGCCATCTGCAACAGCTTCATCACGATGGAAAACGCCAGCACGGCATAAGTCCAGACGTCTATGGTCACCTCTTCGGGCGAAATCATTTTCTCCACGGAGGATTTGCACAGCAGCACGCCTATGATTAGGATGATGACCGCGACCACCAGTGCGCTGATGTATTCGTAGCGCGCGTGACCGTAAGGATGCTCCCTGTCCGCGGGACGGGAAGCGAGCTTGAACCCCGCGACCGTGACGGCACTGCTGCCCGCGTCGGACAGATTGTTGACCGCGTCCGCAATGACCGTGACGCTGCCGCCGATGATGCCCACGACAAGTTTAAGCGCGCAGATGACGGCGTTCGAACATATGCCGAACACGCCCGCGGCAATGCCGTACCGCGTGCGCACTTCCGGCTTGCCCGTGGAAGCGTAGTCCTTAATGAACAGCTTCTTGAACCACTTCATCACCAGTCCTCTCTGTGCGAAATCTTCACGTCGTCGTAAAAGTCGAAATATCTGCGCTTGAACGCCTGCGTCTCCTGCCTGCGGCGTTTCAGCTCCTCCCGCGCGGCTTTGAGCGCCTCGGTGGAAGGCTCTTCGTTCGGCTCGTTCTCGGGCGTAAGTTTTGTCTTGTCCTCTCTCATATTACTCTACTCTCCGCCGCCGCGGCGCGACACTAAAACTCTATGTGTTTGACCCCGTCCCGCTCGCTGCGCCTGTAAAGGACGATTTTGCCGCCCACGGCGGCAACCTCTTCCGCGCCCAGCCTTTCGGCAAGCGTGCGCAACAGAACTTTCGGCTCTTCGTCCGCAGTCCTGAGCACGGTCAGTTTGACCAGCTCGTGCGCGTCGAGCGCGGCGGAAACGTCGGCGACCATATTGTCGTTTATCCCGCCTTTTCCGATTTGAAACCAGGCGTCCAACCCGTTAGCCGCGGCTCTCAACGCCGCCCTCTGTTTTCCGTTCAGCATATTTTCTCCGAAGCGCCCGCCTCATATTGCGCGCGCGGTAAATCTTTATTGTCGGCACGGCTTTGCAGGCGCCGCGTCCGCCGCCGTCATCTGTCCTCTTTTTCTCCGAAAATGCCGCTCTCCTCCACAATGGACGCGGCAAGCCCCACCAGCCTCTTGCAATAGGGCTTCATCGAATTGTGCGTGTCCCCGTGCGGATGCTCCGCGATAAGGTCGCGGCAGACGATGCTCCCCGCCTCGGCACGGAATTGTTCCGCCATCCCGCGTTCCGCGGCGTAAAGCCTTTCCTTCTGCTCCTTGTCGAGAGTGTCCCAGTCCGCGGACAGTCCGAGCAGCATTGCCATCCCGCTCACCGCGCCACACACTTCCCGCAGTCTGCCCATTCCGCCGCCGAAGGGCGCGGACAGCCTTTCGAGCACCTCGCGGTCAACCCCGGTCAGGTCGGCGAACGCCAGCACCACGGACTGTGCACAGGTGTAACCGCTGAAAAACAACTCTTCCGCCTTTTCGGCACGCGTCATACTCTCTCCTTTCCGCGTATGCGCGCCCTGCGCGGCGCGCCCGCCCGAATTATTTCACAATAATATCACATCGCACGCGCGAACGCAACAAAACGAAAGGGATGCCCGCCTCTCCTTTTCCGTTTTTTTACACCCCGTGCGGCGCATTGCGCGCCCTGTACGGGACATAATAACGAAAAACCGAGGAGGTGAAACTATGAAGCACGTTTGCAAAACGGGAGAAAAACCCGGCAGAGGCACATACAGCTGCACCAACTGCCACACCGAGGTGAGCGTCGGCGAATACGACAAACTGCCTCCCTGCCCTTCCTGCTCCAACAATGAGTTCACGGAAGTGTAAAACGAATTCCCGGCGTGCAGGCGGATTTGCTCCCGCATCTCCGGCCTCTTGCCGTAAAAGGGGAAGACCGCGGGCGCTTGACGCCATAGCGGAATAACAGGACGCCGACGCGTCCTGTTTTTTCTTTTCCGTTTATTCTTTTTCTTTCGGGATAACCTCTTTCTTGCTCTTCTTGGTGAGAAGAATCGGGTCGGGGCGCCTGCCCTCGTGCACGTCCACCTGCAAGTTCGGGGTGAGGTAGCCCTCGTCTTTCAGCGCGTTGTAAACCGCCTCCGTCATACGGTATTTCACCGTCCAGTAGTCCGCCGTCGCGGTGAAGCATTTCAGCTGCATCTTGACGCAACTGTTATCCTGACCGTTCATAACGACGCTGTAATCCTCGTCTTTTGCCAAAAGAGGCTCCGCCTCCGCCACGCGCGAAACGATTTCGCGCACCTCGGCGACGTCGCTGCCTTTGTCCACCGCGATATCCACCACGACGCGGCGGTATTTGCATCCCTCGTAATTGATTATGGGGTTGTTCACCGCCTCGGAATTCGGGACGATAATCACCGTGTCGTCGTCCGTCATAAGGGTGGTGTTGAAAAGGTTTATCTGCGTTATCCTGCCCTCTTCGCCCGCGAGATTGACGTAGTCGTCCTTTTTGAACGGCTTGTTGAAAATTATCATAATCCCGCTCGCGATATTGCCCAGACTGTCTTTGAGCGCAAGCCCTATCGCCACGCCGCAGGTGCCGATGACCGCGATGATTGACGCCGTGTTTATGCCCATCGTCGCAAGCGCGGTGATGAGGACGACGATTTCGAGGATGATGTTCACCAGCGACACTATGAAACTCGACATAGCCTCGTCGCGCTTGGCGCGGCGAAGAATGCGTTTCAGCACCGCTTTGATGAGCCTGACGATTATCAGCCCCACGATGAGGATGATTATGCCGTAAAGGATGTTCAGCCCCGCGTTTTTGAAAAAGTCCGCTATACCCTGCCAGAATTCCTGCATATGCGCCTCTTTTGCGTGTACTATACGGGAATTATACCACATTGCGCCCCGAAATCAACCTGCCGCGGGAAAGGCTGTTGCAAAATCGGCGGGGAAAAGGTATAATTTGTTTAACGTATGTTTACATACGCCTTGGTCGCGCCCGCGAAACGGCGCAACCCGTGGAGAGAATATGACTTCGGAAAAAGAACGCGAATTCGACGCCGCGGCGGCACACGCCGAAACCGACGCGTCCGACGCCGCAAACGACGGCGGGAAAGGCACGGCTTCACCTGCCGCGACGGGGGCGATACCGCGCGGAAAAGACGTGTTCGGCACAGTATGGCTGGCGCTTTGCTGCGTGTTTATGCTCACGATGCTCGCGTCGGGGTTCAATTTCTTCCCCCTCGTCGGGCTGGTGCTGAGCCTCGTCGCGTCGGTCGCATTCGTCGTCCGCACCGCAAAGGACAGACCCGCGGGTCTTTATCTCTGGGTGTCCTTCCTCGTCATATACGGCGGCACTTTCCTCTACTTTCTCATTTGGGGAGCGGACTCTTTCGGCAAGCGGCTGTGGTGGAACCTCGTGCTTATCGCAGGACCGGTACTGCTCGCCGTCGCGTTCGTGTTTCTCCGCAAAGTCTTCAAAGGCAAGGCGCTCAAAGCCGCGGCGTTCGTCACCCTCGCGCTTATGATTGCCACAACGGGCATATACGCGCTCTTTATGAACCTGCGCGCCCGCCCCGTGGCGGACAGGCTGTGGGAAGGACACGACGCATATCTTTCTTCCGTCGCTTCCGCAAAGCGCGGCGCCTCTCCCAACGTGCTCATAGTGCTTATGGACGATATGGCGTATGCGGACATCTCCGCTTACAGCTATCTCACGGGCAAAACGCCCACGATAAACACCCCCAACATCGACTCCATTGCCGAAAACGGCGTGATAATGGAAAACTTCTACGCCGCGTCCCCCGTGTGTTCCCCCTCGCGTTTCTCTATGCTCACGGGCAGATATTCCTCGCGCGGATATCTCGACAACGTCGTCTTCCCCACCACCGTGGAAAGCACCCCCTGGTCCCCCACGCACTTTCTCAACCCTTACCAGTTCCTCTACAACGTGGACGGCATACTCGGCGACGAAATCACGTTTGCGGAAGTGTTGCAGGCGGCGGGCTACGACACGGCGTGCATAGGCAAATGGAACCTCGGCGATTACGGCGAATATCTCCCGACCGAACAGGGCTTCGACTACTTTTACGGCAGCTACTACGTCAACGATATGACCCCTTACAACTGGGTGCGCGATACGGGCGGCGGATATCCGGGCGGCGCGTCGCACGAAGAAGTGCGCTCCCACGCGGAAAATCTCGACCAGTCCGAAAGCACGCGGCTTTTCACGGACGAAGTGCTCGGCTTCCTTTCCTCGTCCGCGGAAAGCGGCAATCCGTTCTGCGCGTTCTACACCTCCCCGTGGCCGCACTACCCCATCTTCTCCGACAACAACGGAAACGGCAAGGGCGACAATTCCGACGACAGCTACATCGACTGCATAGAAGAGTTCGACAGGGAACTCGGCAGAATACTCGATTATCTCAGAACCACTCCCGACGCGAGGAACGGCGGCACGCTTTACGACAACACGATAGTGATATTCACCTCCGACAACGGGCCGGGAAGAGAGGGCGCGGCGGGCGCGCTGCGCGGCAGAAAGAACACCACGTTCGAAGGCGGTATGAAAGTGCCCTGCATAGCGAGTTATCCCGCGGGCGGCGTGGGCGGCAGCGCGAATTCCTCCGTCACCGTTACGGAAACGGACGGCACAAGCCGCACGTCCCCGACGCTCCGCGTCACGTCCTCTTCGATGAACTTCGACGTTTTCACGACGGTGCTCTCGCTCTGCGGCATAAAAAACGACGACGGCTCGGTGTATCTTCCCTCCGACAGGATAACGGACGGCGCCGACCTCTCCGCGCTCTGGAAAGGGGAAACCGACCCCGACGCGTCCGTACACGAAGCGCTCTTTTATCAGAAAAAGGGCAAGGCGCAGGCGGTGCAGCTCGTCAAAGTCCCCGTGGAGACGGAAAATGGCACGGAATATTACGACTTCAAGTATTTCGACCGCGTGCAGACGGAAAACTCCGCCTTCATAGACCAGTATTACAACAACTATCTCTTCAATCTCGACACCGACCCGATAGAAGGATACAACGTGTCGATGGTGTATCCCGAAGTCGCGGACAAACTCGCCGCCGCGCTCGAAGCGTTCCGTCGTGAAATGAAAACCAACCGCAGGGGGATAATCTGATATGCCCCCGATTTCGGTGATGTTCAAACCCGCGTCTTCCCTCTGCAATATGCGGTGCCGCTACTGTTTCTACCACTCCGTCGCCGAAAACAGGGAGATGCCCTCCCACGGTATGATGGGCACGGACACGCTGGAAACCGCTCTGCGCAAAGCGTTCGCCTATGCGGACGGCGGGCACGTCGCCCTCTCTTTTCAGGGCGGCGAACCTCTGCTTGCGGGCAAGGAATTTTTCCTGACCGCGGAAAGGCTCATCCGCACCCTCAACACCGCGCGCTCTCCCGTGAGCGTGGGAGTGCAGACCAACGGCACCCTGCTCGACGAAGAATGGTGCAGAATGTTTGCTCGCTTCGGCTGGCTGGTTGGGCTGTCGCTGGACGGCGACCGCATCGCCAACGCCTACCGCGTGGACGCGGAGGGCGCGGAAACTTTCGACAGGGTATGCGCCGCCGCCAGGCTGTTGCAGAAAAACCGCGTCGAATTCAACGTGCTCTGCGTGCTCACCCGCCCCGTCGCGGAACGCATAGAAAGAATATACGCCTTTTTCAGGCGCAGCAAATTCCGCCATCTGCAATTCATCCCCGTGCTCCGTCCCCTGCACCGCGGCGCGCAGTCGGACGACGGGTCGGAAGAATGGGCGCTGACGTCGGAAGCCTATCTCGGATTTCTGAAAAAGGCGTTCTCGCTGTATATGAAGGATATGATTGACGGCCGCTACACTTCCGTGCGGCAGTTCGACAACTTCGTCAGGCTTGCCAACTTCGGGCGTGCCGAACAGTGCGGAATGAACGGCGGCTGTTCGCGGCAGTTCGTGGTGGAAGGCGACGGCGCGGTGTATCCCTGCGACTTCTACTGCCTGGACGAATACTGCCTCGGCAACATAAACGAAACGGACTTTGCGGAGATGGAAAAAACTCCCGCGGCAACGGATTTCATCGCCGAATCACTGGTGCGCCCCGAAAAATGCGGCGAGTGCAAATATCTCCGCCTATGCGGCGGGGGCTGCAAACGCGAACGGATTGACCTGGACAAGTGCGACGCGTACAGAGAATTTTTCGAGTACGCCCTGCCTCATATGAAACGTATGCGCTGACGCCTTCGGCGTTTACATTGCTTTCCGTTTCTGTCGGAGTTCTGCGGTCGGCGTTTACTTTGCGCTCCGTTTCCGTCGGAGTTCTGCGGTCGGCGCTTATATTGCGCTCCGTTCCCGTCGGAGCGGCTGATGTCAGACCATAAATGCCGAGCATACTTCGTATGCCCGCAACGGAGATAAATTATGAACGTGACAATACCCAAAGGCTTTTCAATCGGCTGCGCCCAGAACGAGTTCACGGGCGTGACCGTAATACTTTCCCGAAAGGGCGCGACAGGCGGCGCGGACTGCCGCGGCGGAGCGCCAGGCACCCGCGAAACCGACCTGCTCCGTCCCGAAAAGATGATGGACAAGGTCAATGCCGTCGTGCTTTCGGGCGGCTCCGCGTACGGACTTGCCTCTATGACGGGCGTCGCCGAATACCTCGCCTCGGAGGGCGTCGGATACAAGACTATGGGCAAGACCGTCCCCATAGTTTCGGGAGCGGTGCTGTATGACCTCAACCAAAAGGAAATCATCTATCCCGACGCAAAAATGGGGTTTGAAGCGTGCAAAAATGCAGGCAAAACACCATTTTTGGGACAATACGGCGCGGGGCGCGGCGCGACCGTCGGCAAGATTCGCGGGATGAAATACGCCTGCAAATCCGGCGTCGGCGCGTACACCGTCAAAGTCGCGGGAGCGACGGTGACGGCGATAGTTGCCGTCAACGCGCTCGGCGACGTCTTCGACCCCGAAACGGGCAGAATCGTCGCGGGCGCAAAGGCAAACGACGGCACTTTCCTCGACACGGAAAAACACATCGTGTCGGGCGGGATAATGAAACTCTTTATGGGCACCAACACCACGATAGGCTGCATCCTCACGGATGCGAAAACGGACAAAGTCGGGGCGGGCAAACTTGCCGCGGCGTCCCACGACGGACTTGCCCGTGCCATACGCCCCGTGCATACCGATTACGACGGCGACACTATGTTCTGTCTTGCGTCGGGGCATCGTCCCGTCCTCAACCTTATGCTCTTGCAGACCGCCGCCGCATACGCCGCCGAACGCGCCTGCATAAACGCCGTGAGCGGCGCGGAAAAGCTCACCGTAATATACGACGACACCGACCCCGCCACGGACAAATGGGAGTGCGACTGACCGCCGCCGTGCGGCGCTCCGTCAGACGGGCGCAGTACGCCCGAACCGCTTAACGAAAACAATGGAAATCGCAATAGTGCTCAATTCCGGCATTCCCGTAACACGGGAAATAGCCGCCGACAAAATCATCTGCGCGGACGGTGGTTACCGCCTCTGTCCCGTACGTCCCGACTATCTCGTCGGCGACCTCGACTCTCTCTCTTCCGCCCCCGAGGGCATTCCCCTGCTCCGCCACGACTCGCACAAAAACTTCACGGACGGGGAATCCGCCGTCTATTTCGCAAAGGAACTCGGCGCGGACGCCGTCACTCTGTACGGGGTGACGGGCGGGCGTTACGACCACTTCCTCGGCAATCTTGCCGTGATGGCGCTCGCAATGAAACTCGGAATGCGGGTGCGCTCCCTCGACGACGACGCCGAGATTTACGGCGTCAGCACCGCGCTCGACCCGCACTTTTCCTTCGACCTGGATGAGGGCGAAACTTTCTCCATCCTGCCGCACGGCGGCCCCGCCACCGTGACGGAAGCACGCGGCGTGGAGTATCCTCTGGAAAACCTCACCCTCACTCCGACCGACACACGCGGGGTGTCCAACGTGGCGACCGCCCCGCACATATCATTCCGCCTGCTTGCGGGCACGGTGTTTTTCATCCGCGACCTTTGTTTCAGATAACACCCGCAAACGAATTGAAAAAGTCCGAAAGCAAAAGACGCCGAGCAAACGGCGTCTTTTGCCAAGGAAAAATGCAGGTGCATAAACTCTGCTCCGACCCGTCGCCGCAATATGCGGCGGAGGTCAGTCGTTGTTTTCTTCGTTCTCGTCCGAGTAGTCGTCCTCGACGCCCGCGGCAGGCTGCACGGCAAGGTCCATCTGCCTGCGGAAAGCACGGGAAGCGAACAGCAGAATGCCCGCCGCCAGGTCGATGGCAAGGTCGACAATAGTAAAAGAGTTGTACGCCACGCTGTAAGCAAAGAACGAGCTGTAAGTGTCAGGGGCATCTGCGCCGAAAGCGAACGTGCCGGAACAGATGTGACAGACATAGCGGAGCACGACAGCAACTATCGCGCCTACGACAAATGCCGCCAGCTTGTTCTTTCTGAGAGGGGTACGCTCAAAGAAAATGCCACTTGCGGAAATTACACCGAATGCAAGCGGATAATCGAGCAGGAATTGCAGCGGATGGATGATATAGGTGTCCTGCAACGCTTGCAGAAATCCGTAAATCAAGCAGACCACCACACCACGGCGCGTGCCGAACATACAGCAGTAAATCATAAGCGGCAGCAGGCTTGCGAACGTCACCGAACCGCCCTGCGGCAGATGTATGAAGCGCGCATAAGAGAGCGCAAAGGACATTGCGATGGCGATTGCGCCGTAAACTATGGCGCGCGTATTGTTCACTTCCTTTTTCTTTCCCAACACGAAAATCGCTATCATAATGAGAATGCCTATGACAACCGAAACTATCAGTCCGACCTCAGACATATCAGGAGCATAGTGGTCGGAATAATTTTCGTTGTAGTTTTGGCTCATCAGCACCATTGCGGCGATGAATGCACCGAGCAATCCCGCGCCCGTGATAACGGCGCTGACCTTCACCGCAAATTTGTTGAAGAAGGAAGCTATACCCATCAGACATCCGCCGCCTATTGCTATGCACACAAATGCAAGAATGGGTTTGAACGTAGCGTCAGGCGCGCCGCCTTCGTAGTTGTTAATCTGATAAAATTCGATAGCGGCCATAAATACCGTAGCCATAATGGCAAGCCCCGCGATAACGCCGAAACAGACTTTTGCATAGTCTTTCAATCTGTCGCGTCTGAAACGGTACAAGAGCAGCGCAACCGCGAGTCCGAGCACGGCAAGTGCGACCACCGTATAAAGGATGGCAAATCCGAGGTCGGAAGTCAGCCCTTTGAACAGGCTGTCGATGGCTTCCGCGATTTTTGTGTCGACCGCGTCCTGCACGGCTTGCCCCGCACCCGCGATTATCTCGTCGGGCGTAGGTTCTTCTGCCGCAAGCAAAAAGTTGAACATTTTTTAATCCTCCGCAAAAATTCCGCTTGCACGGAACCGATTTTACCTGTATGAGTAGTTCCGTCCGCAATTTCGGTCCGAAACTCTGTCCGCCGCGGCTTTCGGTGCAACAAAAGACCCCGACGTATGCCGGGGTGTTCAACAAAAGGAATAAAGCTCGTCTGCTTCCTTACGCGAGGATTATCTCACAAGTTGAAGGGTATAATCTCAGCCTTTTGGCACCCCTAGCGCATTCATACTAGCACCGCGCCGCCACGTTGTCAAGCACGGAAAACGCAAATTTGCTTTAATACCCGCGCCTTTCCGCCCGTCGCGGCCGCGCTTCCCCGCCCGTCCGCAAGGCGGGAAATATCTCTTAACGGTTGCGCGGGCGCGCGTATTGATATATAATGCAAAAAGTCCGCGCGCATAAGGGCTTGCACGCGCAGGCTGTTACGCACGGAATGCGCAAACGGAGGATATACGGATGAAAAAACTGAAATCACCCAAAATACTCAAAGAGTTCAAAGAATTCATCACCCGCGGCAATGTCATGGGACTTGCGGTAGGTATGATTATCGGCGCTGCATTCACCGCCATCGTCAACGCGCTGGTCAACAGCATTCTCAAACCTCTCATCAATGCGATACCCATCGGCGACGGAGTGTCCGGGCTTGTGACTATGCTAGTTTACAAGGACGCCGACGGCACAATCCTTTCGGGCAGCTTCGACCCCTCTCTCATCGATATGTCAAAGTCGATATACATCGACTGGGGCGCGTTCATAATGGCGGTCATCACCTTCCTGCTCACCGCGCTGGTGCTCTTCTTCATTCTGAAAGCGGTCACCTCCGTGCAGAAAGGGTTCGGCTCCGTCAAGGGCGAGCTCGATTTGCTCTCCTCCGAAGAGGCGGAGACTCTCCGCAAAGAGGGCAAGACCCGCAAGGAGATAAAAGCCATCCTCGCCGCACGCGCCGAAGAGGAACAGGCAAAAGCGGAAGCGGAAACCGCGGCGAACGCTCCCGAAACCACGGACGACATCCTGCGCGAGATACGCGATTTGCTCCGCGCACTCAACGCCGCCTCCCCCGAAGCGGACAAAGACGAAGCGGCAAAAACGGAATGACGGAATGTAATTCTGCACATTTATGCGAATGTGTTGGACATTGCGCATAATTATGATAGAATAACTTACGGAATACATTTCCGCTTACTGTATGACAGAATCCCAAACCATACGCGTCGACGACAAACCGGCACGGCGCAAACTTAATTGGAAACCCTCCACCATGCAGATTCTCGTTCTTGGGTATCTCGCTATCATTTTGGTGGGGAGTTTCTTTTTGTCCTTGCCCATCTCGGCAAAGAACGGGGAATGGACTCCCTACATCGACTCCCTTCTCGTTTCCACGTCCGCGACCTGCGTGACGGGACTCATCACCGTGGACACCTATCTGCATTGGACGACTTTCGGACAGATTGTCATAATCCTGCTCATACAGATAGGCGGACTCGGTTTCATGACCTTCGTCACGCTGTTCTCTTTTGCGCTGGGCAGACGCATAGGGCTGTTCGAACGCACGCTTATTGCGCAGTCCGCGGGCACTTTCGGCAAAGGCGGCGTGCTGCGGCTCATCAAAAGAATACTCATATTCACCTTCTCGGTGGAGCTGGTCGGCGCTTGTCTGCTGATGATAAGTTTCGTGCCCGACTTCGGCGCGCAGGGGGTGTGGTTCGCATTCTTCCACTCCATCTCTGCGTTCTGCAACGCGGGCTTCGACCTGATGGGCGTCAACGGGACTCCGTTCGCTTCCCTCACCTCTTACAGCGACGATATCGCGGTCAACCTGACGATATGCGCCCTCATCCTCATCGGCGGTATGGGCTATGTCGTTTGGAGCGACATCTGGGACAAGCGTTTCCGTTACAGGCAGTACCGCCTGCACACCCGCATAGTGCTGTGGGCGACGCTTCTGCTGGTGTTCGTGCCCGCACTGCTGCTCTTTGCGTTCGAACACGGCGGCAGCGTGCTGGAAGGAAAGAGCGCCGGCGAAAGTTTTCTCATCTGCCTCTTCCAGGCGGTCACGCCGAGGACGGCGGGCTTCAACACCGTCACTCTTTCGGAGCTTTCGGACAGCAGTATTCTGCTTATGCAGATACTGATGTTCATAGGCGGCAACAGCGGTTCCACCGCGGGCGGCGTCAAGGTCACGACGATGGTCGTCATCCTCTTCGGGCTCTACTCTTCCGTCCGCGGACATAAGGACATCGTCATCGGCAAGCGCGCTCTCGACCTGTCGCTGGTCAAACAGGCGATGTCGCTGTTCACCATCTATCTCCTCTTCGTGCTGACCGCGACGCTCGTCATCTGCGCGATAGAACCTCCGGAGATTACTCTCCGCGACGTGTCTTTCGAGTGCGTGTCCGCAATCGCGACCGTGGGACTGACGACCGGGATAACCCCCCTGCTCACCACGGCGTCCAAATTCATCATCACCCTGCTTATGTTCGCAGGAAGACTGGGCGTGCTCACGCTTGCTTCCGCTATGATGGCAAGCAAAGTACAGCCCACCACAAAACGCCCGACGGAAAAGATACTCATCGGGTGACGCGCCGCGCCGCGCGGCAAAGGAGTAATTATGAAATCAGTGCTGGTCATCGGTATGGGCAGGTTCGGCACCTACCTCGCCCGCAGGCTTGCGGAACTCGGCAATCAGGTTATGATTGCGGACAAGAACGAGGACACCGTCAACCGCCTCTCCCATTACTTCACGGACGCCATAATCGGCGATTGCAGCCGCGAAGAAGTGCTGGAAGAAATAGGCGTCAACAACTTCGACATCTGTTTCGTCACAATGGGCGAAAGTTTCCAGTCCTCCCTCGAAGTGACGTCGCTGCTCAAAGATATGGGCGCAAAATACGTCGTGTCCAAATCCGGCAGCGAAATCCAGAGCAAATTCCTGCTCCGCAACGGCGCGGACGAAGTCGTCTACCCCGAAATGGACCTCGCCTACAAAACCGCCATCCGCTTCAATGCCGACAACATCTTCGACTTCATCAAACTCGGCGCGGATTACGGCGTGTTCGAAATCAAAGTCCCCCGCGAATGGGTGGGCAAAGACGTCGTCAAAGCCAATGTGCGCAAGGAATACGGCATCAACGTCCTTGCCGTCAAAAAGAGCGACTCTTCCGTCGTCCTCGCCTCAGGCGACTACATCTTCCGCGAAGACGACCACGTCATCGTCGCCGGCGCCTTCAAAAACGTCGACCGCCTCAAACACTGAACTTTCTTCTCAAAAAACATTCAGAAACCACCGGTCGACCCGGTGGTTTCGCTTTTTTCACATATGGCAGCGCACTCCTCTTTCCTCTCCCTCACGCAATACTCCGCGACGCAAAACTCCCGCCCCGCCATGTTACCACTTCTATATGCGCCGTCACTCCGCCGCTGCCTTCCGCAAACTCCATTTGTTATTTGTATTTCGAAACACATTAAAAACGCCCCTATTGACAATGGGCGATTTTTGTCCCACGCACAATATTATAATAACGATAAACGTATCATCGAGAAATTAGAGGTAGCAGAAGGTGGACGCAAAAGATAAGTGGAATATGATAGCAGCGGATTACGCCCGAATGCGACTGGCAGACGAGTGCAAAGTCCAAGCAAACTGGGAACTCTATTGCAGTGAATTGTTAGGATACAGTCGTTTGCGGCAAGAAATAAAACCACAAGAAACAATGAGGGTAGGTTCGCATGAACGTCTTATTGCCGATATAGCCATATATCTTGATTCCGATTTGAAATTCATTTTCGAACTGAAAAAATACAACAAGACTTTGGACCATGGCATCAATGAGCAATTAATCAGTTACTTGAAACAGTCTCATTGCGAAGTCGGAGTATTAATATACGACCATATCTGTGTCGTTGTATACGATTATGTCAAGAACAAAGAAAAATCCTTAGAAATTGAGTTCACTGCAGATAATCCCGACGGCATTGAGTTTATCCGACATTTTCAAAAAAATGATTTCGACCGCAATGCAATCGAAAAATGGATAGATGATAAACGCCAACGCGCAGAAAGTATAAAAATGATTCAATCAGAACTCGACGAAAACGGAACAAATCTGATTAAAGAACTGCTCATAACCCACTACCGTAAAAGTTTTTCGGAAAATGAAATTCTTGAAGCAATAAAAAGCTATGAAATAAAATGCACTCGTCGACACACCATCCCACCTGCACAGCCTACACTACCTCCGGAGCAGGTTTTTCCAACAAATATCACAAGAACGCAAGCGCGCGAACTATTTAAGAAAAATGGTTATACTATCCATCCCAATTATACATGGGCTTCTAAAAATTCAACTTTGGATGTGTATTGGGCAAATCCCGACATAAGTTTTTTAGAAAATAATTGGAGCCTGGTGTTAAATGATCGATTAAACCGAACGCTGTATTTATTCGACATCGGTGCAAATTCAATAGCGAGAGGCGAACTCAAAGAAAGGAAAGACCGTAATGATATAAACTTAAATATAATTTATGGCGACGAACAATTCCGCGATCGGGATACTAAATTCAGTTTTCGCCGTTTTTTGACTGCCAAATTGACTTACTGACTTAAACATTAAATCGCTAAACGGACGGAAACCCGCTTAAAAGCGGGTTTCCGTCCGATAAAGCGATGTAAGGTCATGCGTTTGACACAAAACTATAAGTCTTATGCAATGGTGAATTCTGTCGCACCGTGAATCCGTCGGGCAATATTATGCTGCGGCGGTCGGAGTGCGGCATATAACCGTTAAAGTGGAAACTCGCCTTTTTCAAATTGAATTGCTTGTCAATCACATACACTTCATAGACATCTATCATATGAGGCTGATGTGGGTCCGCAACGGAATAGCGCCGCATCGAACCGTAAGGCATACTTGTATTGCATTTTCTCGCCACGATGACTTCGCCGTCAAGACCGGCAAGTCCGGGAATAATCTCCAACGCCGCGCCCGCATACAAAAACGCATCCTTCGAGGGCAAAAATCCCATCGGCTCTTCTGCACAAAAGCCTCTGCCCGTGTAGTCGGCGGAAGAACACGGCTCGTCATCGAGTTTTGATATCATATATCGGATAAAATCGCAATACGGCATATTTAGATTCAGAGCCTCGGTGTTGAGTGCCTTCATAAAATAATAGACGCTGCGCGTCGTTTTCCTCATATAAGCATAAACCGTACCGAGCAAAATATTTAACTCGCCGTAATTGTGCAACCAGCCCACCCATTCTTCATTCGCCGCAAACGGATAAGCGGGCTTTTTCTTGTTGAGCTCGCTAATCCCGTGACAACAATACAATTCCGCCTTCGCCAGGTCCTTCTCAAAGCCGAACGAACCGAAAATATAAGCGAAAATCGCCCGCTTATATTCCAAGTATGACATCTCCTCTTCGTCTTTGCAGGGTATCGGAAGACTTTCCGCCGTCAGCGTAAACCACGGATTGCGCTCCATCATTATCGCAAAAATCTCCTCATCCATCTCCATCCCGTACGGACTTACATACTTTTTCATAACCGCTCCTCCCGAACTTTTTTCTTTGTCCATCTCATATTTCTTTCGCAAAAAATTTTTGAACTGCTCAACCTCTTCCGTCAAATCGTAATCTTCCTGCCGTGATTCTTTCATTTTTCTCCTCCCGTTTTCTGTTTTGCGGACGTCTTTAAGCACCGCATTTTTCAACGCGGCAAAAGATAAGCTGCAACCGGTCACATCCAACCGATGCGTGATTTAAGATATTGTTGAAATACGCTTCCGAATTTATTTCTACAGTGCTTCGGAAAAATTAACGCTATTTTCCTTTTTCATCAGCCTGACTTACATCTTTTTTAAAAAGCCGTCTTCCACCACACTATACGGAAATTTCTTGTAACCGACTTGAAGGAAATTCACTTCAATGCAATCACTGACCGATGTTACCATGCCTTCTCCAAACTTATTGTGGACTACTTTATCCCCTTCCTTTAAAGTCGCATTATACGATTTATTCGTACTTGGCATCTGTCGAGGGTTTTCCGGGCCAACCGACGGCAAAGAATTCAAAATGCCGACACACCATGTGCGCAGATTGTGCTCATATTCTTTATCATTTTGCAACCACCATTGGCTGCAAACATAGTAACGCCCTCCAAGGCGATAATTAATCCAATACCGTGCGTGTCCCGATGCATCATATATGTCTTGCCTGTTGCATGCAATCAGCGGATAATTAATACCAAAAACGCGTTTGCTATAATCAAGTCTTTGTAGACGTTTAATTTCGTCACCGGATAATTTTTTGTTATCGTATAACCAATCCAGCAACCTCTTAACATAATCTTGAATTGTTTCGTATGATGCTCTCTTTGGGTAGTCGATGTTTGTCATGGTGTTCTCCTTGTGCTTAATTATTAGTTATGTTTCTAAATCGGAGCCTCCGCAGTCACTGTGTGATACGGACATTTATGTGCGTTTTGTAACGCATCCCGTCACTTTTCGTCTGTTTCAAGGGAGGATTTCCAGTCCGAGCCTATGTCGAAGATGCCTATACGTGCCGAATACACCACATCGTTCAATGCCCTACTGTACATACTTCTGACGCCGCTGTGACTGGGGGTGAAATTCGCCGCATGAGAGGCGCATATCCCGAGTTTTCCGGCTTCGGAAACGGCGTCCATATTTGCGCCGAGGAAAATAAACTGCCATGAATATTTCTCCTGCTGATGTTCAATCATCTCCCGCACTTTCTGCAAGCTGTAACTCATGCTTGAATTCTCCTCCCCGTCCGTCGTAATCACGAAAATGACGTGTTCGGGGCGTTCCTCTTCCGGGGTATTGCTCAGCCGTACTCCCAAATTGTCTATCGTCCGCCCGACCGCGTCGAGAAGTGCCGTACCTCCGCAGGCAGAATAGTCATCTTTCGTCAGCGGCTTAACCTCATCAAGGGCGACATGCTCGTGCAGCACCTGATAACTTGTATCGAACAGAACTGTCGTGATATATGCCTCACCCTCGATTTTTCTTTGTTTTTCGATAAATTCGTTGAACCCTCCTATCGTGTCCTCTTCAAGCGGTTTCATAGAGCCGCTGCGGTCAAGCACAAAAACAATTTCCGTCAGATTTTTTTTCATAAGACATTTCCTTGCATTTTATTTTACGTCTTTTTATCGACGCAATTTTAATTTTCTTCAAAGCGGTATATTCTGGTGAGAATCGGCAGCAGGCGCTCTGCCAAATCAACCCGCTTTTCGGATGACAATTCGCAGACCGTGTCTCCGCGGATTGCCCCGAGAATAAAGGCTATCTCCTCCGTCCCGAACTTTTTCCCTCCGAGATAACATCCCTTTTGTGTCTTTACTATCGGATATCCCATCTCGATGAGCGCTTCGATATTGCGTCCGGCAGTCTTCCTGTCGCACGGCATCACGTCGTTAAGCCATTCGGCTATCTCCGTCTGTGTCATCGGGTGATTCCGGTCCGTATTCGATTCCAGAATCTTCAACACGTACAGAATCAGATATTTTTTGCGGCTCAAAATCTTGTCCTCCGTTTTAATTATAACAATGTGCTTGTACCAAAAATTGCCCGCAATGTTTTTTTGCGAAAAATTAATTTCCGGACAGCCATATGCCGTTTGATTTATATTAATTTTCGCCGGATGAATTTTCGGCATTCTTTTCATATGCCGTTTGATGTGTATTAATTTCGAGTATACACGTTTATATGGTTGCAAGCAACCATATAAAAAGGAAAAAGTATAATACTATTACTGTTGCACATAACCATTCCAAAGGGGGGTGCGCAGCCGTGAACACCATAAATAAAGCGCTCAAATTGCGCATCGAAGAATTGCTGAAAGAAAAAAATATGACGAGATACCGACTGGCGATGAACAGCGGCATAACGCACTCTACCCTGAAAAACATTCTTCACGAAACAGTTTCGGACAGTCTGTTGTCAACAGTGATACTCATAGCCTCGGGTTTCAATATGACAGTGAGTGAATTTCTCGACAGTCCGCTGTTTTGCGAAGACAAACTGGACATATAACGCAGAATACCGAAAGCCGCACCGAAAGGTGCGGTTTTTTCGTTGTTTTGAGATGTAAGGACGAATGCAATGCGGCAAAGAGCGTTCCCGCGCCGTGCCGCGTCTTTACAAAAACTTTTCCTCTTCCGTGTCGTAAAGCCCCGTGTCCAGCAGCCGCAGACGGGGTATGACGGGAAGCGCGACAAAGGACAGCGTGGTGAAAGCGTCCACCCGCGGGTTGACCCCCATCGAATGCGCGGTGCGCTCCAAAGCGTCTATCTCCGCCGCCGTTTCTTCCGCGCCGCCGAGCGCCATAAGCCCGAACGCGGGCATAGGGAGTTCGCCCGCGACTTTGCCGCGCCCCACGACAACATAGCCGCCGCCGATTTCGCGCAGGCGGTTGAGCGCAACGGCCATATCCGCCCCGTTGTCCCCCGCGCACACGGCGTTGTGGGAGTCGTGCGATACGCTTGTCGCCACCGCTCCGCCGCGTATTCCGTATCCTTTGAGCAGACAGACGGAAAGATTTCCGTTCTTGCCGTGCCGCTCGGCGGTCGCGAGCAAGTTCAGCCCCTCTTCCTCCCCGCGCAACGGAACTTTTTCCGTGAGAAGCTGCCCGTCCACAAGCCCGACCGCCACGTTTTTCAACCTGTCGGGGACTTCGAAATCCTTTGCCGAAAATTCACGCAGGTGTACGGAATTTTCAAAAACGCAATGTTTATCACTATGTTTTTCACGGTTAAACACGAGTTTTTGGTCGACCGCCGCAAGTTTGCCGTCCTTGACGACATAGTGCACGCGGCTGCCGTCTTCGCTCACCGCCACAATATCCGCGCGCAGTCCCGCCCGCACGTTGCCGCGGTCGGAAAGGCCGTAATAGCGGCAGGGATTGTACGATGACATACAGGCGATTTCTCCCCATCCAAAGCCTTTCGCACGCGCAATCCGCGCGATGTAGGAGATGTGACCCTCTTTCGCTATCGTCGCAAGATGTTTGTCATCCGTGCAGAATGCGAAACGGGAGATGTCAAGCCCTCTTTCCTTCACTCCGTCGAGCAAATCGGACGCATTGCGCGCCGCGCTGCCTTCGCGGATGTAGATGTTCATCCCGCGGTCGTAGCGCGCAAACATCGCCTCTTTCGAGGCGCACTCGTGGTCGTTGGTCACGCCCGCCGCGACATAGGCGTCGAGCATCGATTCGGGCATACCGGATGTGTGCCCGTCCACCGTTTTGCCGCGGAACAGCGCAATCTTTTCCGCCGTCTCGGGCTTTCCTTCCGCCGCGTCGCGGAAGCGCATAACCTCACCGAGCCCCACGACGCGCGGGTCGGAAAGGAATTCCTTCATATCCTCTGCCAAAAACTTCCCCGCCCCGTTGGTGTCGAGTTCTGTCGCGGGCACTCCCGACGGCAGACAGACGAAAACGTCGGCGGGAGATTTCGCACACTCCCCCATAAACAGACGGAGCCCC
>UQVO01000012.1 GCA_900544575.1 uncultured Eubacteriales bacterium | reverse complement strand
ACTCGCGGCGTACTTTCCGTACGTAAGAGGTCTGAATGAGGGGGCTGACAAAGCAATTCGCCGAATAGCGCCGTTCAGTCGGGGTCGCCGAGAGACTCCAACCTAATCTGCTTCTTCTCTTCTTTGGTGAGTTTCTTGCCCTTGCCGATGGGCTTGCTGTCACCGTGTTTGACAAACGCCATAAGGATGATGGAGAAGGCTATGAAAATTGCGCTGTAAATGAAGAGCCCTTTGTCCTCGAACGCATCCATAACCATACCCGCAAACATAGGGGTGATTGCCTGGGCGGACATTGTGGCGACATAGTAGTAGCCCGTATACTGTCCGACCGTCGTATCCGTGGAAAGCTCCACGACCATAGGCAGCGTGTTGACGTTGATGATGATGAGCCCGAAGCCCGAAATGAGATAGAACAGCGCGAAAAGCGCGGCGGGCACAAGGGCGTTGGAGTCGGGCTTGACGAAGGCGAATATCAGCAGGAAACTGACGATTGCCATTGCAAGACCTATCATTATGGTCTTTCTTCTGCCGAGTTTTGCCGCCATATAACCCACGGGTATGAACGCTATCGCGCTGATGCCCATACTGATGCCCGAGATTATGGAAGCGACGCCGGCGTCGAGGTTGAGCGCCTTGGTGGTGTAAACAGAAAGGTTGCTCGACACCGCGTTGTAGCCCATAAACCACATAAATATCGAACCGAGGATGAGCAGGAAGCTGACAAATCGCGCCTGTTCGGACTTGGATTTGGCATTCCACCACTCTTTCGGCGTGCGGAGCTTGCGCGTCTTTGCCCGCGCGATTTCCAATGCTTCGTCGGATATGTCATCGCGCGCGGGACGCATATCCGCGTCGCCGTCCGTGACGCTCTCGTCGGGGGACACGGTCGCGGGCTCTTCGTCCTCGTCAGTTATGCCGTATTCCTCGCAAATCTCGTGGCAGCGCTGCACCATCTTCTTTTCACGCACGAAGGCGAGGAAGCCCGCAAGCAGCAGGAGCATACCGCCCGCAACGGACGCAAAGATGATGACATAGTTTTCAAGCCGTTCGCCGAAGAGCACGACGGTGTATATCAAAAAGGCTATCGCGCCGCCTATGCCGCCGCAGAGGTTGATGACGGCGTTGCCCTGCGAGCGCAGAGGTTTGGGCGTGACGTCGGGCATAAGCGCAACGGCGGGCGAACGGAACGTCGCCATCGCGATAAGCACCAGAAGCAGAATGACCATATACACCGCAAGGCTCTTGTGCCCCGCCGTCGTGTTGGTCGCCTGGTCGTAAATCTGGTCACTAATCCAGGTGTTCATACCGGACGCGACGTACTTGTCGTAATTCTCGTTGCCTATCCTGATGTCGTCATAAGTCAGGGTGCCGTCGCCGTTCCAGTCGTTGAGAGTGTATCCGAGTTCGGACACGGCATCGTCCAACGACACTTCCGCCCCGTCGTATCTGTATGTGGTGGCGCCCAGCATTCCGAGGAAGGCCTTGGTGGCGGTAAACTTGTCATCGTAGCGGATTTGCATAAAATCGTCCGCGGTGAACCCGTTCATCGCCATATAGTCCATATCCGCATAGCTGCCCTCCCACGCCAAAAATTCGGCGAGCCTTTCTTCCATAAAGGTGTCTTCGTCGAGCTGCGCGAGATATCCGTTCTCGATATTCGTGGCGGTCTTCTGCTGATTGAGGGTGGAAATTGGGACGAAGACCATAAGCACGACGGAAGCGAGAGTGCCTATGACGATAAACGGAGTGCGCCTGCCGTATTTTTTGACGAGTTTTCCGTGCGCATTGTCGGAGAGCTTGCCGAACAGCGGGAGCATAAAGAGGGACAGCAGGTTGTCAAGTCCCATAATGAGTCCTCGAATGGTGTTGGAAAGACCGTAGGCGTGTTCGAGGAGCAGGGGGACGACGAAGTCGTACGCCGTCCAGAAAATCATAATGATTGCGAAAGCAAAACCGACTTTGAAAGTCTGTGCGTAATCGAGTCTCAGCGGTTTTTTCGGTTCGCCGCCGTCCGAAACGGTCTCCTGCGGAGCCTCCGCAGCGGTTTCTTCCGCCGCAAGAGCTTCGTCGGCAACGCCGTTGATGTTGTCGCTCATAAAATCCTCCTTACCCGAATGGGTCGCGCCGCCCGAACCCCGAAAACGCATAATACGCAAAGGGCAAAGAAAACGCGCAAACCAAGTAATGTTATTATACATTACCGCCGCGCCCCGTGTAAAGAGTCAATTTGCGCGCGCGCGTAATTTTTATGTAATTCTTCCGAGGTTTTATGTAATCTTTACAGAATGTTCGGCGGCGGTGCGGGAGCAAAATCCCTCCTCACGTGCCCGCCGTGCCGTCGGGCGCACCGCGCCGTCGGGCGGCATACAACGACAATGCGCGTGCGGAAAACGCACGCGCATTAGCCACGGAATTGCAAAACAGGCACTTTATCTTGCAGAAAAAGCAACCACACACGCCGAAAGCGGCGGAATCCAAAGCGTGTCCACGCTCTCTCCCGTGAAAGCGTCACAGGCGTTCACCTCGCGGCATACCGCGTGGAAACAAGGATTGTACAATGTGCGGAGCACGTCCTTTCCGTCCTCCGAAACACGTTCGAACACGGTGAGTTCGTCATCTTCCGCAAAGCGCAGGGTGCCGCGGAGCGCATTCGCGTTTCTGCGGCGGAGTTCTCCGAGAGCACGGTAATGTCCGAGGAGGTCGTCGTCCTCTCTGCCCCAGGGATAAGTGCCGCGGTTGAGCGGGTCTTCGAAGCCCTGCATCCCCGCCTCGTCGCCGTAATAGACGCACGGAACGCCGGGCAGCGTATATTGCAATATCGCCGCGGCTTTCAGCCGCAGTTTCGCAAACGCGTAATATTCGTCCGAAAGCCTGTATCCCCGCCTCTCCTCTTTGGAATAAGGCGCGTCCACGCCCGACAGCGCGGTGAGCGCGCGCACGGTGTCGTGAGAGCCCAGCAGGGTGAAGCACACGTCCATACTCTCTTTCGGATAATGCTCGGCGATGAGCGTGACCGCGTCGCGGAAGCCCTCGCGGTCGCCTTTCGTAATGAGGTCGAAAATCGCGCGGCGGAAAGGATAGTTCATCACGCCGTCCAGCTCGTCCCCCATAAAATACGGCCGCCACGTGCCGTAACTTATCTTGTCCGAAGCGTCTTCCCACACCTCGCCGATGACGAGCGCGTCCTTTTTGGCGGAGCGTATCTTCGCGCACAGCAAATCCGTGAAATCCGTGGGGAGTTCGTCCACGACGTCCAGCCGCCAGCCGTCCGCGCCCGCTTTCGTCCACTTGTCTATCACGCCCCCCTTGCCGCAGACGAGTTTTCTGAACCCCTCCGCGCTCTTGTCCACGGTGGGCACGACCGTAGACCCCCACCAGCAATGGTAATTGTCGGGATAGTCGTAAAAGGTGTACCAACCGTAATAGGGCGAGTCCTTGCCCTGATACGCGCCCTTGCCCGGGAAAGTGCCGAATTTGTTGAAATAAACGCTGTCCGCCCCAGTATGGTTGAACACGCCGTCAAGCACCACGCGCATACCGTGTTTTCGGGCTTCCGCACAAAGTTTCTTTATGCCTTCGTCGCCGCCGAACAGTTCGTCGCCGCGCATATAGTCCGCGGTGTCGTAGCGGTGATTGCTGGAAGAGAGAAAGACGGGCGACAGATAAAGCGTGGTCACCCCAAGTCCCGCAAGATAACTAAGACGGGAAATTATGCCTTCCGCATTTCCGCCGAAGAAGTCGTCCGCACGGTAGTCCTGTCCTTCCCGTGCAATGTCGGGCAGCTCGTACCAGTCCGCGTGCAGCCTGCCCTTTTTGCAAAACCGCACCTCTCCCGCTCTTGCGAAGCGGTCGGCGAAAATCTGATACACAACGCCGCATTTCGCCCAATCGGGCGTTTTATACGCGCGTTTCGTCACGGTCAACTGCCATTCCGGCAGCCACTCCCCCGCCACGGCACAGCCGCCTTTGCCTCTGCCGTAATAGGTCGTCCTGCCCCCCGACACGCTCTCGAAGCGGTAATACCACAGCCCCGCTGTGGGCACGGACGCCGCCCCCTCGTACACGAGCCCGTCGCCGTCGAAGCGCGCAAAGCGCAGGTCGGCGCGGAATTCCTCCGTGCCCCTGCGGAGTATGACGGTCACTCTGTCCGCCTTTTCGGCCGAAGGCAGCGTAAACCTGAACGTCGTCGGCTGTCCCGACGCCGTCGCCCCGTAAGGCGTCTTGTCGCGAAGCGGGTCGTAATACATAGCGTTCTCCTTTGTGCGCGCACGCGTTCCGCGCGGTAAAAACAGCGCCGCATTTCTGCGGCGCGGGTCGCTTTATTTGATGCGGTGCACGCCCCATATCCTGTCGGCGTATTCCTTGACCGCTCTGTCGGCGGCGAAGAACCCCGCCTTTGCGATGTTGATGAGGGACATTCTGTTCCAGCGTTCGCGGTCGCGGTAGACCTCGTCCACTTTCTTCTGAACGTCGCAGTAGGACGCAAAGTCAGCCAGCACCATATAGCCGTCGGGGGTGCCTCCCCTGCCGATGGTGAGGCTGTCGGCGATTTCGGAGAAGTTCACTCCGCCTATGCCGTGGCGCAGCGCGTCGATGACGCGTTTGATGCGCGCGTCCGTCTGGTAATAGTGCGTGGGATTGTATCCCCTGCGCCAGAGTTCCTGCACTTCTTCGGCAAGCAGACCGAAAAGGAAGATGTTTTCGTCGCCCACTTCCTCGTGTATCTCCACGTTGGCGCCGTCCATAGTGCCCACGGTGAGCGCGCCGTTTATCATAAACTTCATATTGCCCGTGCCGCTGGCTTCCTTGCCCGCAATGGATATCTGCTCGCTGACTTCCGCCGCCGGCATAATGAGCTCGGCAAGCGTGACGCGGTAGTTTTCGAGGAACACGACTTTGAGCTTGCCTTTGACGTCGGGGTCGTTGTTGATGACCTTGCCCAGCGTGCAGATAAGGCGTATTATCTGCTTCGCCATATAATATGCGGACGCGGCTTTCGCCCCGAAGACGAAAGTGCGCGGCTTGATGTCGAGGTCGGGGTTTTCCTTTATGCGGAAATAGAGGTCGAGGATGTGCAGCGCGTTCAGCAGCTGGCGCTTGTACTCGTGCAGACGTTTGACCTGCACGTCGAAAATCGAGTCGGGGTCGACGTCCACACCGTTTGCCTCTTTGATGTAGGCGGCAAGGCGCACCTTGTTGGCGCGTTTAATCTTTTCCAGCCTTTCGAGCACCGCTCCGTCGCCCATATAGCGCAGCAGGTCTTTGAGCCTGTCCGCATCCGTCAGCCACGCGTCGCCGATGAGTTCGGTGATGAGCGCGGCAAGTTCCGGATTCGCCTCCGCGACCCAGCGGCGATGGGTGATGCCGTTGGTGACGTTGGTGAACTTTTCGGGGTGCATATTGTAATATTCGCGGAAAACGTCGTGTTTGAGTATGTCGGAGTGCAGCGCGCTGACGCCGTTTATGGTGTGCGAGGTGACGAGGCAGAGGTTCGCCATCTTAATCTGCCCGTCCGAAAGTATGGCGTTGCGGCTGACGGCGTCCCAGTTGGAGGGATAGAACTGCCAGAGCTCGCCGACAAAACGCTGATTGATTTCGTGCACAATCTGGTATATGCGCGGGAGCAGTGTCTGGAAGAGGTCCTGCGGCCACTTTTCCAGCGCCTCCGCCATAACGGTGTGGTTGGTGTAGGAAATGCAGCCCGTCGTGATTTCCCACGCCTTTTCCCAGCTCATCCCGTACTCGTCGAGGAGTATCCTCATCAGTTCGGGAATGCAGAGCGTGGGATGGGTGTCGTTGATGTGGATGGCGACGCAGTCCGCCAGATTATCGAGCGAAGGATTTGTCTTCAAATGCCTCTTGATTATGCTCTGGATGGAAGCGGAAACGAAGAAATACTGCTGTTTGAGCCTGAGCGACTTGCCTTCGAGATGGTCGTCCGCGGGATAAAGCACCTTGGAGATGGACTCCGCCATCGCCTTGGCGGACATCGCCTTGACGTATTCTCCGCGCGAGAACATCGACATATCGAAGTCGACGGGCGCCTTGGACGACCACAGCCTTATGCGGTTGACGGCGGACGTGTGATAGCCCGATATGTTCATATCGTACGGCACGGCAAGCACCGTCGTGCAGTCGCGCTGGCGCACGGTGAGTCTGCCGTTTTCCCAGCTTTCGTCCACCACTCCGCCGAACTTGACTTCATAAGTTTCCTCGGGACGGGGCGAGAGCCACACGCTGCCCATTTTGAGCCACTCGTCGGGCTGTTCCAGCTGCCAGCCGTCCACGATGACCTGCTTGAAAATGCCGTAGTCGTACATTATGGAGAAGCCGCTTGCGGCATAGCCTTCCGAAGTCAGCGCGTCCATATACGCCGCGGCAAGTCTGCCGAGCCCGCCGTTGCCGAGTCCCGCGTCGGGCTCGAAGGAATAAAGCTCTTCGAGGTCGGCGCCGAGCTCCTTGACCGCCTGCGCCACCTGCTCGGTTATGCCCATATTGAAGAGATGGTTTTTGAGGGAGCGTCCCAGCAAAAACTCCATGGACATATAGTAGACCTGTTTTGCGTTCTGTTCGCGCACTCTCTTCTTGAAATTGACGCGTGTCTGCGTGAGCAGGTCGCGCACACAGATGCAGGTGGCCTGATAAAGCTGCGTTTTGCTTGCCTCTTCGGGCTTGACGCCGAAATACCTTGCCATCAGGGAAACGATTTGATTTTTGAATTCCTTTGTAGTTACGTTAAAAGCTGTCATTTTACCTTCTTTTCCCTCGTTTCCCCCGTCGAGAGATGTTGTTCGAGATTATAAACCGCGGCTCACGCCGCAGCGCGTGCCGTCCCGTTGTGCGGGACGGCGTGATTTCAGATGCCGTTGTAGATGTCGAGATACTTCTTCGCCGACACTTCCCAACCGAAGTCCTTTTTCATACCGTTGGACACCACCGCCTTCCAGTTCTCCTTGTCGAAGAAAGTGCCGTAAGCGCGCCACACGGCGTCCAGCATATCATACGAATTATACGTCTTGAACGTGAAGCCCACACCCGTTTTCTCCACGGGGTTGTAAGGCTCGACGGTGTCTTTCAGCCCGCCCGTTTCGCGCACGACGGGCACGGTGCCGTAGCGCATCGCTATCATCTGGCTCAGCCCGCAGGGCTCGAACTTGGACGGCATGAGGAATATGTCCGCCGCCCCGTAAAGTTTGCTTGCGATGTCGCTGGAAAATTGCAGTATGGCGCGGAATTTTGCGGGATACTGTTCCTGCACGCGCTTTATCATATTCTCGTACTTCCAGTCGCCCGTTCCCAGCACGACCATCTGCACGTCCGCGCGCATAATTTCGTCCACCACCGCGGCGACGAGGTCCATACCCTTCTGCTCCGTAAGCCGCGTCACCATCGCGATGAGGGGACGGTTTTCGTCGTATGCGAGGTCTATCATCTCGCACAGCCCCTTTTTGTTGAGCTTCTTTTTGCCGATGCTGCGGAGCGTGTAGTTCTGGAAGAGCGCGTCGTCTTTCGCGGGGTCGTACACGGCGGTGTCGATGCCGTTTATCACCCCGTGCAGCTTGTATCTGCGCTCGGAAAGTATGCCGTCCAGCCCGTAGGAATAGAATGGGTCGAGGATTTCGGTCGCGTAGGTTTCACTCACGGTGGTGACCGCCGCGGCGGACTCTATGCCGCCCTTCATATAGTTCACGCAGCCGTCGTTGAGCACGAGCGAGTGCGCCCATTCGGGCAGTCCCATAACGTCTGCGAGCAGCTCCGTGCCGTACTTGCCCTGGAACTCGATGTTGTGGATGGTGAACACCGTCTTGATGTTGCGGTATTCGTCCGAAAAGCGGTAATACACGTCGAGATAAACGGGCGTGAGCGCGGTCTGCCAGTCGTTGCAGTGCAGCACGTCGGGGAAGAAGCCGATGAGCGGAAGCACTTCGGGGACAGCCTTCGCGAAATACGCGAAACGCTCGCCGTCGTCAAAGTGCCCGTACAGCCCCCTGCGCTTGAAATAAAACTCGTTGTCGACGAAATAATAGGTTATTCCGTCGTAAACCGCTTCGTAAACCCCCGCATATTGCCTGCGCCAGCTGAGGTCCACGAACGTCGAACCGACAAAACGCATACTGCTTTTGAAAGAATCCTTGATTTCCTCCTTGTAGTAAGGAAGAATGACTCTCGCGTCGTGACCGAGCTTTTTGAACGCTTTCGGCAGCGCGCCCGCCACGTCGCCCAGACCTCCCGTTCTCGCAAACGGAGCCGCTTCCGACGCTACGAATAAGATTTTCATACGACCTCCTTTTATTACCCCATTAAATCGCCTGCGGTGATTTAATGGGGGCCCCGAGTTTATACCCCGTAAAACGGGCTTCTCCCGTTTGACGGGGGCCCCAGTTTATGCCCCATCAAAAAATCAGAGATTTCTTGACGGGGTCCCGATTTTTAGCCCCACATAAAAATCAAAGATTTTTCTGCGGGGGCCCCGGAATTATACCCCACCGAAACGATTTCATCCTTTCGGCGGGGGCCCCGAAAGGGTCAGATTATTTTGTTTTTCACCACCACCATCGGGTAGCTTTCGTAACCCGCAAGCCTTCTTCCCGATTGTATGATGCAGGACTTGTCCGTGATGACGTAATCCAGCTGCGCGTTTTCCATCACTATGCCGTTTTCCATAATGATGGAGTTGCGTATGACCGCGCCTTTGCCCACCCTTACGCTTCTGAACAGGATGCTGTTTTCCACCGTGCCGTTGATTTCGCAGCCGTCCGCGATAATGGAATTGTGCACGTTGGCGCCCTCTTTATACTTCGTCGGGACGCTGTCCTTGACCTTGGTGAGTATTGTGGAATGATTGTAGAACAGGTCTTCCCTCACCTCGGGATTGAGCAGGTCCATACTGCGCTTGAAGTAGGTCGGGATGCGGTCGATGACCGCGACGTAGTTGTCCACTTCGTAGCTCATCACGTAAAGTTCGTCCAGGCTGGCGCGCAGGATGTCCTTCTCGAAATCGTATGCGCCGTGCGCGTACGCGTTGTCGATGAGGGAGATGAGCAAATCCTTCTTGACGTAATAGATGTTGAGGTTGCACAGCTGTTTGCCCGTGTCCGTGGAAACGGGATAGCGCAAATCCTTAATCCTCTTGTTCTTGTCCGCGGTGACGACGAGCTTGCGCGGGGTGACGTCCTCCGTGGAATAAGTGAGCATCGTGATGTCCGCGCCGCGCTCGACGTGGAACTTTTCCACTTCCTCGAAATCGATATTGAAGGCTATGTTCGCGTTGCTGATGACGACATAGTCTTCGGAGGATTTCAGCATAAATCCGCGCAGCATATACAGCGCTTCTATCTTGCCCTTGTACACCTCGTGTGCCGCATTGAAGACAAAGGGAGGATAGACGGAAATGCCGCTGTTCTTGCGGTTGAGGTCCCAGTCGCGCCCCTGTCTGATGTGATCCATAAGGCTGTTGTAGTTGTTGCGCGTGATGATGCCGATTTTCGTGATGTTGGCGTGCACCATATTGGAGAGCACGAAGTCTATCAGGCGGTATCTCCCGGCATAGGGCAGACTCGCCGTCGTGCGGTGTATGGTCAGGTCGTTGAGATGGCTGTCTTCGTCGGACGCAAACAGAATGCCGAGTGCGTTGTTTTTCATATTCCCCTCCTTACCCTATCATTTCGTTCGCGCCCACGACGGTGCCGTCGGGCAGCTCGTAGCCGGGAGCGATGACGCTGATTTTCCATTCGCCGGGCTTGCATTCGGAGAGCGTTTCTCCCACCATACATCCCTTGCCGACGACGGCGTCCCAGCCGACTATCGAATAGCGCACGTCCGCGCCCTCTTCCACCGTCGCGCCGGGCATAATTATCGAGCCTTCGACGTAAGCGTTCTTGCCTATGGTGGCGGAGTGCGAAACTATGCTGTCCTTGACGGTGCCGTGCACCACGGTGCCTTCCGAAATCAGGCAGTTCTGCACCCTGCCCGTCGGAGAAATGAACTGCGGCGGCTCCGCCATATTTCTCGCGTAAATCTTCCAGCTGTCGTCGTCGAGGTCGAGGTCTTCCTCTCCCGCGCCGCCGCGCAGGACGTCCATATTCGCTTCCCACAGGGAGGAAATCGTGCCGACGTCCTTCCAGTAGCCGTCAAACTGATAGGCGAACATCCTCTGCCCGTCCGCAATCATCTTGGGGATGATGTTCTTGCCGAAGTCGTTGTCGGACTCCTTGTTAGCCTCGTCCTCGACGAGATAACGGCGCAGCACGCTCCACGTGAAGACGTATATGCCCATAGACGCCTTGTTGCTCTTGGGCTGCTTGGGCTTTTCTTCGAATTCATATATCTCGCCGTTCTTTTTGAGGTTCATTATGCCGAAGCGGCTCGCCTCCTCGATGGGCACGTCGCGGACGGCAATCGTGCAGTCCGCCCTGTTCTTCTTGTGCGCGGCGAGCATCTCGGCGTAATCCATCTTGTAAATGTGGTCTCCCGACAGAATGAGCACATAATCGGGATTGTAGTCGTCGATAAACTCTATGTTCTGATAAATCGCGTTCGCCGTGCCCTTATACCATTCGCCCGATTTCGCGCGCATAAATGGAGGCAGCACGAATATGCCTCCGTTCAGTCTGTCGAGGTCCCACGGCTGGCCGTTGCCTATGTACTGGTTGAGCTCGAAAGGCTGATACTGCGTGAGCACGCCCACTGTGTCTATGCCGCTGTTTATGCAGTTGGACAGGGGAAAGTCTATGATGCGGTACTTCGCCGCAAAGGGTACGGCGGGCTTTGCCACATCCTTGGTGAGCACCCCGAGCCTCGTCCCCTGCCCGCCCGCAAGCAGCATGGCGATGCATTCCTTTTTGACAGATTTTTTCATTTCTTTTCCTCCTTATTTTCGGCTCTCAGGAACATTACCGAATTCGCGGGAATGTTCAGTTTGACGGAATACGGATAGCCGTGCGACGGCTTTCCGACGGCGCGGAAAGACGGACGTCTTTCCTCCTCCCCGCCGTATTTTTTCAAAGCGGACGTAAGCTCCGCCTTGTAAATTTTATTTTCGGGCACACCCATGACATACTTCTTCCTCTCCACGGGCGAAAAGTTGACCACGCATATGACGTAATCGCCGTCCGCGGCGCGGCGGATGAAGGACACGATGTTCTGCCTGTTGTCGTCCACGACAATCCACTTGAAGCCGTCGAAGCTGCAATCCAGCTGCCACAGCGCCTTGTTTTCCAGATAAAACGCGTTGAGGTCCTTGATGAACTTGCGGAAGGTGCGGTGGCGCGGATAATCCAGCAAAAACCAGTCCAGCTCCTGCGCATAGTTCCACTCGATGAACTGCGCGAACTCGTTCCCCATAAAGTTCAGCTTTTTGCCGGGGTGTCCCATCATAAAGCCGTAGAACGCTTTCAGCCCCTCGAACTTCTGGTCGTAGTCGCCGGGGACTTTGTTTATCATACTCGCCTTGCCGTGCACGACCTCGTCGTGCGAGATGGGCAGGATATAGTTTTCGGAATAGGCGTAAGTGATGGCGAAAGTGAGATTGTTGTGATTGTCCTTGCGGAAAAACGGGTCGAGGGAAAGGTAATGCAGGCAGTCGTTCATCCAGCCCATATTCCACTTGAAGTTGAACCCCAGCCCTCCCTGATAGGCGGGAAGCGTGACCATCGGGAACGCGGTGGACTCCTCCGCTATCGTGAGCGCGCCCTGATGTTTGGTGAGGATGGCAGTGTTCATTTTCTGCAAGAATTCCTTCGCTTCCAGATTATAATTCCCGCCGTAGACGTTGGGCGTCCACTCTCCGTCCTTCCTGCCGTAGTCGAGATAAAGCATACTCGCCACCGCGTCGCAGCGTATGCCGTCGATGTGATATTCGTCGAACCAGAACATCGCGGCGGAAATGAGGAAACTCTTCACTTCGTTCTTGCCGAAGTCGTACACCTTGGTGCCCCACTCCTTGTGCTCGCCCTTGCGCGGGTCTGCGTACTCGTAAAGCGGAGTGCCGTCGAACATCGCCAGACCGTGTTCGTCGCGCGGGAAGTGCGCCAGCACCCAATCCAGGATGACGCCTATGCCCGAACGGTGGCAGCGGTCCACGAATTCCATAAAATCCTTCGGCGTGCCGTAGCGCGACGTGGGCGCGAACATCCCCGTCACCTGATAGCCCCAGCTGCCGTCGAAAGGATACTCCGTGACGGGCATAAGCTCGATGTGCGTATACCCCATCTTCTTGACGTAAGGAATGAGCTGGTCCGCGATTGCGGTGTAGCTCAGACAGTTGCCGTCCGCATACTTGCGCCAGCTGCCGAGGTGAACCTCGTAAATGTTCATCGGAGAGCCGTAGGGATTGTAATTCCTGCGGTCGTTCATCCACTTGCGGTCCTTCCAGTGATACCCGGAAATGTCGTAAAGTTTCGACGCGTTGGCGGGCGCGGTCTCGAAATGCAGACCGTACGGGTCGCATTTGAACACCGTCCTGCCCGACTTGTCGGTCACGGCGTACTTGTAAGTGTCGTACTGTTTGAGTCCGGACAGAAAAACGGACCAGATGCCGTCGAAATTCCGCATAGGCGAAGCGTTTTTGTCCCAGCCGTTGAACTCGCCCACGACGGAAACCGCCTCCGCATTCGGCGCCCATACGGCAAAACGCCACCCCTCTTCTCCGTCCACCGTCGCGGGAACGGGAGAAAACATCTTCTGCGCCTGAAAATTCGTGCCTTCGTGAAAAAGATAAGTTGAGTAACTATCGGGCCCCGAGACCATGACTTTATCCGACTCTCCGAAAAGTATTTCTTGTGCTACGCTTATTATACCAAAACAGACGCGCGCGCACAAGGGGGAATTGCGAAAATTCCCAAAACTGCGATTTTTTGCGTGTCAAAATAACGCAAGTTGCGCATTTTTCGGCATATAAGCCGCAAAATGCCGCCTTAAATCGGATTTTTTCACGGTATGGTGTCTGCAAGCACACAGCGCGCTTCCGCGCTCGCCCGCAAATAAACCCCGCGGGCAAAACTTTCTTCCTCTATGCCGAAAAACGCGCACACCGCGCTGCCGCTCCCGGACATAACGACGCGCTCCGCGCCGCATTCCGAAAGCAGATTCTTCACCCTTGCCACGTCGGGATTGAGCCGCACGGCGGGAGCGTAAAGGTCGTTGAAAAACTCCCCCTCCCTTTCGGGCAACGTCCCCTGTGCCGCCATATCGTCGTAGAGCGCATACGCCTTCGCCGTGTCCACGCCCCCCTCGGGAAATGCGACGAGCACTTTCCTTGCGACAAAGGGTCTGCGCTCCACGCCCTCTCCGCAGCCCGTCACGCGCGCTTCGCCCCCTCTGTACATATAAGGCACGTCCGACCCCAGCGAAAGCAGGAACCCGTCGTCCGCACTCTTCCCCGTCCCGCGCGTCCACAGTTTTGCCATCGCCGCGGCAAGCGCGGAAGAGCCTCCCAAACCCGCGCCCGACGGAATGCCTTTCCGGAAACGGAAGCGGAAATCTCCGCCGAATTTTGCTTTCAGCGCGGAATATATCTCGTTCAGCCGAGGTTCGAACATCTCCTTTACAAACCCCTGCGGCACGGACGCCCACTCGAAGCGCGCGCCGTCTCCCCCGACAATCTCCGCCGTGTCGTAAAGGGATACGCTGCACACCCGCATATCAAGAGTGTGCAGTCCGCCGCGCTTTCCCGTCACGGCAAGGGAGAGATTGACCTTTGCGCCGACTTTTTCTTTCACGCCTTTATCTTAACACATACCTCCGCACTTTACAAACGGCGGAGGGGCTTTGCCCTTTTCGTCTTTCCTCTGCCCGCCCGTCGTTTTGCCCGCCAACGTATTCCGCCGCGCGTCCTCTTTCGGGAACGGATTGCAGAGCCGCCGCGGCGGCCGTTTGCGCCCGCGGCCGCGGACGCACAGAACAAAAACCCCTGCGGATTTCCCGCAGGGGTTTTGTGTTGCGCGCCTTTGCATCGGTTATGCGGTTTGCTCCGTGCTTTCTTCCGCTTCGGGCAGCACTTCGTCCGCAACGAGATTGAGCTGAATGAAATCGACTTTGAGGTTGAGTCTGTATCCGCCATCCCCGTTTTCGCTCAGGTCGAACACGACATAGGGCTGGGTGTCGGGGTCGGTGGGGGTGAGATACACACCCTTGTACACCGTACCGTCGGGATAGACCACGTCTTTGACGTAATATGTGCTTTCCACGCGCAGACCGAAGCCTTCGGGGATGTCGATGACGTCGGGCAGCTCAGCGGTGGTGAGCACTTCCGCGAGCACGTCGATGAACGCGTCCGTTTCCGCCGCGTCGTCGCTGACGAAACTCACTCCCAGCGCATTTTTCGCAAGCGCGAGGGACGCGTCTATGTCGTCAAAGGTGAAGCCGGGCATAATGGGTTGCAGATAAGTCTGCGAGAAGGACTCCATATCAAGCCCCGCAAGCGCGCCTTCCACAACACCCCCGAATGCCGACAGCAAAGTGTCTATTTTGGAATTGAGAATGAGGTCGAGCTGCATTGTTCCGTCGCTGCGCAGGGTTATGCCGCTGCGGTCGGCGTCAATCGCCATACCGAGCACGGTGCCGCCCAGCCCCCACACCGACGTTTCGTCCATATTCACCGCAAAGCGCGTTTCTATGACGGGTGTTTCGTTGTCGCACGCGACGAGAGCGAAGAGGGACGCCGCAAGCACGAGAATTATCAGTACGGAAGCCACCGTTCTTTTCTTAATCATAACTTCCCCTCCTCATCAATATTTGGGCGTAAGCCCGCGTGTGGCGTCGAAAAACGCTTCCGTGACGGCAGCGCAGCTCTCCGCCGCGTCTATCGCGGCGCACGCGCCGTCAATGTCCGTCACAACGCCGTCGAAATGGTTGCGGAGCAGGTCTTTGCGCATTGTCTTGTATTCCGCAAGCGCCGCCGCGCCGTCCGCAAGTTCGTGAGTTTCCAGAATGCCCTGCGTGAGGTCAGCGAGCACCGCGTGCCCCTCGTTGGACGGATGAGTTCCGTCGGGATAAATCAGGTCGGCGGCACGCTCGGGGTCGGAGGCGTATATCGCGTTGAACGCTTCGCGCGCGTCCGCAACGATGAACGCGTCCTCGTATCCCTCCATAGCGAGCACCGTGTCCAACGCACTGTTGAGACGGGTGATAAGGCGTTCGCCGAGTTCGTGCAGCCAATCCAGCGTCACGTCGTATTCCGCCGCCGCCAGCGCGTCGCGCGTTTCCTGCTTGATGAGAGGAGTGTCGACGTCCATTATGGGGTTGTAGACCGCCTGGAAAATTATCGTCGCGTCGGGATTGAGCTCTTTCAGCCTGTCCACAATGTTTTTGATGTTCTCGACGGACCCCGCGGTCGTCACGCCTTCAATGTTGGTGTAGCCGTTCAGCACGCGGTCGATGCTGGTGTAATCGTTTTCCGCCGCTTCCATAATGATTTTGTGCATCGTGACGTTGTCCTCTTCCTTCGCGAACGCCCCGTCCTTCCTGTCCTGCAACACGTCGTTGCCGAGTATGGAAATGTGGATGATGTCCGCCTGCTGAACGTGCGCGATGAGAGCGCGCGCCCCGTCGTAACCGAGCTCGTTGTTCAGCACGCCGAGCAGACTGCCCGTCAGATGTCCGGAAACGGAATGATTGTAGTAAAGATAATCGTTCCTGCGGCCGAGCACGTTGGCATAGGCGTATTCGTGTCTGAGGCTGAGCGGCGAAGCGCCGAGAATACCTTCCGCAATGGAGTCGCCGAGGTAGACAATCATAGTCTTATCCTGCGGATACGCGTCCTGCGGAGCCTCGTAAAACTGCGACGGATTATCCGTTCCGTTGTTGCAGGCGACAAGTGCCGCCGCGCAGCATACGAGCAAAACGGCGCAAAGCGCCGAAGCCAGAATTTTTCTCTTCATCTTTCCTCCTTATCCACCGCTCCCTGTCCGCCGAAAAAGCCGCGGCGCGGTTTATGAAAATATTATACAGCCCTGCGCCTAAAAATACAATAGTCACTTTGCGCGAAATTAACTTTAATCAAAACCGCAAAAAAGGAACTCCCGTATGCGGGTCCGTGCGCACGCGTCCGTGCCGCAAGACGTCGGATGATACGTCGCCCCGCACTCCGTGTTCCGCAGTACAGGCGGAAATCCGCAGACCCGTCCTCCGCGGACGGTCATTCCGACACAACCGCGACTTCGCCCCAGCCTATTTTTTCTTCTCCGCCGTCTGTCGCGACGATGAGCGAACAGTCGGGCGCGACTCCCGACGCAACGCCCTCTTTCTCTCTGCCGTCCGCGCCCTTGAAACGCACCCGTTTGCCGAGCGTGACGAGCCTGCCCGAGTATTCGGAGATGAAGTCCTCCCCCGCGTCCATACAATCGGCAAGGCGGGAGCAAAGCTCCGCGAGCCGCACCGCCGCCGAACGGAGCGTCGCTTCCTTATTTTGCAGAAATCCGCGCTTTAACTCGTCGTTTTTGCAACATAAAACCGCCGATGTGGCGATGTCCGCAAGCGTGCCGAGTTCCTCTTCCGAATAAAACACGTTGACGCCAATTCCCACGACGGCGTATCTTTCTCCGTCCCTGCCGACCACGCTTTCGGGGAGTATGCCGCAGATTTTTCTGCCGTTCGCGAGCACGTCGTTGGGCCATTTGAGTTCCGCCCGTATGCCGAAATATTCTTCGAGCAAAGCGGCGACCGCAAGGGCGGACAGCGCGCCGAACGCGACGATATCTCGCCCTTCCGCTTTCATCGCATACGAAAGATAAAGCCCTCTGCCGCGCAGGGACAGAAACTCTCTGCCGTATCTTCCTCTGCCCGCCGTCTGTTCCGACGCGGCCACGGCGAAGCGGTCTTCGCTCCCCTCTTTTGCAATGCGCTTCGCCTCGTCGTTGGTGGAAGGAAGACTGTCATAGCAAAAGCAAGGCAGAACCCTGCCTTGCTTTGTGTAAAGTGTTTTTGTCATATCGGTATACATCAACCGCCGAACACCGCCATAAAGAAGCCTGCGGCGACCGCGGAGCCGATGACGCCCGCGACGTTCGGGCCCATAGCGTGCATAAGCAGATAGTTCCCCGGTTTCGCCCTGAGCCCTTCGAGGTTGGAAACTCTCGCCGCCATAGGCACTGCGGAGACGCCCGCCGAGCCAATGAGAGGATTGATTTTGCCCTTGGAGAGCCAGCACATAATCTTGCCGATGCCGAGACCGCCGACGGTTGCGAACGCAAACGCGACAAGTCCGAGCACGACGATGAGCAACGTCTGCGTGGTGAGGAATGTGCTGAAATGCGCGGTCGCGCCGACGGACACGCTGAGGCAGATGGTGACGATGTTCATCAGCGCATTCTGCGCGGTGTCGCTGAGGCGCGCCGTCACGCCGCACTCACGCAGCAGGTTGCCGAGCATCAGGCAGCCGAGCAAAGGCGCGACGGAGGGCAGGAACAGGCAGGTCGCGACGATGATGACGATGGGGAAAAGTATCTTTTCGGATTTCTTGACCGTACGCGTGGGTTTCATCACGATGGCGCGTTCCTTCTTCGTGGTCATAAGCCGCATAATGGGGGGCTGTATGACGGGGATGAGCGCCATATAGGAATACGCCGCAATGGCAATCGCCGCGAGCAGATGCGGGGCAAGCGCCTTTGTGAGCCAGATTGCGGTGGGGCCGTCCGCGCCGCCGACGATACCTATCGAAGCCGCCTCTTCGCCTGAGAAGCCGAAGCAGACCGCAAGGAAGAATGCGACGTAAATGCCGAACTGCGCCGCCGCGCCGAGGATTAGGGACTTGGGGTTGGAAAGCAGCGGTTCGAAGTCGGTCATTGCGCCCACACCGAGGAAGATGAGGCAGGGGTATACGCTGGTCTTGACGCCGATGTAGAGGATGTCGATGAGCCCGCCCGTCTGGAGCACTTCGCCGTAATCGACCGTCGTGCTTGACACCCAGAGGTCGGGATGATAAATCCAGTCCGAAACGGGACCGGGGATGTTGCTGAGCAGCATACCGAACGCAATCCCGACGAGGAGCAGCGGCTCGAATTTGAATTTGATGGCGAGGAATAGGAAGAAGCAGGCAATGATAATCATCACCACATTGCCCCACTGCATATTGAAAAAGCCCGTGGATTCCCAAAGCCCGGCGAAAGTATCGCCGTAATCCACGTTACTTCCCGTCGCACCGATAATCTGCGATACGAAGTTCATGCGCTTCCTCCTTTAATCTACGTCGAAGAGGGGGTCGCCCGTATTGACGACGGCGCCTTTCTGAACGTGTATTTTGGAGAGCGTGCCCGCCTTGGGCGCGACAATCTCGTTTTCCATCTTCATGGCTTCGAGGATGATGACGACGTCGCCCGCCTTCACGGTCTGTCCTGCGGAGAAACGTATCTCGTTTATGTTGCCGGGCAGCGGAGAAAGCACGGTGCCGGCGCCGGCGGAAGCCGCGGGCGCGCTTGCCGCGGGAGCGGCGGGAGCCTGTGCCTGCACGGGTGCGGGAGCCGCAACGGGAGCGGCGGGAGCAGCCGCGGGGAGCGCGGCTTCGTATTCCGCCTGTATGACGGCTTCGCCCTTCTCCACTTCCACTTCGTAAACTTTTCCGTTCAATGTGACTTTGTAAATCATTTTTCCACCTCCGCGTCATCCAGCCTTTCGATGCGCTTGAATCTGAGTTCGTTGAGCGGCGTACCGAGAGAGTCCGCCACGATTGCCATTATCATTGCCGCGTCGCGCTCTTCCGTGCGCACGAGCGTCAGCTCTCCGCAGGTGCCGACGGCAAGGGGCGCCGCGACGGCGACAGACTCTTCCTCTTCGGAAGAAACTTCTTCGCCCTTCTTCTTGCGGAAAGGATTTTTGAACTTGGGCAGCTTGTCCGTGATGACGTGCCCCTTGTCGGAAGCAAGCCCCATCAGCATAACTATCCCCATAAGGATAAACAGCACCACGAAAACTATGGCGAACCCTATGAGCGATATTATAAGGGCGTCGAGAACGGTAATGTCCATATCTCCTCCTTACTCCATCGGAGCGATGGTGTAACGCACCACTTTTTCCTCTTTCGCCTTGCGCGCGGCGAAGTATTTCTCCGCCACCTGCGGGAAGAGGACGTAATCGAGCACGTCTTCGTCGCTCTTCGCAATGCCCGCGAGCTCCGCCTTGGTCTTGTCGAAGACGGGTTCGAGCGTATCGGCGTATCTGCCCTTTATCGGCTTTTCGTCGCCGAGCGCCTTCTTCATCACTTCGTCGGATATCTTTCCGGGCGCCTTGCCGTATTCTCCTCTGCAATACGCCTTGACTTCCTTGGAGATGTTCTTGTAACGCTCTCCCGCAAGCACGTTGGAAGTCGCCTGCACGCCCACCATCTGGCTCATGGGAGTAACGAGGGGCGGATAGCCGAGGTCCGCGCGCACTTTGGGCGTCTCGACCAACACTTCCTCGAAACGGTCCATAGCGTTCTGCGCTTTGAGCTGCGCGACGAGGTTGGAAAGCATTCCGCCCGGGACTTTGTAATTGAGCGCGTCGGTGTCCGTCGCCATCATCTTGGGGTCGAGCTGACCGGACTTGATGTATTCGTCGCGCACGGGTTTGAAGAAGTCGTTCACCTTTTTGAGCACCGCCGCGTCCAGACCGGTGTCGTAGCCGAGCTGGGTGAGCGCGTAATGCAGGGTTTCCGTGGCAGGCTGCGAGCTGCCGCCGCTGAAACAGGACGTCGCGGTATCAATGACGTCGACTCCCGCCTCGACGGCTTTGAGATAGGTCATGAACGCCATCCCCGTGGTGCAATGGGTGTGGAGCACGACGGGTATCTTGACGCTCTGCTTTATCTCGCCTATGAGCTCATACGCCTCCGCGGGGCTCATGACGCCCGCCATATCCTTGACGCATACGGTGTTCACTCCCATATCTTCCATCTGCTTGGCAAGCTTCGCGAACGCCTCTATGGTGTGGACGGGGGACTGCGTGTAGCTTATCGTGCCGGACACCTGCGCGCCGCGTTTCAACGCCTCGTCCGTCGCAACCTCGATGTTTTTAAGGTCGTTCAGAGCGTCGAAGATGCGGATGATGTCGATGCCGTTTTCCACGGACTTCGCAACGAACATACGCACTATCTCGTCGGGATAATGCTTGTAGCCCAGCAGATTCTGTCCGCGCAGCAGCATTTGCAGCTTGCTGTTTGGCATAGCCTTGCGGATGGCGCGCAGTCTCTCCCACGGGTCTTCGTCGAGATAGCGCAGGCAGCAGTCGAACACCGCTCCGCCCCAGCACTCCACGCTGTAATAGCCCGCCTTGTCCATTTCGGGGAGAATGTCCGCGAACTTAGCGTAAGGCAGACGTGTCGCAATCAAAGACTGATTGGCATCGCGCAATACAGTTTCGGTAAAACCTATTTTCATAAACTTTACTCCTTTCGACCGGGTTTTACGCAAAACCCCGGCAGTGACCGTTTTTGTTCGCTCCCGTACGGGATTACTTTATTTTTCCGCTTTCGATGTCGGAGAGCGGAAGCAGCGAGATTTCGAAAGACCCGTCGTCCGAGATGTCGACCACCGTGCCGCCGCGCTGGGCGTGGCACTTCGCCGTCGGAATCTGCCCCAGCGCCGCCACGTACGCGAGATAGTCGATGCTCATCCCGTAAGTCATCCGCATCCCTCTGTATTCGATGCTGAGGGTGTTGAGATGGTCGTGCCCGACAAAGAATCCCTTGCAGCTGCCGAGTTTTTCCATCCTCTTTACGAAGTTGCCCTCTTTTTCCTTGGGATAACCGAAATACTGGTCCTTCTCGCCGACGAAACCGAGGTGATACACCGCGTCGGGTTCCCCGCGGTAGCACTTCTCCCACCCTTCCTTGAACTCTTTGGGCGGGATGTGGAAGAACGCGAGGGAGGGGATGACCTCGCCTTCCGAAGAATTTTCACGCACCACTTTTTCGTACCAGTCTATCTGGTCGTCGTGTATGGTGTCGAAGCCGCTGAAAAACGTCTTGCCCGTATACATATTGCTGTCCAGCATCATCAGCATCATGACGGGTGCGCCGTCCGCGGTTTCCAGCCTCATCGCGTGGTTGCCCACGCCCGTAAGCGCAGGGTCGCCTTTTTCAAACAAACAGGACTTTAACGTCATATAATAGTCAGCTAAACGGTCCTTTTTGTAAAACGCTATGCACTCTTCGTCGTGATTGCCGAACGTGAACGTCCACGGCACGCCGAGGGAGTCCATAAGGGCACCGAACTTCTTCGAGGCTTTGAGATTGTTGCTCGTGCCCGAGTACATAAACAGCGGATACACCATATCCCCCGTCACCACGACGAGGTCGGCGTGCGACGCTCTGACGATTTTCTCCACCGCGTCGAGCGCCATCCTGTCCTTTTTGCGGCTGATGCAGCCTCCGCCGATGTGGATGTCCGTGAGCTGCAATATCCTGAACGGTCTGTCCGCCGCCTTGCGGATGACCGTTATGCCGTCCTTTTTTTCGAAAACAGCTTTGCTCATTTTCCGTCCCCGCTCTCTTTTCCGGAGTCGTCCGCGTCTTCGCACGCTTCGCCGAAAACGGCTTCGGACACATTCGCATTCTGCTCTTCCGCGCCGTCCGCGCCCGCCGCGGCCGTCACCCAGCCGCCGGGGTCCTGCTTGCCGTAAAGCTCGTGCACGAGGGCGGTGCGCTCCGCCTCTTCCTCGTCGGAAAGCACGGTGCCCGCCTTGCGCGCTTCGATAAAGTAACGCACGCGCGCGAGCTTCTTGTTGGTGATTTTATAGCGGAAGGAAGCGTAAAACGCTATGGAGATGAAGATGACGATGGCAAGCCCCATTATGAGCCTGATGGCGAGCAGCACGGTTTCGGACTGCGGGATGTATTTCGTGGGGTCGCCGCTGTCGTTGGAGATGTAGCCGAGCGGGTCGAGTATCCAACCTATGAGACCGACGGCAATCGCGCCCGCGATTTTTCTGGCGAGGGTCATCATGCCGCTGTAAGTGCCCGTCGCGCGTTCGCCCGTCGCCATCTGCCCCACGTCCACGGTGTCGGGGAAGATAATCCACGGCATCATCTGCGCGCCGCCGAAGCCGAAGCCCATAAGTATCGCCGCGATGGGAACGAGGATGGGAGGCGTCCAGCTGGGGTCCATGACACAGAGAAGCACGCCCGCGATGATGTAGGCGGGAAGCCCCATACGGAACGCAAACTGCTTGCTCTTCTTGTCCATAACGTACCGCGCGAGCGGGAACATCAGCACCGCCGACACCATAAGGGGCGCGATGATGAAGAGCGAGGACATATCCCAGTCGAACAGTTTATAGCCGTGCCACACGTCCGTCGCGTAATATACGGCGAGCGCCGATATCATATCCAGACAAATAAACGCCGACACATACATAACGATGTGCCAGCGGTAAGAACGGTTTTTGTAAGGCGTGATGTAGCTTTTGAAGAATTGTCGGAGATTGAATTTCTCTTTGGGAGCGGTCGCTTTGATGCGCTCTTTTACGAAAATCGCGCATACGATGAGCCCGCCGCCGAACAGGACGCCGAAGATTATGCTCAGGCAGAGCCAGAACTCCGTCGTGGACATATTCGGCATAAAGAGGTATCCGCCTTCTTTGATGAGCGCTTCGATGAAAAGCAGGGGCAGGACGTAGGCGAGCCCGCTCGCGACGGCGTTGAAGACCAGCTTTACGGTGTTGGCGTTGTTGCGTTCCTTAAATGAGGGCGAAATGTCGCTCGCCATCGAACAGTAAGGCACCATCGCTATGGTGGAGAACGTGTTCCAGAGGATGTACATTATGACGATGAACGCCGTAAATCCGCCGACGGAAACGCCCCAGTCCCTGATGGGCATAAACATAACGAAAATGCCGATGAGAAGCAGCACGCCGCCCGCAAACATATAGGGTTTGCGCCTGCCGAACCTGCCGCGGGTGTTGTCGCTGATGAAGCCCATGACGGGGTCGGTGATGGCGTCCCAGAACTTCGCGACAAGCATAATCGTGGACGCAACGCTCATTGCAATGCCCATTGTGGTCATATATTTGAGCATCACGCAGGACATCAGCGCGACGCCGCCGCCGTCCATAAACGCTCCGCATCCGTAAGCGAGTTTCTCTTTTGTGGGGACGTAATCCGGCGACAGACGGTAAGAAAGGTCTTTTGCCGGTTTTGCTGCTTTTCGGGAAACCATTGAAACTCTCCTGAACCGTAATCGCAATCATAATAACATACGCGCGCGCCTCCGCGCAACCCATAACGCCCAAATGGAAGCGGATTTTTAAGAGTGCTTTAATGCGGACGAAAAGGCGCGCTGTACCCTTACGGAGGACGGAGAACGGCGAAGCGGTGTAAAATTTTATGCCGCGGAAGCGGCAATTCACCAAAAGGAGAACATTATGTACCTCATCCATTCCTACTCTCACTCTTTCCGCACACGCGACGTCAAAGCGGGCAAAGTCTACGACGTCGTCTTCCGCGTCACGGACGAGCGCGGCAACGTCAGACAGAAACGCCTTTCGGGCTTTGCGACGAAACAAAACGCGGAAAAGGCTTTCGTCGAATATGTGGCGAAGTTCTGCACTCTCGTCGAGGACCACCCGTCGCGCTCGGAGTGTCCGTCTTTTGCCGCCGCCGCGGACAAATATCTGGAATACTCCCGTTTTATGAACGCGGCAAGCACCGCGATAAAGCGGATGAGCTACTTTTCGCTGCACTACCTGCCCCGATTCGGCGCGCTGCCTTTGAACAGAATATCTTCTGCCGACGTGTTCCGCTGGTTCGACGCGCTTGTTTCCGAACCTCGCCGCGGAACGGACAAATGCTACGCGCCGCGCTCTCTGCGTTCCATATGGGAACAGCTGCACGCCTTTTTCGAATGGTGCTCCGAAAGATATTCCGTCCCCAATCCTATGCGCAGGCTCAAACGCCCCAGAATGAAAGCGCCCGAAAAAACATCATCAGACTGCTCAACTCCTGACCGCACCCGTGTGGCGCGTTGTTTGCGGACATAAGGAAAATAATGCGCGTGCGGCGCGGAAATTCCGCGCCGCAGAGTCCCCGCGGAAACGTATGACGACGAGGGGGGCTTCGCCATAATATCATCCTGCGCATATGCTCTTCTTCCGGCTTGTTTCCTGACACGCTCCCGTCGTCGGTAAAGGGCGAAAGCGTCTTGCGGAGCAAGCCGCCGAACCTGCGCGCACTTTTGCCCACTCTCGCACATTTGAAAATCAATCCGTGCCTCGAACGAAAGACGCTTTTGCGCGTCGGTTCGCTCCCCTATAACCACGCAAAACAAAAGGACACCGACATTGCGGTGTCCTTTTGTTTTGGTGGAGACGAGGGGACTCGAACCCCTGACCTATGCGTTGCGAACGCATCGCTCTACCAGCTGAGCCACGCCCCCGTAGCTTCCGCATTATAGCACCGCGGAAAAAAATACGCAAGCGTTTTTTCGGTGTTGCGCTCCGCAAGCGCAAAAGTTTATAAACGACGCGCCGGGCGCCCTTTTGACATAAGAGGGCGAAAAGCAAGGCAATGCGCGGTTTTTCGACGGCGATTTTCGAGTAAATTTAACACATCTGCAACGAAGCCTTAACACAAATTTAACAAAACAGGTGTCAACTTTCTCCTATAAAGAGGAACTATTTATGTTGGAATTAAGAGAAATAGTAAAAGATTACGTTTCCAAAGAAAACGTCGTGCACGTCCTGAAAGGCGTGAATCTGCGTTTCAGAAAGAGCGAATTTGTGGCGATTCTGGGGCCGTCGGGCTGCGGTAAAACCACCCTGCTCAACATCATCGGCGGGCTTGACCGTTATACAAGCGGCGACATCCTCGTGGACGGGGTCAGCACAAAGGACTATTCCGACCACGACTGGGACATCTACCGCAATCACCGCATCGGCTTCGTCTTTCAGTCCTACAACCTCATCCCTCATCTCACCGTACAACGCAACGTCGAGATGAGTATGGCGATTGCGGGTCTTCCTCCCGAGGAACGCAAAGCAAAAGCCCTTGCCGCGCTGGAACGCGTGGGGCTTGCCGACCAGGCGAAAAAGAAACCCGCGCAGCTTTCGGGCGGACAAATGCAGAGGGTCGCCATCGCGCGCTCCATCGTCAACGACCCCGACATCATCCTCGCCGACGAGCCCACGGGAGCGCTGGACAGCGAGTCGGGCGAACAGGTTATGGAGCTGCTGCAAGAGGTCGCGAAGGAAAAACTCGTCGTGATGGTGACGCACAACAACGCTCTTGCCGAAAAATACAGCACGAGAATAATCGACCTGCACGACGGCGTGGTGACGAGCGACAGCGCGCCTTACGCTCCCGACGAAGAGAACGCGGAAGAGACCGCGCCGCAGCAAGCCGCTGCGGAAGAAACGACTTCTGCGGAAGAAGTTCCAGCGGAAGAAATGACGGAAACCAAGGTTTACGAGCCTGAAAAAGCCGTTTCAACCTCAAAAACGCGCAAGCGCCGTGCAAAGAAGCGCGGCGACAAGGCCGCCGGTTCATACGCCGCAATGTCCATCGGCACGGCGGCGTCGCTGAGCTTCACCAACCTCATCAGCAAAAAGGGACGCACAATTCTCACCGCGCTTGCGGGCAGCATAGGCATCATCGGCATCATCCTCGTCCTTGCCCTTTCGGGCGGCGCGCAGGCATACATCGCCTCGATGGAAGAGGACGTGCTTTCGCAGTATCCCATCGAGATAAACCGCACCAACTCCGACCTGAACTCCGTCATCAGCATACTTATGCAGGAGAACGAGGACCGCGAGGACTGGCCCGACACGGACGAAGTTTACATAAACCAAATCATAGGCAGACTTCTCGAACATCTTTCCGCCGTGCTCGACGACACCAACGACCTCGCCGCGCTGAAAACCTACATCGAAGAAAACTTCGACAGCGATATGGGTTATGTCAAATACGACTACGGCGTGGACTTCGACGTCTTCTGCAATTACATCAACGACCCCGAAACCTATCTCAAAGTCGACCCGTTCACGGAAGGCATCGAAGCCGCCCTCGGCGGTCTTTCGGGGCTGCTCGGTCCGTATATGGATATGATTGAGCAGTTCGGCGATATGCTCACGGTGTGGGACGAAATGCTGGAAAACACTTCCCTGCTCGACAGTCAGTACGAGCTGGTCGGCGAAAATTCCCGCTGGCCGCAGAACTATGACGAGGTCGTCATCGTCCTCGACGAAGAAAACTCCCTCAACGACTACACCCTCTTCGCGCTCGGTCTCAAAGACACTTCCGAACTCCTCGACGCCATAACGAACGGCGACGACTTCGTGTCGCAGGATTACAGCGCGGACGACCTCATCGGCATAGAATACCGCGTGACGACCAACTCCGATTATTACTATCAGAACGCGGACGGCAGCTGGTCGATGGTTTCCGACCGCACCGAACAGAGACAGATAGAGTTCGTGGAAAGCCACAGCGTGCCCGTAAAAGTGGTCGGCGTCATACGTCCCCGCGAAGGCACGCAGGTGACCTCCATAAACGGCAACATCGCCTACACTCACGCGCTGACGGAATATCTCTCCGACCGTGCGGCACAGAGCGACGTCGCCGAAGCGCTCACCGCCACCGCGCACCAATCGGGGAACGATACGATGTATTACAACATCCTCGAAGACGGGGCTGAAATAGACGCGGAAACCTATATGTCGCTTATGCGCGAGCTCGGCATTGCGGACACGGACAATCCCGTCACCATCAACATCTATGCCAACTCCCTCAGCGACAAGGCGGCAATCGAACAGTTCATCGCCGACTACAACGCGGAGTCCGGCTCCACGGTCAAGTACACCGACGACCTGGGCACGATGATGACCTATGTCGACAGCCTCACGGGCACCGTGACGGGCGTGCTGGTCGGGTTCGCCGCCATCTCTCTCATCGTGTCGTCGATTATGATTGCAATCATCATCTACACTTCCGTGCTGGAACGCCGCAAGGAGATAGGCGTACTGCGAAGCCTCGGCGCAAGAAAGAAAGACATATCCCGCGTGTTCATTTCGGAGTCCGCCCTCATAGGACTTGTGGCGGGAATACTCGGCGTAATTATCGCGGCGATACTGTTTATGCCCATCAACCTCGTTATGCAGCACTATCTGCACGTCGGCAACCTGCTGCAAATCGAGTGGTGGCACGCCGTAATGATGATAGGCATAAGCGTCGTGCTTGCAATCCTCGCGGGCTTCATCCCCTCGCGCATCGCGTCCAAGAAAGACCCCGTCACCTGTCTGCACGAAGACTGACAATGCGGGGATTGCGGGGATTTAATCCCCGCACCCCTTACTATTGCCGTCCGTCACGCACCGCTTCTTGTCTGCGGGCTACGGCAGTCCGTGACGAACTACGGCACAGACCTTTCGGCGCTTCTGCACCGCACCCCTCACTCTTGCCGTCCGCCCCGCGCCGCTTCTTTTCCGCGGGGCTACGGCAGTCCGTGACGGAGGGCGGCACAGACCATTCGGTGCTTCCGCACCGCACCCCTCACTCTTGTCGCCCGCTCTGCCCTTACGGGCAAACGGCGGCAGCCGCGAAGCCGACACAATAATAAAAATGAAGACAGCCTCCTTTGCGGAGGCTGTCTTTTTAATTTTGCCTTTCGGTTTTGCCCTTTTGCCGCGCGTTCAGCGCAAGCATTTGACGAGGACCGCCTTTTGTGCGTGCAGACGGTTTTCCGCCTCGTCGAAGATTTCTTTGGAATGCTCCTCGAACACTTTCGAGGTGATTTCCTCCTCGCGGTGCGCGGGCAGACAATGCAGCACCATTGCGTCGGGACGCGACACTCCGAGCACTTTATCGTTGATTTGGTATTGCTTAAACACCTTTTTGCGCTCTTCCGCCTCCGCTTCCTGTCCCATGGACGCCCAGACGTCGGTGTACAGCACGTCGGAATCTTTCGCCATTTCGAGCACGTCTTCTCCGCATTCGAAATCCCCCGTCGCGTACGCCCATTTCATAATCTCCGCGTCGGGTTCGTAGCCTTTGGGGCACGCCACCGCGACCTTCATCCTCAGCTTTATGCCGCCCACGATGAGCGAGTTGGTCATATTGTTGCCGTCGCCGACGTAACACAGTTTTCTGCCCGCGAAATCGCCCTTGTATTCCCTTATGGTCATAAGGTCGGCGAGCACCTGGCAGGGATGACAGTAGTCCGTCAGCCCGTTGATGATGGGGATGGTGCCGAACTCCGCAAGAGCCTCCACTTCCTTCTGGTCGAAGGTGCGTATCATAATGCCGTCGAGATAACGCGACAGCACGCGCGCCGTATCCTGCACTATCTCTCCCCTTCCTATCTGCAAATCGCGGGAGCTGAGAAAGAGCGATGTGCCACCGAGGTCGAACATCCCGACCTCGAAGGAAACGCGCGTCCTCGTCGAGGACTTGGCGAATATCAGTCCCAGCGTCTTGCCTTCCAGCAGACGGTGGGGAATGCCGTTCTTCTTTTCGAATTTGAGTTGGTCGGCGGTGTTGAGTATCTCGATAATCTCCTTTTCGGAGAGGTCCATAAGTTTGAGCAGATTTTTCATTCGGCACACACCTTCTTTATGATTTCCGCGGCGCGGTCAAGCTCCTCCGCCGTGATGTTGAGCGGCGGCAGCAGCCGCACCTTGTCCTTTGCTTTGAGCGCGAGCACGCCCTCGTCCCTGAGCCTTGCGAGCACGTCTGCCGCAGGTCGCTCCGCGGCGACGCCGAGCATAAGCCCGCGTCCCGTCACGTTCTTTATCCCTTTGCTTCCTGTGAGGGCGGAGCGCAGCTTTTCTCCCTTCTCCGCAACTTCACCGAGGAACTCGTCCGTCAGCCTGCCCACGATGTTGAGCGCGCCTGCGCACACGGCGGGATTCCCCCCGAAAGTCGAGCCGTGCGTGCCCGGGGTCAGCACGTCCGCCGTCCTTTCCCCGAACAGGGTCGCGCCAATCGGCAGACCGCCGCCCAGCCCCTTTGCGGAAGTGACGATGTCGGGAGTTATGCCGTAATGCATATAGGAATAGAATTTGCCCGTCCTGCCCATACCCGTCTGCACTTCGTCTATAATCAGCAGCACGCCGTGTTTTGCGGCAATGTCCGCCGCCGCGTGCAGAAAGCCTTCGGAGAGGGGGACGACGCCGCCCTCGCCCTGTATGGTTTCAAGCATCACCGCCGCGCACTTGTTTTCCGTGACCGCACGCTCCAATCCCTCAGCGTCCTCCGCGTCCACACAGACAAAGCCGGGAGTGAGCGGCAGGAAATCCTTGTGATATTCTTCCTGTCCCGTCGCGGCGAGCGCGGCGAGAGTCCTGCCGTGGAAGCCGCCTTTGAGCACGGCTATGTTAAAATACTCCGCGCCCTTGTGCTCCTCTCCCCACTTGCGCGCCGTCTTTATCGCGCACTCGTTCGCCTCCGCGCCGGAGTTGGAAAAGAAAACTTTCTTCATCCCCGACCGCTTGCACAGCGCTTCCGCGAGCAGGACGCACGGGTCCGTGTAATAGAGGTTGGACGCGTGCTGCAAGGTGCGCAGCTGCGCGCTCACCGCCGCCGCCCATTCCGCGTCCGCCGTGCCGAATATGCTCACGCCTATCCCGCTGCCGAGGTCGATATAGCTCTTTCCGTCCGCGTCGTAAAGCGTCGCGCCTTCCCCGCGCACAAGCCGCACGGGAAAACGCGCGTATGTCGACGCAACGTATTCGCGGTCCTTTTCTTCAATCGTCATAGTTTTCACCCGACACGAACATCGTGCCTATTCCGGCGTCGGTCAGAGTTTCGATGAGTATTGAGTGCGGCACTCTGCCGTCGATGATGAACACCTTTTTCACGCCGCGGCGGATTGCCTCTATGCAGCAGTTGACCTTGGGTATCATCCCTCCCGAAAGTTCGCCGTGATTGACCATACGCTGCGCGTCGCTGACGAAAATTTTGTGTATGAGAGTGCTCTCGTCCTTTTCGTCTTCCAGAAGGCCCGCGGTGTCCGTCATATTGATTAAACTTTCCGCTTTGAGCATTCCCGCAATCCTCGCCGCCGCGGTGTCCGCGTTGATGTTGTACACGTTGCCGTCCGCGTCGCAGCCGACGGTGGAAATGACGGGGATGTAACCCTTTTCGAGCACGTCGAGCACGGGCTGGACGTTGAGAGAGGAAATCTCTCCCACAAAGCCGAGTTTGGGGTCGAGCTGTTTGGCGCAGATGAGTCCGCCGTCCGCACCCGAAAGCCCCATCGCCTTGCCGCCCAGGCTCTGAATGAGGTTGACAAGCCCCTTGTTGACCTTGCCCGCGAGCACCATCTGCACCACGTCCGCGGTCTCCGCGTCCGTCACGCGCAGTCCGTCCACGAACACGGACTTTTTGCCGAGCTTGCCGAGCATTTCCGTGATTTCGGGACCGCCGCCGTGGACGAGCACCACTTTCACTCCGATGAGCGAAAGCAGCACCAAATCGCCCATCACCGCTTTTTTGAGGGTTTCGTCCGTCATTGCGCTGCCGCCGTATTTGACGAGCAGAATTTTGCCGCTGTATTTCCTGATGTAAGGCAGAGCCTCCGTGAGCACTTCCGCCCTGAGCTTGTTGTCGATGAACATAACCGCCTCCTAAGTCCTGTAATCGCCGTTTATCTTCACATAGTCGTAAGTGAGGTCGCACCCCCACGCTTCCGCGGAAAAACCGCCTCCGCCCAACGACACCGCAATCTCGATTTCCTTTTCCGAAAGCACTTCCTTCGCCTTTTCTTCCGAAAAGTCCGTCGGAGCGCCCGCCCTGCACACTTCGACCTCTCCCGCCGCGGAGCGGAAAGTCACGCCCACGCTCTCGGGGTCGAACGCCGCGCCGCTGTATCCCAGCGCGCACAGCACCCTGCCCCAGTTCGCGTCCGCGCCGAACATTGCGGCTTTGACAAGTGAGGAACATATCACCGCTTTTGCGCCGAGTTTCGCGTCCGCCTCCGTCGCCGCGCCCGTGACAACGCAGTCGAGAAGTTTCGTCGCACCCTCGCCGTCGCCTGCCAGCATTCTGCACAACGCGACGTTTACCGTATTGAGTGCGCGCATAAAAGTGCGGAATGCGTCGTTTTCACAGTTTATTTCACTGTTGCCCGCTTCGCCGTTGGCGAGCAGCAGCACCATATCGTTGGTGGAAGTGTCGCCGTCCACGCTCAACATATTGAACGTGTTCCCGACGTCCCCGGAAAGTGCCTTTTGCAGCATTTCGGCGGTGATGTTCACGTCGGACGTAAGGTAGACGAGCATTGTCGCCATATCGGGATGTATCATTCCCGACCCTTTCGCCATACCGCCGATTCTGCACGTCCTGCCGTCCAGCTCAAACTCGACCGCGACCTGTTTTTCCACGGTGTCCGTGGTCATAATCGCCTGCGCCGCGCCCGACGAGTCGCGCGACAGAGCGCGCACGAGTTCGGGAATGCCCTTCGCAATCGGCGCGATGTCGAGAGGCTGTCCGATGACGCCCGTGGACGCCACAGCCACCTGCTCCGCGGGAATGCCCAGCGCTTCGCCCGTCAGTTCGCAGGTCCTTTCGGCAATCTCGCGCCCGCCTGCGCAACAGGTGTTCGCAATGCCGCTGTTGCATATGACCGCGCTTATCTTTCCGCCGTCGACGTGCGCTTTCGTCACGGCAAGCGGCGCGCCTTTCACGCGGTTGCGCGTATACACCGCGGCTGCCGCCGCGGGCGTCTTGCTGTAAAGCAGGGCGAGGTCCTTTTTGGAACGGTTGCGGCGTATGCCGCAGTAAACCCCCGCCGCCAGAAATCCTTCGGGCGCGCACGCGCCGCCCTTTATAAACTTTATTTCTTCCGAGTTCATATCCGTCATCTTTATCTTCACTCCGCGCCCCGACGGGAAATCCGCACGGCGCAATTCCGATTATACACCCTTTTCGGGCCGCAGTCACCTTTTCGTCAGTTCCAGTCCCGTCGCGGGCGGCAAGCCGAGAGCGATGTTCATACACTCCACCGCCGCACCCGACGCGCCCTTGCCCAGATTGTCGTATCTCGCGACGAGAAGTATCCTGTCCTCCGACCCGTGCACGGAAATCTCCATACAGTCCGTCCCCGAATACGCCGCCGCGGACAGAAAGCCGTCCTCGTCGCAGTTTTCGCGGAAAAAGACTATCTCCCCGTCGTAAAGTTCCCCGTATATCTTTGCTATATCCGCCGCGCCACCCGCAATGTCCTTCGCAAAAAGCGGCACCGTCACTTCCATTCCCGAATAAAAATCCGCAACGACGGGACAGAACACGGGAGGCGAGGACAACCCCGTCACGGCGGTCATTTCGGGCAGATGCTTGTGCGTCTGCGCTATGCCGTACTGCCGCGGAGCGCGCATAGCCCCCTCCGACGCTTCGTACTGCGCAATCATTTTCTTGCCGCCGCCGCTGTATCCCGTGAGGGACATACAGACAAGCTCCGCTTCCCGCGGCACTATCCCCGCTTTGACGAGCGGACTCACCAGCGCGACAAAGCCCGAAGCGTGACACCCCGGCACGGCGATGCGCCGCGAACGCGCTATCCTTTCCGCTCTCCCGCCGCCGAGCTCCGGAAAGCCGTATTCCCAGCCGGGCGCGGTGCGGTGCGCGGTGGACGCGTCTATAATCACGGCGTCCGACCCTTCCGCAAGCGCGACGGACTCTTTCGCCGCGGCGTCGGGCAGACACAGGAAAGTCACGTCGGAAGCGAATATCGCCTCCCGTCGCGCCGCGGGGTCCTTGCGTTTTTCCTCGGGAAGGATTATGACTTCCGTCCCCTCTCTTCCGAGCAGCCGCTCGTATATGCGCAGCCCCGTCGTGCCTTCCCTGCCGTCAATGAAAACCTTTGTCACCCGATGAATTCCTCCACGAAACGGATTTGTTTTTCCACGGACTTCGCGCCCGTGCCGCCCTCCGAAGTCCTTCTGCGCACGCAGGCGGAGAGGTCTATCGCGCCGTAAAGGTCCTCGCCGAAGACGTCGCCGAACTTTTTGTATTCGTCAAGGGAGATTTCTTCCAGCGTTTTGTCCTGCTTTATGCCGTAGGCAACGATTTCGCCCACGGTCTTGTACGCCGTACGGAAAGGCAGCCCCTTCCCCACGAGATAGTCCGCGAGGTCCGTCGCGTTGATGTATCCTTTGCCCGCCGCGCGCAGCATATTCTCCCTGTCGGGGCGCATCGTCGCAACCATAGGCGCGAATATTTTAAGACACGCCTTGACGGTGTCCAGTGCGTCGAAGACGCACTCCTTGTCTTCCTGCATATCCTTGTTGTAGGCAAGCGGCAGTCCTTTCAGCACGGTGAGCATCGCCATAAGGTCGCCGTACACCCTGCCCGTCTTGCCGCGCACAAGCTCCGCCATATCGGGATTTTTCTTCTGCGGCATTATGCTGGACCCCGTCGTGTAAGCGTCGTCCAGCTCCACGAAACCGAACTCGGAAGACGACCAGAGCACCACCTCTTCCGCAAACCGCGAAAGATGCGTCATAACGAGTGCGAAAGCGGAAATCAACTCAACGCAGAAATCCCTGTCGGACACGCCGTCTATGCTGTTGAGGCACACTCCGTCGAAGCCGAGTTTCTTTGCCGTGAACGTCCTGTCCGTATCGTACGTCGTGCCGGCAAGCGCACAGCTGCCGAGCGGACTGACGTTCATACGCCGCACAGCGTCGCCTATCCTGCCCGCGTCGCGCACGAACATCATCGCGTACGCAAGCAGATGATGTGCGAAATATATCGGCTGCGCCCTCTGCAAATGCGTGTAGCCCGGCACGATGTAGTTTTTGGTCGCCTTTGCCTGACCCACGACCGCGGCGAGCAGCTTTTTGATGAGCGCGACCACCTCCGCGCTCTCGTCGCGCAGATACAGCCGCATATCCGTCGCGACCTGGTCGTTGCGGCTGCGGGCGGTGTGCAGTTTCTTCCCCGCGTCGCCGACGCGCTTGGTCAGCTCCGCCTCGACGAACATATGCACGTCTTCCGCTTCGGGGTCGATGGCGAGCGCGCCGGACCTGATGTCGGCGAGTATCCCTTTCAGCCCCTCCGCTATCTCGCCGTACTCGTCATACGTGATGATGCCGCAGCCCGCGAGCATCTCGGCGTGCGCGAGAGAACCTCTGATGTCCTGCTCGTACATCCTGCCGTCCACGGCGACGGAACTGTTGAATTCGTCCGCCGCTTTCGCCGTTTCCTTGCCTGCGCGGCCCGCCCAGAGTTTCGCCATTTTCTCCTCCGTTTAATTCCAAAACCGGCTTTACGCCGGCTTTTGGGATGATAAACTGCTTGTTCTTGAATTTGCCCACTTTCCCCGACGGGGAAAGAAACGGACTCCGTCACTTCTTGTTTTTCTTTGCCGCAATCGCCGCGTCCACCTGCGCCTGCACCTTGATGGGCAGCCCGAACAGGTTGATGAAGCCTGCCGCATCCGCCTGGTTGTATACGTTGTCTTCGCCGAAAGTGGCAATCTCTTCGTTGTAGAGAGAATACTCGCTCCACGCGCCCGCCTTTATCATATTGCCCTTGTAGAGCTTGATTTTGACTTTGCCCGTGACCCTCTCCTGCGTCTTGTCGACGAAAGCGGAGAGCGCTTCGCGCAAGGGAGTGTACCATTGCCCGTTGTACACCAGCTCCGCGAACGTGATTGCAAGCTCCTGTTTCTTGTGCGCGGTGTATTTGTCCAGACACAGCGTTTCCAGATATTCGTGCGCGAAATAAAGGATTGCGCCGCCCGGGGTTTCGTACACTCCGCGGCACTTTATGCCGACCAGCCTGTTTTCCACTATGTCGAGCAGCCCTATGCCGTTTTCGCCGCCAAGTTTGTTGAGCGCGAAGATGATGTCTTTTGCGGACATCTTCTTGCCGTCGAGCGCGACGGGGACGCCCTTTTCGAAGTCCAGCGTGACATACGTCGCTTTATCGGGCGCCTTCATCGGGGACACGCCCATTTCGAGGAAGCCCTCCTTGTCGTAAAGCGGCTCGTTGCCCGCGTCTTCGAGGTCCAGCCCTTCGTGGGAAAGGTGCCAGAGGTTCTTGTCCTTGGAATAGTTGGTTTCGCGGTTGATTTTGAGGGGGACGTTGTGCGCCTCGGCGTACTCGATTTCCTCTTCGCGCGACTTGATGTTCCATTCGCGCCAGGGTGCGATGACGGGCATATCGGGCGCAAACGCTTTGATGGCGAGTTCGAAACGCACCTGGTCGTTGCCCTTGCCCGTGCAGCCGTGGCATATCGCGTCCGCGTGCTCCGCCTTTGCGATTTCCACAATGCGCTTTGCGATGATGGGACGCGCAAAGGACGTGCCCAGCATATATTCCTCGTACTTTGCCCCCGCCTTGACGGTGGGGATGATATAGTCGTTGACGAATTCGTCGGTGAGGTCCTCGATATAGAGCTTAGAAGCGCCCGTTTTCAGCGCCTTTTCTTCCAGCCCTTCCAGCTCGTCCGCCTGCCCCACGTTGCCGGACACCGCGATGACTTCGCAGTTGTTGTAGTTCTCTTTGAGCCAGGGAATTATGATGGAAGTGTCGAGTCCGCCGGAGTAAGCCAGCACCACCTTTTTGATTTGCGATTTGTCCATAAAATCTTACCTTCCGTTGAGCGTTTGACACGATTATATTGCCGCGAAAAACAAAAGTCAAACATTTTTGCATAATATTTCGCATTTTCTGCATACAAAAGCAAAAAATGCACGGAAATTCATAAATTGCACAAAAATATGCACAAATTTATGCAATAGCAAGGCTTTTATGCACTTTGCGCCCCTCCGTGCTTGTGGGGTATTCTACCCCACACCCCGATTTTTGCCCGTCCGTCCGCGGACGTCCGCCTTCCCGAAACCGAAAAGCTGCGCGCCCCGGGGACGAATGCGCTAAAAAAAGCCGCCGAACGGAAATTGACTCTTGTTGTATGCCCGCGCGTATATTATAATCGGTGTGTAGAGAGGGAAATTATGGACGAAAACAAAAACTTTACGACGGAAGACAATGCCGAAATCTCCTCTTCCGTGCAGCCCGCCGACGGGCAGACCCCGCAAACAGACGTCTTGACCGCCGACGCGGAAAGCGGAACGGCGACGGCCGCCGTCCGCAAAGACAACGTCGTCGTCGGCTTTCTGAAATCCGTGCTCGGAATAGGCCAGCCCGACGACCGCGTTCCGGGCGGCGAAAAAATCAGCTACTACGCCTATTTCGCAGGGCAAAACCTCATTTATACCCTTGTAGCGACTTATCTTACGACCTTTGCCCTCTTACAGGGTATGGATGCGGGCAAAGTCGCGCTGGTGCTTGTCCTCGTCAAAGTCTGGGACGCTTTCAACGACGCCATTTTCGGCGCGCTTTTCGACAAAATCAAGTTCAAGAGCGGCAACAAGTTTTTGCCGTGGCTGAGGATGTCCGTCGTGGCAATCCCGTTGTCGGTCATCCTGCTGTTCGCGATACCTGCGGGCATCTCGGAAGCGGGTCAGCTTGCGTGGCTCGCAATCGCTTATCTCATTCACGACTGCGTCTACACCCTTTGCGACGCTCCGATACACGGCTGCATAACCGTGTTGACCGACAACTTCGGCGAGCGCGAAAAAATGCTTTCCGTAAAAAGCATTTGCGGCACGGCGGGCAGCGGAATTGCCAGCCTGCTGGCAATGGTGCTCGTCAGCCAGAAGGTGGGCGTCTCGTATCTCTATGTGGCAATCATCGGCGCAGTCATAGCTTTCGCCACAATGCTCCCCTTCTGCTTCAAAGGCAAAGAACGCGTCGTCGGCATTCCTCCCGAAGAAAGTTTCACCGTAAGGAGAATGTTCCGATATCTGTTCTCCAACAAATATCTCCTCATCTATTACACTGCGTTCCTGTTCTCGTCGGGATGCAACGTGCTCGGTTCGTTGCAGCTCTTTATGTCGTTCTATGTCTTTAACGACGAGCTTATCGTGCTGTACGTCGGTCTGATAACCACCGTTCCTTTTGCGGTGGCGTCCTTCGCCGTGCCGTACATTCTGAAAAAGGTCAACAAAATCACGCTGTACAAGAGCTGTCTGCTCGCCACCGTCGGCATAAACCTGCTCATCTTCTTCTTCGCGAGAGGCAACACGGGAGCGTACATCGGGCTGTCGGTGGTGAACGCCATCGCCACGGGCGTGGTCAACGTCCTGATGTTTATGTTCACGCCCGACTGCGCGGAATACGGCAGGTTCAAGACAGGCATAGAGGCAAAGGGCATTACCTTCTCGCTGCAAACGCTGATGGCGAAAATCACGGGCGCCATCTCGGGGTCGCTGGGTCTGGCGATTATAGGTCTGTTCGGATGGCAGAGCATCACCGCCGAAAGTTTTGCCGACCTCGCGGAGCTTGCGGAACAAGGCATTACGCAATCGGCCGAAGCCATCGACGGACTTTGGATTGCCTGCATACTCGTCCCCCTCATCGGCAACTTCATCGCATTCCTCATCCTGCAATTCTACCGCCTGAAAGACTCCGACGTAAAAACGATGATGCGCTGCAACGCCGGGGAGCTCAACCGCGAAGAAGCCCTCGCGCAAATCAAATGTAAACTCTAACATCACAAATCCTATGTTTATAACACAAAAACGCGCGGTAACCACGCGTTTTTGTGTTATACCCGGTAAGCCGTGCACTTACAGGGGAATATTGTGCCCCCTCTCTTTTGAATAATAAATATTGAACCCCCTTCCTGCGGGTTTCCCCCGCAACCGTTGGAGTGTTGAACCCCCTCCTTCCCTTCGGGTATTCCTCCCCCGTTCGGAAAAAGTGCACACCTCCCAAAATGCGGGACTTACGTTACATTCCTATTGAGAGTTTGTTTCTCGCACTCACATAACCGAGCGGATGACGGCACTCACTAAACGTCGCTCACGGGGCGAGGAAGGCGACTCGCCTCGCACTACGCCCGTGTCTGTTTAATTACTCATCAAGCTCGCGAGGTCGCAGAGCGCGCCGCGGCGTTCAAGCGGCGGTTGCACCGCCTGTGAACGCTTGGCTGAGCGGCGCGTGCACTCAGAATAAGTGCGCGTTTAATTCATCTTTGTAGTTTTCGTCCCGCACCGTTTCTGAGGTATCGGCTTAATCAAAAAGCCCCGCCGAAAATGTTTCGGCGGGGTGGGGGACGGTGCGTGAATTCCGAGTGTCTGTCCAGACGGGGAACTTATGACCGTATGTTGCCGTGCGAAAGGGATTTGCCGTCCTTGGCAAGCGTTTCGGCAAGGGCGTGCAGCACCTCTTCCGCAATGACGTCGGTGCGCGTCTTGGAGTTGCGCACCGCCTGCGTAAGGATGTATTCTATCTGCCCGTTGAGAGAGCGGAATTCATCCTCCGCCATTCGGTTGAGGTCTTCCCACAAAGTGTAGGGTATTCGCAGAATCAGCTGTTTCTTTTCCATTTTTGTCAGTATAAACTGCCGCTGTTGACGACAGGCTGTGCGTCCTTGTTGGCGCAGAGCACCACCATAAGGTTAGAAACCATCTGCGCTTTGCGCTCGTCGTCAAGCTCCACAAGCCCCGTTTCGCTGAGCTTTGCAAGCGCGAGTTCGACCATTCCCACGGCGCCTTCGACAATGGTTGTGCGGGCGTCGACGACCGCTTTTGCCTGCTGGCGTTGGAGCATTGCGGCGGCGATTTCCTGTGCGTAGGCAAGGTGCGCTATGCGCGCCTCGACGACCTCTATGCCCGCGATGTCGACGCGCTGCTGCAAGTCGAGGCAGAGAGTGGCGGCGATTTCCTGCGCGCTGCCGCGGAGAGATTTTTCGTCGCCGTCTTCGCTCACGTCGTAAGGATACTGCCTTGCGATGTTGCGTATCGCCGCGTCGCTCTGGATGGAGATGAAGTTGACGTAATTGTCCACGTTGAACACCGCTTTCGCCGCGTCGCGGATGCGCCAGATGACCACGACGCCGATTTCTATGGGATTGCCTTCCGCGTCGTTGACTTTCTGTTTGTCGTTGTTGAGGGTCATCGCTTTCAGCGAAACGTGCATTCTGCGCGCGCCGACCTTGGGGGCGGCGGGATTGAACTTGCGGCAGAAGGGATTGTACCAATAATATCCTTCTTCCTTTATCGTGCCTTTGTATTTCCCGAACAGCGTGAGCACCACCGCTTCGTTGGGGGCGACGACGCAGTAGCCGTAAAGCAGAAACAGCCATACGGGAATGAGCAGGAAGCCGATGACGAACACCGCCGTCACGTCGTAGACGCCGCCGAGAGCAATCATTGTGACGCAAGCCGCGACGAGAAGCAAGTTCAGAGCGAGCATAAGATAGCCGCTTATGGGGCGAAGAGGTTTTTCGGTGTAGCCGGCGTCTTTCGCGGCGGCAATTTCGGATTTGTTTTGCATAGTATCCTCCTTTTGTCATTATGATATCAAAATGATTTCAAAACGTCAACAAAAAATTTCCGCCAATCCGTGCGCGGCAATGTTTTTGTTTTTAAGCCGCTTTACATAATACTGCCGTAATGTTATTATAAATGATATTAAAAACGGGAAGCGTATAAGTGAAATATACCGCGCTGAAATCTCATCTCGACAGAACGGACGGCAAGCCGCTCGCATCCTGCTACGTCGTTTACGGTGACGACGCCTGGCTCAGGCAGTCCGCCGTGGGGATGTTCCGCGCGTTGGTCAACCCCGATTATGCGTCTTTCAACTGTTCTTCCGTGTCGGCGGCGGACGGTGCGGAGGTCGCGGTGGGGATGCTGAACACCTTCCCGATGTTCGACGTTCTGCGCGTGGTCGTCGTCCCCGACGTTCAGGAAAAGTTTTCGGACGCGGACAAGGCGACTTACGAGCGCTATCTTGCCTCTCCCAATCCCGAAGCCGTTCTCGTGCTGGTGTGCGAGGAGGGCGCGGAGAAATATGCGTCGTTCAAGGGCGCGGAGAAGGTGGACTGCAACCGCCTTGCGGAAGACGAGATAGCGGTGCTGGTGGACGGGATGCTGCGCGAGGAACCCGTGCGCACGATGCAGCGCGCCGCGCTGCACGAGCTGGTTTCGCGCACGCTTTCGGATATGTCGCGCATTTCCTGCGAGGTGAGCAAGCTCAAAGCGTACTGCGACGGCGACATTACGCGCGCGGACGTGTGCGAAATGACTTCCGCCGAGCCGGACGTGCAGATTTTCCAGCTTTCGGACGCAGTCGGTTCGGGCAACGCGGGGCGCGCGCTGGAAGTGCTGGACGCTCTGACGGGCGACGGGGTGCGTCCCATGACCGTGCTCAACCTGCTTTACGGCTACTATCGCAGGATGCTGCACGCGGAATTGCATAAGGGAGAGCCCGACGCCGACGTCGCGGCTTTGCTCGGCATCAAGCCCGGCGCTCTCTATCATCTGAGGCGCGTTTCGGGCAAATATTCCCAGGTGCGGCTGAAAAAGTGCGTGGACTATCTCCACGAATTGCAGTTCGCCGTGCTGACGGGGAAACGGTCGGAAGGCAGCGCAATGCACGACGCGGTGCTGACGCTTCTGAGTTCGGTGTAAATCGTATGCAGGTTCAGGTAAGGATAAGGAAAAATTTCAAGACTCTCATCCCCGACAAATGGGGCGGTGCGATATGGGCGCTGATGTTCGTGGCGTCGCTCGTGCGCAACGTGGTGTCCGTCATAGACCTCTTCACGGGGCTTTCGGGCGCGGCGGAAATCACGATAGCCGTGATTGAGGCGGTGCTCGGTTACGGCGTGCTGCCCGCGGTCGTATGCTATCTGTTCTCGCTCATACTTGTGACGATGTCGGCGCGCCGCGGCTGCGTTTTCTGCCGCAGGAACGATTTCGTGTACATCTGTATGCTGTTCACATCCGCGGCGTACTTCGTGATGGGGATAATAGAGTGTTTCTGTTTCCTCGACCCGGCGGTGCTGCCTTACACGACTATGCTTCTCAATATGACGGTGCTGACGGGGACTTACTGCGCAATGTACTTCGTCGTTTTCCGCCGTATGATGGACCCCAGACAGCAATACGTCAATTTCTCGGCGTGGGCTTCCGTCTATCTCTTTTTGCAGGGGCTGATGACCGCGTTTTCCGCCGTTTCGTACATCATACTGTTTTACGACAGCTCCGTCAGCGAAATGGTGATGGACATACTCGAAACCTACTACGGCGCGCCCGTGACGATAGACGAAGGCTGGGCGATTGCGAGCATAATCGCGCTCTGCCTGCTTGCCGCGTGGGTAATCGCCGCGATTGCGGTGTCCGCGGTGCTCGGCAAAAAAGCGAAGAATTACGTCCCGCCCGCGCCGGAACGCAGTCCTTTCGACCAAGGCGGCGGAAATGGCGGCAATGACGGCGGTTCGCCTTTCGAGGAGTTCGGCGGCGCGCCCGACGGGCAGGTTTCGGACAAGGACGACAAGGTCTTCGAGGAGTTCGACCTGTAATAGGACAGACAAAGGAGGGCAGAGATGTACGATTTCGTAAGTTATGCTTCCACTCTCGACTGGTATGCGATAATCGACGGCGTGGTGCTCGTTGCGGCGCTCGCGCTGCTGGTGGTTATGTTCGCGTACAGGCGCAACATAAGGGTGCTGATTATGGCGCTGTCGGTCGCCGTGCTCGAAATTCTCGTTATGGTGCTGTCCGCGCTCAGCGACCACGAGATACTCACGGTGTCGCGCTACATTCTGCATTACGCAATGATAGCGGTCATAGTGATGTGCTGCGTGGTGTATCAGAGCGACCTGAAATCCATCTTCCAGCGCATCGCAAACCCCCGCGGACTGCCTGCTTTCAACGACGGTATGAACAGCGACGACGAGCTGCGCGAAACGACGGCGGAAATTCTGAGCGCCTGCCAGGATATGGCGAAACAGGACGTCGGCGCGATTATCATCATCGACAGCAACAAGAGCGTCAACGATACGGTGCTGAGCTCCGGCACTATGCTGAATGCGGAACTTTCCGCCGCGCTGTTGGAGAGCATCTTCAACACCAAAGCCCCTCTCCACGACGGGGCGGTCATAGTGCGCGGCAACAAGGTCGTTGCGGCGGGCTGTTTTCTGCCGCTCACCCAGAAGAACATCAACAAGGAGATGGGCACGCGTCACCGCGCCGCGATAGGCATCACGGAAGACACCGACGTGCTCTCAATCGTAGTGAGCGAAGAAACGGGCATAATTTCCGTCGTGAAACGCGGTGAGATACGCCGTTATATGACTATGGACAAGCTCAAAGACGAAATCGAGGAGGCGTTCGGCATATCTCCGGGAGCCATCGCGAAACGTCAGGCGAAAGAGGATAAAAAACACCACGGGAGATTGTAAGGATGAAGACAGTAAAACCGTTCGATATACTGCTGCCCGACGTCGCGCAGCCGGAGAAATTCGCGGTCGTGTCCTGCGACCAGTTCACCTCGCAGAGGGATTATTGGGAGAAACTCGACGAGTTCGTGGGCGACGCGCCCAGCGCGCTCAGGCTCATTTTTCCCGAAGTGTATCTCGAAGACGGCGACGCGGAGCAGAGAATAGAGAAGATAAACGCAACGATGCAGAGCTATCTTGACGGCGGGGTTTTCCGCACGCTGAAAGACAGCTTCGTGCTCGTGCGCAGACAAACCGCCTACGGCAACACGCGGCTTGGCATAGTCGCTCCCGTGGATTTGGAAGAGTATTCCTACGTCCATCCGACGGAAGCGTCCATACGCGCGACGGAAGGGGTCGTCGCAAACCGCATACCTCCCCGTCTTGCCATACGCGAGAACGCTCCCATCGAACTTCCGCACGTTATGCTGCTCCTCGACGACCGCAACAAAACCGTCATCGAACCTTTCTACAAACAGCGTCACGAGCTCGAAAAACTCTATGATTTCGACCTCAATATGAACGGCGGTCATCTGACGGGATGGCGGCTTGACGCGTCGGAAGTGCTCGCTAAACTCGACGATTATGCAAAAAGCGTCAAGGGCATATACGGCGTGGACACGAATTTCGTCTTTGCCGTCGGCGACGGAAACCATTCCCTTGCCACGGCGCAGGCGCATTGGAAGAAGATAAGAAAGAACCTCACCCCGGAGGAGAGAGAAAACCATCCCGCACGCTTCGCTTTGACGGAGATTGAGAACCTGCACGACGACGGCATCGTGTTCGAGCCGATACACCGTTTCGTGTTCGGTGTGGACGACGCGGACTTCGTGCTCTATATGTCCACGGTTCTGAAAGGCGAGAGCAGACTCAAAATGTTCACGCAGAATATGGAGTACACCATTGCCGTCAACGGCAACAGCGCGGAAGCGATAGCGGAAGTCCAGGACGCGATTGACGCCTACGTTTCCTCTCATCCCGGCGCGAGCGTGGACTATATCCACGGGCTTGACAACCTGCACGCCGTCGCGGACACGTCCGACGGTGTGGCGGTGCGTATGCCCTGCATAGAGAAAACCGAACTCTTCGGCTACGTCGTCGAACACGGCAATCTCTGCCGCAAGGCGTTCTCTATGGGCGAAGCGGAAGAAAAAAGATATTATTTCGAGGCAAAACGCATCAGATGAACGCGTCCGCATCCGCGGTCGCACAGGGGGGACTGAAAGACATATTTTACAACAGAGGGTATATATGAAGGTTTGCAAATTCGGCGGCACATCGATGGCCAACAGCAAGACTATCACACAGGTGGCGGACATAATCGCTTCCGACGCTTCCCGCGCATACATCGTCGTTTCCGCGCCGGGAAAACGCGATTCCGCGGACGTCAAGGTCACGGACGCGCTCTATGCGTGCGCACGCGAGAAACAGGAAAAAGGCAATTGCGACGGCACGTTTGCCGTCATCGAGAAGCGCTTTTCGGACATAGAGGAAGAACTCGGCGTCGATGTGGGTATGAAGGACGCTCTTGCGGAAGTCAAGAGCAACATCGAGGCGGGAGCGGGCGTGGATTACATTGCTTCCCGCGGCGAGTATCTCAGCGCGCGCGTGCTTGCGGCAAAACTCGGCGTCGAGTTTGTCGACACGCAGGACCTCATCAAATTCGGACCAAAAGGCGAGCTTATGCTCGACCTCTCTCTCGACCTGCTCCGCGCAAGGCTTGCGGATTGCGAGCGTGCGGTGCTCCCCGGCTTCTACGGTTCGGACAAAGAGGGCAACGTCAAGACGTTTTCTCGCGGCGGTTCGGACATCACGGGCGCGATAGTCGCGCGCGCCGTCGGAGCGGAAGTGTACGAGAACTGGACGGATGTGGACGGTTTCCTCACCGCAGACCCCCGCATCATCTCCCATCCCGCGATAATAGACTGCCTGAGTTACAAAGAACTGCGCGAGCTTGCGTATATGGGCGCGGAAGTGCTGCATCCCGAGTCCATATTCCCCGTGCGCAGCGCGGGCATTCCCATCAACATCCGCAACACCTTCAATCCTTCCGCAAAAGGCACTCTCATCGTCGCCGACGGCAAGAAATCGGCGGGCAGCGGCAGGGTTGTCACGGGCATAGCGGGCCGCAAAGGGTTCACCATCATCAACATCGAAAAGGATATGATGAACCGCGAAATAGGCTTCGGCAGAAAAGCGCTCAGCGTGCTCGAATACGAGGGAGTTTCTTTCGAGCATATGCCCTCAGGCATAGACACGCTCTCTCTCGTCATCCGCGACGAATATCTCGCCAACAACGCCCAGAGCCTTGTCGGCAAACTCCGCGCCGCCCTGGATGCGGACAACATCGAGATACACAGCGGGCTCTCCCTCATCGCCACCGTCGGCAACAATATGGCGTCCCGTCAGGGCACCGCGGCGACCATTTTCTCCGCCCTCGCCGACAGTCACATCAACATCCGTATGATAGACCAAGGCTCTTCCGAGATGAACATAATCGTCGGTGTGGACACCTTTGATTATGAAAAGGCTATCAATGCCATTTACTACGCCTTCTGCTGAACGGCGCTATTTTGCGAATAACTGTGTCAGAGCCGCGCTCCCGACCGCTTATGTACGGACAAGTACACAGCGCGTCCGAGAGTCGCGGCTCTTCCTTGTTCTTCATCAAAATATCGCCGTTCGCGGGGTGTTTAGTTGTTATTTCTTTGACAGGGGAATATTGAACCCCCTTCCTGCGGGTTTCCCCCGCAACCGTACCCCCTGAAAGGG
>UQVO01000011.1 GCA_900544575.1 uncultured Eubacteriales bacterium | reverse complement strand
TCGTGGGCTCGGAGATGTGTATAAGAGACAGGTATGCCGGCAGGACTCGGCGACGCGCTGTTCGGCGGGCTGGAAAGCAAGATTTCCGCGGCGGTGTACGCCATACCCGCCGTAAAGGGCGTGGAATTCGGCGCGGGGTTCGCCATCGCAAGGATGCGCGGCAGCGAAGCCAACGACCCCTTCGCGATAAGGGACGGCAAAGTCGTGACGCTGACCGACAACGCGGGCGGCATCAACGGCGGCATATCCAACGGAATGCCCGTGACGTTCAGGGCGGCATTCCGCCCGACCCCGTCCATCGCGCTGCCCCAACAGACGGTGGACCTCGGCACTATGACGGAAACGGTCATCACCGTGCGCGGCAGACACGACGCGACGGTGGTCCCGCGGGCGGTTGCGGCGGTGGAAGCGGCGGCGGCGCTCGCCGTGCTGGACGCGGTGCTGCTCGGAGAGCGTGAAAAAACGGAATAAGCAAACAATTTTGAGGTGGATATATGATAGAAGAACTTCGGAAAAAGATAGACGAGCTGGACGACAAAATCGCCGAACTCTATCTTGAAAGACAGCGCACGGTGCGCGAGATAGGCGAAGAAAAAGCGCGCACTCACGCCGCCGTGCTCGACCCCGCACGCGAAAAGAAAATCATCGCCAGAGTGACAAAACAGGCAGATGACGAGCAGAAAATTTATCTTAAACGCGTGTTTGAAACGATTCTGGAAACTTCGCGCGCTTATCAGCGCCGCCTCGTCGCCCCCGTGACTCCCCTTTCGGACAACCTGCGCCGCGTGCTTATGGAAGGCAAGAAATACTTCCCCGTCAGCAGCACCGTCGCCTGTCAGGGCGTGGAAGGGAGCTACTCCTCCATCGCCGCCGACAAGCTGTTCGAGATTGCGGACATCACTTTCTTCCGCAACTTCGAGGGCGTGTTCCAGGCCGTGGAAAAGGGACTGTGCGACTACGGCGTGCTCCCCATCGAAAACAGCGCGGTGGGCAGCGTGAACGCGGTGTACGACCTGATGAAAAAACACCGTTTCTATATCGTGCGCAGCATAAAACTCAAAGTCTGCCATCATCTGCTCGCCAAAAAGGGCGTCGCGCTTTCGGACATCAGGGAGGTCTACTCTCACGAACAGGCGATAGGACAATGTTCCGCCTATCTGCAAAAACTGCCCTCGTCCGTCAAAATCACCGCGTGCCCCAACACCGCGGTCGCCGCGGAAATGGTGGCGAACTCCGACCGCAACGACGTGGCGTGCATCTCCTCGCGCAACTGCGCCGAGCTCTACGGGCTGGGCATTTTGGAGAGCAACATCCAGGACAACGACTCCAACTATACGCGCTTCATCTGCATAAGCAAGACGCTGGAAGTCTTCGCTCCCGCCAACCGCATAAGCATAATGATGACGCTGCCCCACGAGTCCGGCTCGCTCAACCGCGTGCTCAACAAGTTCTCCACCCTGGGGCTCAATCTCACAAAGCTGGAATCCCGTCCCCTGCCCGGCACGGACTTCGAGTTTATGTTCTATTTCGATTTCGAAGGACAAATCGAAAACTCCGACACCCTCTCCCTCATCGCGGAGCTGGACCAGGGGACGGAACAGTTCACATTCCTCGGCAGCTACTACGAGGTGGCGCAATGAAAATCGGGCTTATCGGCAATCCGCTCGGGCACAGCTTTTCACCGCGTCTGCACGCCGCATTCGGCACGGCGGATTACGAGCTGCGCCCTTTGGAGAGCCGTGAGCTTAAAAAATTCTTTGCGGTGCGCGACTTTCGCGGCATCAACGTCACCATACCCTACAAGCGCGACGTCATCCCATTCCTCGACGAATTGCACGAGAGCGCGCGCATCTGCGGCGCGGTGAACACCGTCGTCAACCGCGGCGGCAGACTCACGGGCTACAATACGGACGCATACGGGATGAATTTCGCAATGAATTGCGTCGGCATTCATCTTGCGGGCAAACACGTTCTGGTGCTCGGAAGCGGCGGCACTTCGCATACGGCGTGCGCGCTCGCAAAACGCGAAGGAGCGGCGTCAGTCACCGTGGTGTCGAGGTCGGGAGAGGTGAACTACTCCAACGTCGCGGACAGGCGCGAAACACAGGTCGTCATCAACACCACCCCCGTCGGTATGTTCCCGAACGCGGCGGCGGCTCCCCTGGACCTCGGCATTTTTCCCGCATTGGAAGGCGTCTTCGACGCGGTGTTCAATCCTCTCCGCACCCGACTTGTGATGCAGGCGCAGGCTATGGGCATCCCCGCAGGCAGCGGACTGCTGATGCTCACGGCACAGGCGAAAGCCGCAAATATGCTCTTCCGCGGCGAAGAATATTCCGAACCGTCCCACGACAGCGCGGAAGGGAAAGAAATCCTGAAAGTATGGCGCGCCATCACGCGCGACCTGACCGACATCGTGCTCGTCGGAATGCCGTCGTCGGGCAAGACCACACTCGGCAAAATCGTCGCCGAAAAACTGTCCCGCCAGTTTTTCGACACCGACGCACTCATCGTGAGCCGCACGGGGAAGGACATCCCGACAATATTCCGCGAGCGCGGCGAAGAGGGCTTCCGCGAAGAAGAAAGGGCCGTCGTGGCGGAGTGCGCGGCAAAAACGGGAGCGGTCATCGCAACGGGCGGCGGCGCACCCCTTTCGGAAGAAAACAGACTAAACCTCAAAAGCAACGGCTTCGTCGTCTTCTGCGACCGCGATACGGACAAGCTGGAAACGGCGGGCAGACCCCTCTCCCGCGACCGCGAAACGCTGGTGAAAATGCGCGAAGCGCGCCTGCCCGTATACACCGCGTTTGCCGATGCGGAAGTGTGCAACGACGGCGCACCCGAAGAGTGCGCCGAAAAGATAACGGAGAAATTCGATGAAAATTTTGGTCATTAACGGTCCCAACATCAATATGCTCGGCGTGCGCGAGCCCGCACTCTACGGCAGGCAGGATTACGCCGCGCTCGTCGCGTTCATCGAACAGAGTGCCGCCGCACTCGGCGCGGACGTGATGTTCTATCAGTCCAACAGCGAGGGCGACATCGTGACGGAAATCCAGCGCGCATACGGCGTGTACGACGGCATAGTCATAAATGCCGCAGCATATACGCACACTTCCGTCGCAATCCTCGACGCCCTGAAAGCCGTGGGCATACCGACCGCGGAAGTGCACCTCACCGACATAAACTCGCGCGAAGAATTCCGCCGTTTCAGCTACGTTTCCCTCTACGCGGAAAAGACGATATGCGGAAAGGGCTTCGACGGATACCGCGAAGCAATCGCCTATCTGGTCGGAAAATACGGACGGGAAAGCTGACGGGAAAGCCGCGGAGGGGCGGACGAAAATCCGCCGCCGCACACCGTGAGCCGCAAAATCTTACGTTAACAAGCATAAAACGCAGGATAAACCTGCGTTTTTTTGTTTTCGTTACGTTTCGCGTATCGCACGCTCCGTTAGGTGCAAACTATACTCGGAGGTGAATATGAAAAACAGAAAACAGGCAAAGAAAGCCAAAAAGGTCAAACGCCCTCTGCTCGCCGAAGGCGGTCAGAGCGAAAAGGAAGTCTGGGACGCACTCAAAGACCCGAACGGTTCCTGGACGGGCGTGCCCGACAATCCCCTCGACCTGCCGGAGCAGGATGTGGACGACCTTTAAGCGCAAAGACCGAACGACGCACGCAGTCCCGACGGCTCGGACACCGAGGCACCCGTCACTCTGCGCGGCCCTGCCGTGCTGCAATTCGCAACAGATGAACGGGACAACAAAGCAAAGCACGGGGGTGCGGCGTTTTGCGCCGCAACAGGTGTCAGCCGTGCGTGCCCTGCCGCCCGTATAATTCACAACAAATGTGCGGGACAACAACACAAAGCACGGGGGTGCGGGGGTATAATACCCCCGCTACGCGCAATATTCGCTGAGTGTGGTTTCGGCAAGCACGCTGAGCTGTGCTTTGATGTCTTCCTGCGTGTAGTTGGGTTCTTCGAGCAGCCACCACTTGATGAGGGAGATTATGCCGCCGGCGAAGAATTCCGCAAGAATGTCCGCGGGGATTTTGCCCGCTCCGTCCTTGGGCTTCGCCTTGCTCAACCTGTTCACGATGTTGTGTGTGAGGATTTCGTGCACTTTGTCGAACACCAGCGCGCTGTCCGCTTTGAGGATGATGGTGCGCAGACGCTTGCGGTACTGGGCAAGGAAATTGATGCCGAGGGACATAACTTCGTTGTAATAGGTGATGAGGTCGCTGTCGCCGTGCACCTGTTTGACCTGTTCGTGCAGTCCGTACATAACGTCGCTTATGCACTTGTCGAGCAGCTGATACTTGTCCTCGAAGTGGGTGTAGAACGTCCCGCGGTTGATGAGGGCGCGCTCGCAGATGTCGATGACAGTAATCGACCCGAACGATTTCTCGTCGAGGAGCTCGTAGAACGCATCGACGATAGCCTTTTGTGTGCGCTGAATGCGCAGGTCGGTTTTGTTGGTGTTTTTAGCCATATAGCCTCCGTCAGCTTATGTTTTTTAATTCTTTCATCAATTTTCTGCCGTCCGCCGCTGCCGAACGGAAGGGGGAACGCAGTCTGCGCGACACCGCCGAAGACAGCATAGCCGCAAGCATCACGGACAGCACGTCCTTTACGATATAGGGCACGGACACGACAAGCGCGGAAGCGGCAAAGCCGTTGCCCGTGAGAGCGGCGTACTGCGCAACGCCGATAAGATGACACATCGCCAGTCCGAGGACGGAAAGCACCGCCGCGGAAATCCTGTCGGTTTCGGGACTCCTCGCGCCCGTCATAATGACGAAGGGGAAAAATCCCCATATAAAGCCGCCCGTCACGTTCACGAGCTTGTACGCCCCTCCCGTGAACCCCGCGAAAACGGGCGCCCCCGCCGCGCCGAGCGCGACATAGACAGCGACCGCCGCAAGCCCGTATTTCCGACCGAGGAAGAACCCGGCGAACGCCACTGCGAAAGTTTGCAGCGTGATTGGCACGCCCGACGGCAGCGGAATGCTGATTTGGGACAAAACGGCAATTAACGCGGCAAAAAGCGCAGTATAAACCATCCTTTTCGTCCTATCCGCAGCTTTTGTCACACTTCTGCTCTTCATTTCGACAACGCCTGTTTTATCCTTTCGGCAGCCTCTGCGAGGTCCTCGTCCGAAATGTTGACGGGAGGCGCGAAACGTATCGTCCTCTCGTGCGTTTCCTTTGCCAGCACCCCGCAGGCAATGAGTTTTTTCACATACGGTGCGGCAGGCACGGAGAATTCCACCCCGATGAGCAGTCCCCTGCCGCGGATGTCGACTATTTCGTCGTTGCGTATTTCCGCAAGCGCGGCGCGGAACGCTGCGCCCTTTCTGCGCGCCATCCCGACGTAATCGTCGCGCATGACGATTTCCATCGCTTTGAGAGCGACGGCGCACGCCAGAGGATTGCCGCCGAACGTAGACCCGTGCGACCCCGGTTCGAACACTCCGAGCACGCTTTTCGCGGCGCAGACGGCGCTTACGGGCATTATCCCGCCGCCGAGCGCCTTGCCGAGAACGTAGATGTCGGGGCTGACGCCCTCGTGGTCGCAGGCGAACATATCTCCCGTGCGCGCGAACCCCGTCTGCACTTCGTCCGCAATCATCAGTATGCCGCGGCGGGTGCACATCTCCCTCACCGCGCGCAGATACCCGTCGGGCGGCACGATTATGCCCGCCTCGCCCTGAATGGGTTCGACGAGAAATGCGACGGTATCCTCCGTGACCGCACGTTCCGCCGCCTCCGCGTCGCCGTAGGGCACGATGTCGAAGCCCTCCGTAAAAGGCGCGTATCCCCGCCTTGCGGTTTCGTCCGTGCTCATACTCACGACGGTGACCGTCCGCCCGTGGAAATTGCCCGCGCAGCAGATTATGCGCTGCCTGCCGTCCGGCACACCCTTTACGAACGCACCCCACCTGCGGGCGGTTTTCAGCGCGGTTTCCACCGCTTCCGCGCCCGTGTTCATAGGCAGGACCGTTTCTTTGCCCGTAAGCTCCGCAAGACGGCGGCAGAATTCGCCGAGCAGTTCGTTATGGAATGCGCGCGACGTCAGCGTGACCTTGTCCAGCTGCGCTTTCGCCGCGGCGACAATCTCGGGGTGCCTGTGCCCGAAATTGAGCGCGCTGTACGCGGAGAGCATATCGAAGTATTCCCTGCCGTCCGCGTCGCGCACGCGGGCACCGGACGCCTCCGCGATGACGACTTCCTTGGGGCTGTAATTATGAGCGCAGTATTCTTCCGTCTGCGCGATTATCCGCGCGGAAACGCCGCGCTCTTCTCTTTCCGTGGACGTAAAAATCTCCTTCACCGACGGCAGCGCATAGCACCGTACGAAACGGGGCATAAGAACGCCTGTGTCGGCAAAATTATACATTTGTTCGGTAACAGTATAAATCAAATCCGAACAAAGTCAACAGTCGTGCACGGATTTTCGTACTCATTTAAGCAAAACACGGCATTTGACGCGAATCGCAAAGATTTTCGACAAAACGGCAAATATGCCCCCTTCCTTATTGCATTCGGAGCGTAAAAGTTGTATAATCTTATAAAAAAATAAGGATAAACACCGCTTTATGTCTGAAAAACTCAAAGGCAAAATCGTCGTGGTGACGGGAGCGACGGCAGGCATAGGCAAAGCCGCCGCCGAACTTTTCAAAAAACGCGGCGCGACGGTCGTGTGTATGGCACGGCGCTTGTCGGACGAATTCGATTCCGTCCGCGCGGACGTCACCGACGCGGACGCAGTGAAAGCCGCAATCTCCGAAATCAGGAATAAATACGGCAGGATAGACGTGCTCGTCAACAATGCGGGTATGGGCATTTCGGGCGCGGCGGAAGACACGGACACCGCTGATGTCCGCAGAATATTCGAGCTCAATTTCTTCGGAATGTTCAACGTGACGCGCGAAGTCATTCCCGTTATGCGCGAAAACGGCGGCGGCGTCATCGTCAACGTCAGCTCCGTCGCGGCGGAACTCGCGATACCCTTCCAATCCTTTTACTCCGCGACGAAAGCGGCGCTGTCATCCTTTTCGGCGGCGCTGCGCAACGAGGTTGCGCCTTTCGGGATAAAGGTCACCTGCGTGCTTCCCGGCGACGTGAAGACGGACTTCACGGCGGCGCGGCGCAAAAACGCCTCGGACAACCCCGCTTACGGCGACAGGGTCGCCCGTTCGGTGGCGGTTATGGAACGCGACGAAAAAAACGGAATGCCGCCCGAAGTCATCGCAAAGCTCATTGTCAGACTCGCCTCTTCGTCCCGTCCGCCCGTCAGCCGCGTGGGCGGAGGCAAGTACGTTTTCCTGGTCGCGCTCTCGAAAGTGCTGCCGCCGAGGCTCGTATCGTACATTCTCGGAAAAATGTACGCCTAACCCCGACAACGCTTCTACGGCGCGGATAATCCCCTGCAATTCCGTTTAATGCTTCTTTAAGCTAATAATAACAAGATTTATACAGCAAACTATCATAAGAGATTCGGGAGAGATGATATGAGAATTTTGCTCGTCGAGGACGAAAAAGACCTTTCGCGCGCGATAGCGAAGATGCTCACCAAAGACGGTTACGACGTGGACTGCGTCTACGACGGTGTCGACGGTCTGAGTTTTTCGCTGTCGGGACTTTACGACCTCATAATGCTTGACGTGATTATGCCGAAGATGAACGGCTTCGAAGTGCTGTCGGAACTGCGCCGCAAAAAGGTGGAGACCCCCATCCTGATGCTCACCGCTCTGAGTGACGAACAGGACAAGATAGCAGGGCTGGACCGCGGAGCGGACGACTATGTTTCAAAACCGTTCTCTTTCGACGAACTCGCGGCGCGCATCCGCGCTCTGCTCCGCCGCCGCGGCAAACTCGTGACGGACAACAAGCTGGAATACGCCGAGGCGACGCTGGACCTCACGACATTCACCCTCGCCACGCCGAAGGGCGAAATAGGGCTCACCGCAAAAGAGTTCGAGCTTTTGCGCTATATGTTCGAATATCCGAATTTCGTCGCCGGCAAAGAGGACCTCATTCTGAAAGCGTGGGGGCTGGACAGCGACTTCGAGTCCAACAATCTCGAAGTGTACATCTCTTTCATCCGCAAGAAGCTCAACCATCTCGACGCCTCTTTCACGATAGAGGCGGTGCGCGGGGTGGGATACCGTTTCGTGCCCCGTCACAAAAACTGAACGCGCGGAAGACACTTTCCGCAGTCGTTCGCACGGCGCGCGTTCGTCACGCAATCCCGTGTTAAGCCGACCGAAACGTACGCTTAACGCCGATTTCTGCAAATGGAAGCCTCATTCAAACAGCTGCGCATCCGATTCACCGCAATGACGGGACTGCTCTCGGGCATCCTGCTGTTGCTGTTGCTCGTCATCCTCTGCGTTTCCATTTACGCTTCCGCCGAACTCACCTCCGTCAACGTACTCGACGCCATCCTCGAACGCCCCAACCAGACTGTTGTGGACGATATGGGACGGCGTTGTTTCGCTTTCATATGTTCCGCCTCTCATAGCGGCGGGGAGACGCAGTATTACTATCAGGTGATGGACGTTTACGCCGACCAGTGGGCGGCATACGGCGACAGTCAGTCAGACATAATCGCCGCCGCGGTCGGCGAGGGAAACGGCAAATTCGAAGTCGACGGACTTTATTTCCGCGTCAGTTCCAGATATATTACGGAAAACACCGCGCTCTATGCGGTGATTGACCGCACGTCGGACAGACAGACTCTGACGCTGGTCGCGACCATCATCGTGCTCATATACGTCACCTCACTCATCGTCGCGATACTCTTCTTCTACATCTATTCGTCGTATGCGCTCGCGCCCGTGGAGGAGTCCTTCAAAAAACAGCGCGACCTCATCGCGAACGCGTCGCACGAGCTCAAAACTCCTCTCACCGTCATCTCCACCAATCTCGCGGTGATGAAGTCGGAGCCGCACTCCACCGTTGAAGAAAACGCCAAATGGATGGACGCCATTGACGCGCAGATAAAGCGTATGAACGGGCTCATCGTCAATATGCTTCAACTCTCGAAGATGGAGAACGCCGTCGTCAATCTCACCGACACCGATTTCAGCGAGCTGACGGAAGGCGCCTGCCTCGGTTTCGACGCGGTGTGCTTCGAGAAGGGGCTGCGCCTCATCACGGAAATCACGCCGAACGTGCACGTTATGGGCGACCGCGACGCGCTGGAAAGGCTGGTGACGGGGCTTTTGGACAATGCGACGAAGTACTGCAACGCCAACGGCAAAATCGGCCTGAAACTCACGGCGGACGGCAAACGCGCCCATCTCTATGTTATGAACACGGGCGAAGCCGTGTCCGACGAAGACGCAAAACACGTCTTCGACCGCTTCTACCGCTCGGACGGGGCGCGCAGCAACCCCGACGGCAACAGTTTCGGACTGGGGCTGGCAATCGCGCGCGCAACGGCGCAGGCGCACGGCGGAACGATTGTCTGCCGCGGCATCAAGGACAAAAGCACCGTGTTCGAAGTCACAATTCCGCTGTCGAAAGGCTCCGGGAAAAAGTACAAACACCGCCCCGACCCCGCGGTTTCGGATTCGGCGACGGAAATGCCCGCGGAGCACGACTCTTACTTTGCCGAAACGCAGGAGGAAGACTCCGACGCGAACATTTTCCTCCCGCCCGGAGCCGACGACAAAAAAGAGGATTGACTCCTTTCCCAAAGTTTATTCACGAATTCACGACCGCCCGAAAGGGCGGTTTCCGTTTGCCGCAAAGGGCGGTTTTTGTTTGTCCGCCGCCTGCGGCGCGGCCCTCTTCGGAACAGACGTTTAATTTTAGTGAAATGTAATTTTGCCACTTATAAGCGGATTTCGGGCGCAAAATGTAATTTTTATGAAATTTTCTTCCGAAAAAATTTTAATTTAATTTTGTTGCAAGAATGTCCCCGTACAGTATAGTCAAAGAGTAGAAATACTCTGCCCCACATACTTACACTTCCTCCGCTTCAGTGTAAGCCCAAAAGCGAACTTCCCCATTCTATGCTAATTCCTTAAGCCCTTATAATACTCTGGCGGAGGAACCGAAAACACTCGCGGCGCGAGTGTTTTTGATTTGTTCCGTTTCCGTTTGCTCCGAAAGCGGTTTTCCGCATTCTGCCGCGGCGGAATATGCGCCGCGGGACGCCACGCGGCAAGCAGAAACCGCCCCGTAAGACATCGGAATGCATACAAACCGCCGCCGCACGCCGCGTCGCGGAAATTTTGTCCGCAAAACTGTGCGGAAAAGACGGATTGCATATGCGATTTGTTTGACATCGTATGCGGCGTTGCTATATTATTTTGTAAAATCCGAGCGGACAGAATGCGGAAAACCGGAGGGAGGACGAAAATGACGGAAGACAAATCGGTCGTCGGACTGCAAGACAGAATGGACGTTGACAAGTGGCTGGAATCGGAGCGGCAAGGCAGAGATATGTGCGGGACGTACGCATACTGCTCTTTCTGCGACAAAACAGAAGCGTATCCGTGCGCCAATGCCTATATGCGTATGACGGCGCGCGATGAGGACGAACGCGAGCGCGCGGCGCTTGCCGCGGCGGACGCTACGGAAGAGACCACGGCTCTCGGCAAAACGGTCGACATCGAAGACGTTATGCGCAGAAAAGCGGCGAGAAAAAGTCTGAGCTTCGCGGAGAAATACGCGCTCTCGGACGACATCGTGAAAGAGAGATACGCCGCGCTCAAAGCCGCGCTCACCGCCGTGCCCAAAGGCTCGCCCAAGATTAAGAGCCGCATAAGCCGTCAATGCGACACCTATCGCCGCGGCGGCGACATCGTGGCAAAGATAACCATCATCGGCGGCTCGCTGCGCATCAACCTGCCTCTCGACCCCGAAGCGCCCGAATTCAACGACGGCAAAATGCCGCACACGGCGACGGGTCACAAGAAAGTTTATGCGGAAGTGCCATTCCAGTTCAAGGTCAACAGCAAGCTCGCCTTGAAGCGCGCCCTGCGGCTCATAGACCTCGTGAAATGACCCGCCCCTCGGTCAAAGTTTAGGCGCGTCGGCGTGCCGCAAAGCAAAAGGGAGCGTTCCCGCTCCCTTTTTCAATGCTCCGTTTTCGGATATGAACCCGCTCCCGGGCGTCAAATCTCCACGAGCTCTTCCTTGTGGTCGGTGAAGACGGAAAAGTGCGTGAAGCCTATGCCGCGCAGCATTGCGCAGGTTTTTTCGTAATCCTTGCACAGCTCAGCGTGGTGGGAGTCCGAGCCGAAAGAAAGTTTTCTGCCGCCGTACTCGTAATATTTGCGAAGTATCTCCTCCGAGGGGAAGAGCGTGGTGTGCGTGTTGACTTCCAGCGCTTTGCCGCGCTCGATTATTCCGTGCAGTATGGCGTCGAACTTGTCGGGGAAATCGGCGTATTCCAGCACCTTTTTCTTGTAGGGCGCGTTGCGGGTGACATAACCGATGTGCGCCACGATGTCGTACTCGTACGGCGCGTCCAGGCTTTGCAGAACGAGGTCGAGATAGTCGCCGTACATCCGCCGCCGCGACTTGAAGAAAAACGCGTTGGGAAAATACACGTCCCAGCCGTTCACGAAGTGGACGGAGTTAACGACGACGTCGAAACGCATTCTTCCGAAAAGCTCCGCGTATTTCTCCTGCACCTGCGGCTCGGGAGAAAAGCCCGCCTCTATGCCGAAACGGAATTTCAGCGCGCTCCCCTCTTTTGCCAGCGCGTCCGCGTTCTCTTCCCACTCCGCCTTATATGCGTCGAGGTCGATGTGCTTCCAGGGGATGGGCGAGCGGTTGTGACCGAATTTGAGGTCGTAGTCGAGGTGGTCGGTCGTGGCAAGATAATACAACCCTTTCGCTTTCGCTTCGGCAAGGATGTCGCATATCGGGTCCTTGCCGTCCGAAGAATGGCGCGTGTGAACGTGAGAGTCGACGAAAATCATTCCAGCACCGCCTTTATGCGCCGCACTCCCGCGGAGGAACTCTGTTCCTTGACGATGCGGAATTTGCCGAGTTCCGCCGTGTTCGCCGCGTGCGGACCGCCGCAGATTTCCTTGCTGTGTCCTATCGTATAGACCTTGACCACTTCGCCGTAACGGTCGCCGAAGACGCCGACCGCGCCCTGCGCTTTTGCCTCTTCCACGCTCATTTCCTCGCACTTCACGGGAGCCGCGGAAGCTATTTCCTCGTTGACGACGTCTTCCACCGCCTTTATCTCGTCGGGAGTGAGAGGACGCGGGAAATTGAAGTCGAAACGCAGCCTTTCGGGCGTTATGTTGCTGCCGCGCTGGGAAATGCTCTCGTCGCCGAGCACCTTTTTCAGCGCATAATTGAGCAGATGGGTAGCGCTGTGCAGCCGCGCCGTCTGTTCGCCGCCGTCCGCAAGCCCGCCCTTGAACTTCTGCTCCGCGCCCGCCTTGGATTTCTCCTGATGTTCGCGGAATGCCTTTTCGTATCCCGCGCGGTCGAGCACATAGCATCTCTCCTTTGCCAGCTCCTCCGTCATCTCGATGGGGAAACCGAAAGTGTCGTAAAGGCGGAACGCCGTCTTGCCGGGGAAAGTCCCCGCGGGGATGTGCGTGAGTATCTTGTCAAACTCTTTCAGCCCCTGCTCTATGGTCTTTGCGAACTTGTTTTTCTCCGTTTCCAGCTCTTCGGCGATGCGGCCGCGCGCGGCGGCGATGTTGGGATAGACCTCGCCGTACTTGTCCACGAAAAGCCCCGCAAGCTCCGTGAGCGCGGAGAAATCCACGCCCAGCACCCTGCAATAGCGCATTGCGCGGCGGATAAGACGGCGCAGGACGTAACCCTGGTCCACGTTGGAAGGCGAAATCGGTTTGACGTCGCCGATGAGGAAGGTCGCGGTGCGGGTGTGGTCGGCGATTATTCTCATCGCCGCCGTGCTCTCCTCTTCCTCTCCGTGCTTCTTGCCCGAAAGCTCTTCCAGCCTCTTAATCGCGAAATCGAACACATCCGTCTCGTACACGGAAGAATAACCGTTCAGAGTTACGAGGGTGCGTTCCAGCCCCATACCCGTATCCACATTCATGTGTTCCATCGGATTGAGCTTTCCGTCCGCGTCCTTGTAATACTGCATAAAGACGTTGTTCCAGATTTCGAGATACTTGCCGCAGTCGCAGGCGGGCGAACAGTCTTCCGAACACGCGGGTTTGCCCGTATCCAGGAAAATCTCCGTATCGGGGCCGCAGGGACCCGTCAGCCCCGCAGGACCCCACCAGTTGTTTTTCTTGGGCAGGAAGAAGATGTTGCCCTCGGGCAGTCCGAGGCTCTTCCATATCTCCGCGCTTTCGTCGTCGCGCGGACAGTCCTCGTCGCCGCCGAACACGCTGACCGCAAGCCTCTCCACGGGGATGCCGAGCACGTCGGTCAGAAACTCGAAGCTCCACGAGATGGACTCCTTTTTGAAATAGTCGCCGAGCGACCAGTTGCCCAGCATCTCGAAGAAGGTGCAATGCGAAGCGTCGCCGACCTCGTCGATGTCGCCCGTGCGCACGCAAATCTGCACATCCGTAAGCCTTTTGCCCGCGGGATGTTTTTCGCCCAGAAGATAGGGCACTAGCGGATGCATCCCCGCCGTGGTAAAGAGCACGGTGGGGTCGTTTTCCGGCACGAGCGACGCCGTGGGTATGACCGCGTGTCCCCTCTCGCGGAAGAAATCCAGATATGCTTTGCGAAGTTCGGATGAGTTGAGTTTTTTCATAATTCCTCTGTTTATCTGTCGGTTTGTATACGTAAAATCCTTTTTATGTCAAACTGCCGCCGCTGTCAGCCCCAGCTCATTCAGCGTGCGGAAGAATTCCCTTTCCAGTTCCGTTTCCGTGATTGACCGCGTGAACGACACCGTCGTTTCACCGCCCACGGTGACCATGCCGACGTTCACTTTCGAAGTCTTCGACACGTTGAGGTTGAACAGCACCCTCTTCAACCCGCACCCTTCGGGCAGGGACACCTTTCCGACGTTGCTGAAAATCATCGTCTGGCGGGACTTCAAGAAGAAGCGGAATATGCGCGCCATCAAAATCTTGAACCACAGCGGCGCAATGCGCAGCGCCAGCGATTTTTCCGTGCGGACGGTAGTTGCGAAAAACTTCTCCATCTCCTCTTTCGTCGCCTTGGCTTTGAGCTGCTCCGAGGCGGAACGGACGTAATCGGCAAGCGTCCGGCATTCTTTCGGTCTGAACACCAGCCTGACGAAATTGACGAAATTGCGCAGTGTCTTCGACGGGAACATCGAACGCAGGTTGACGGGCACCATTATGACCACCGCCTTCCTCCCGCGGGTGAGTTTCTCGACGGAATAGGCAAGCGCGCCGCTGACGAACGCGGTGAACGACGCTCCCATCGACTTTGCCGCCGCCGCCATCGCCGAGGAAGACACCGCGCGGTAATCCGCCGAATAGCCCTCCTCCGCTATCGTGCCGGGCAGCAGCAGGGGCAGCTCTCCCATCAGCCCTTTGAGGTCGACCTCTCCGAAACGTATGGGACGGTAATAGCGGTAAAACGCGTCCTCCGCCTCTTCGTCGGAGGGAAGCCCGGCAAGGTCGATGACGCCTTCCGACCCCTGCACGGGCGCGCCCGAAAGCACGGCATAGCGGTAGACCAGCGCTTTCAGGAACACCAGCGCCGCCATACCGTCGCACACGGCGTGAAACACTTCGAACTCTATCCTGTCGCCTTCGTAACATATGCGGAAAGGATATCCCGCCGTAAGTTTCATATCTATCGGTCGGAGGAGCTCACCCGTGGAAGGGGTGACGCGCACGCGCTCGGTGTTTTCCTCGAAATAGTACCACGCATAGCCCTTTTTCAGCCTGACTTTGAAGGTCGGGAAGCGCACGAGCACGTCCTCGGCGGCGCGCTGCAATATGCCGCCGTTCACCTTTTTGTCCATTACGGCGGAAAGGCGGAAAAGGCTCTGCGCTTTTTTCGTGGAGATTATCGGATAAAACTGCGCCGACACGTCCAAACGGTATCTTTTGAGCTCCGGCTTATCTTTTTTCACGTCGGCTCCCTTCGCGCGCCTCCGCGCGCAATTCGTTTCAAATCATTGTATTATTTTTCAAGTCCGTTGTCAACGGAATGCCGACCGCAGGCGCATATACGGACGTCGGCGCGCATACTATCATACCGACCGCGCAAGCCGCGCGCTTCGGGAGGACTGCAATGACGGAACAGGAAAATAAAAAACCCGCAAAACCTCATTCCATACAGCTTGCGGAACACAGACTGCTCACCGTGACGGGCGTAAAATCCGTCCCCACTTTCACGGATAAACTCATAGAGATTGAACTGGAAGGGGAATCCCTGACGGTGACGGGGCACGACCTCGTCGTCAAAGGGCTGGACCTGGACGGAGGGAGGCTTGCGGCGTCGGGATACGTCACTTCGATGCGCTATTCCACCGCACCCGCACCCTCTTCCGTCATAAAACGCATCTTCAAATGACGGGCGCTTCCTGGGACGTACAGCTCGTCGCCGCGCTGACGGCGGCGGGCTTCGGCGCGCTTGCCGCCCTGCCCACTCTGCTCTGCGCGCTGAAACTTCGCCCGCTCGAACGCTTTGCGGCGGATTTCGTCGCCACGGCGGCGGTCGGGGTGCTCTTTCTGCTCTCGGCGGAAACGGGCGCGCAGGGTCAGCTTACGGCATACTGCGCCATATGCTATTTTCTTTCACTCGCGGTCAGCCGAAAGGCGATGCTGCGCTGCGCGGCTTTTCTGGCGGACAGATTTGCGCCGCGGTTTGCGGCGCGCAGAATAAAAAAGGGCGTCATTTCCCCGCGGCGAGACGACCTTCGAGCTCCTTCTTCACCGCAAGATAATCCGCCGCAAGCCGAAACACGTACCTCTGCCTTTCTTCGTGGGAAAGGCGGGACATCAGTTCGGCGTCGGCAAGCTGACGAATCGGATTGACCACTTCCTCTCCGCTGTCGAGCAGCTGTTTCAGCCTTATGTATATCTGTTTCTGCGCAGGCGTCGCTCCCTGCGGAAAAGACTGCCGCGCCTCTCTGTCGTAAGAGCCTTCGCGCAGCCTGCGTTTTGCCTCCTTGGCAAGGTTTCTTATTGCGCATTCGGGATGTCTGACGTTTGCCATAGCTGCCTCCGCGCAATATGCTAGCACGGAAAACGGCGGTTTTCACGCACGACGACAAAAGCGGACAGAAACCTTCCGCATTCGTTCGTATGCGACATATTCCGCACCGTCGGGGGCAAAATTACGCGCGGCGGACGCTCCGCCTGATTTTGTCACCCGCCGCACACAGCGGCAAAAACAGCAGTCCGACCACGCAGAAATTGGAAACTGCGTGCACAAGGTCGAAATAAAGCCCGCGGACGTAATACGCCGCCCAGTACGCGCCGAGGTCAAGCCCCGGAAACCCCACCGCAACAAACAGCGTGTCCGTACAGGCGGAGAGCACGCCGAAAAGCGCGGACATAACCGCCGCGATGGCGACCGCGACGAGCAGGCTGCGCCGCCTGCGGAAAAGCGCGCAGCACAGAAGCGCGAGCGCGGGCCAATATACGAAATAAAGCAGCACCCAGCTGCCGAAACCGTATATCGCCACTTCGACGGCGCAGAACACACACACAGCGGGCAGAGTGTAAAGCGCGCCGAACACGGCGGCGTACACCATAATAAGCAGAGTGACGACTTCGACGTTGGGGATGAACGAAAGGGCGAATTTCAGCGCCGTGAGCATAGCGGACATCACGGCGACCTTCACGACGTATTCCGCCGCGAGCCTGCCTCCGCGCTTCAACGCGCGCGGAGTCGCGGACGGATTTCCGCCGCCCGTTTTTTCGTCCGCGCACACCTCCGCCGCGTCGCGGAAGGAATCGCTCTCCGCCGCGCTTTCTTGCCGAATCCGCATTTTACACATACGTTTCCGCGGTTTAAGTGCGCTTTATTCCAGAACTATGAGATAGGTCGCGCCGTCGCGCAAAGGCAGGGACGACACGCCGAGCGAGGACGAGAAGAACGTCTTTCCGTCCCTCTCGGTGTCAAAACCCGGGGTGTAAAGGGTCACGTCGTCGATGTCGTGATAAAACATAATGTACTTGCCGTCGCCCTGCACCATATCGCCTATGCGGGTGATGTAAAAGCCGTACGCACTCTCCTCGCCTTCGAGCGCGATGCCCTCTTCGGCACAGTATTCGACAAGCATATCGTAAAGATAAGGCGCGTCGGAAGTGACGCTCACCGCTTCCGCGTCGCCGATGATGAGCCCCACGGTGACTTCGCCGGTGTTGGCATCGCTGTGGTCGCACGCGGCGAATACAAGCGCGCACGCAAGCACGGCGACGAGCGCCGCAAGGACCGAACAGATTCGTTTTACCGTTCTGCGTTTCACGAAAAAACCTCCCGTTCTTTCCGGGGAGGCAAGGCAAAACCCGCCGTTGTCTCCCTCCGAAACAACTGCTTTTTTATTTGCGGGCCGGTCTCCTGGCTTCGGTCGGCTTTCGCCGCGGCGCCTTCTCCCGAAGGATGGCGTGCTCCGTTTCACCTTACAGTAGCGGGGGCTGCGCGGGACTTTCACCCGACTTCCCGATTCTCGGCTTGCGCCGCACCCACGGCGTTATGATACCACTTCTTCCGCGCGTTTGCAAGCGTGTCCGAAGAGGAGCGCCGCGCTCCGCGGGAGCGCGGGCGGACAGGGACCTCGCGCACGCACAATCCTCGCGCATTATGTGCGCTCGCACAGGGCGCTCACGCGCGCCCGCTTTTTCGCGCGAGCCGCGCACAAACCGCGCGAAAAAAATAAATTTAATTGCAATTGACTTTGCGGTCATATCCTTTTATAATATGTGTGTATAATATCCTGAAAGGAGATTGCCATGTACACCAGATGCCCTAGTTGCAGAGCCGAAATCTGTTTTCAGCCTCCTGCCAATGCCGCAAATCTGCCCGACGGCTACAAGCACAGAATCAAGTGCCCGAGCTGCGGCGTGACCATCGGGGTCAAGCTGCCCAACCGCGACGCAATCGCGCAGGTTCAGCCCACTTTCACCCCCGCCAATCCCAATGCGTACGCATCCGAACCCATCTACAACGCGGGCACCGCAGCGGCTGTTCCTGCCGATGACAAGCAGGCAAAGCGCGAGGCGCGCACGCTCGCCAAGACGCAGAAAAAGTCCGGCAGAAGCAGAAACGCGATGATATTCATCTTCGCCGCTCTGCTCGTCGTCTGCTCCGTGCTCGGCTACTTCTTTGCCGACCAGGGCGGCGCTACGATGGAAGACATCCTGGGCGAATCAAGCTCTTCTGAAGAGCTCACTGCGGGCGATTTCCTCTCCGCACTCTCCGCTTTTGACGGCGTCGGCGTGCTCGAGGACATCGCGAACGATGAAATGACTGCGGACTACATCAAAGCCATCTTCGAAGAAAGTGTCGCGGACGGGCTCGTGACGGTGCTCCCCATCATCTTCTTCCTCGGGGCGCTCCTCACCGCAGCGCTCGCGCTCGTTGGCTTCATCGCGAAGAAATACCCCCGCCTGATTCATCTCATCCTGGCGCTTGGGCTGCTTGCGGTGTCTGCGTGCATACTCTTCCAGCCCTTCCTCTTCTCCTATGCAGGGGAATTGGGGCTCGACCTTGCACAATACTTTATGGAAACCGTCATCGGCGATATGAACTTCCTGCTCCTCGTCCCCGTCGCAATCGGAGTGCTGCACACGCTGTTCGCTCTCATCTTCTTGAAGAGTATGAAGAAAAAACAGGCGTAAACCTCAACCGAAATCCGAAATTCAAAACCCTCTGCCTTTGCAGAGGGTTTTTTCTCGGTCGGAATGTTCTTCACCCTCTCCGAACACCGTTCGGAAGACGGACGGAGGACGTATCGGAGCGTTCAGCTATCTCTGTATGCGGATGTACTCTTCCCTGCGTTTACGGGGACGGAGGGAGGGGAAATAGGCTTCTCTGCGGGCTTTCAGCACTTCGGGAAGCACTTCGCTGAGCAGTATCCCCGCAAATATGACGAGGAAGCCCAGCCCGACCTGCAACGTGAGCCGCTCGTGATAGAATATCATCGAGAACGCGACGCCGAACACGCCTTCCAGACTCAGAATGAGAGAGGCGGCGACGGAAGAGGCGTACTTTATCCCGACGTTCATCATCACGAAGCACACGCAGGTCGCCATCACGCCGACATATACGAGGGACGCCGCGCTGTCCGAAGAAAGCGAGGTCGGGAAGCTCTCTTTTGCGAGGAAGAATACGACGCAGATTAAAAACGCGGTGAAAAACTGCACCGTCGTGAAAAGCAGGGTGTCGAGTTTCTGCCCGAAACGGTCCACCGCGACAATCTGCAACGCGAAGAACACGCCGCAAATCAGGGTGTACCCTTCGCCTTTGAGCGTGAAACCCACGCCGCCGCCGTCCATACAGACCATACCTATGCCCGCCATACACACGACCGCCGCCGCGATGTTGAGCAATGTAGGACGTTTTTTAGTGACCGCCCAGCCTATGAACGGCACAAGTATGCAATAAACGGTGGTGAGAAAAGAGCTTGTCCCCGGCGTGGTATTCTGCAATCCGAGCGTCTGAAAGATGTATGCGAACGCGAGAAAAACGCCCGTCAGCGCGCCCTGCCACAGATAGCTGCGGTTGAACAGCTTCCACTTCTTCCAGCACACCAGCCCCAGCAGCACCGCCGCCACGAGAAAACGGAAGGACAGCAGAAAATAAGGCGGCACCTCGTCCAGGGTGTCTTTCAGAATAAAGTAGCTGCTCCCCCAAAGCACGGTGCTGAGCAGCAGTATTATTTTGGCGCCGTTACGCTTTGCGCCGTCCGAAAGCCGTAAGGATAACGCTGTCTTCAATTTCCGTCTTCCGTTCCCCTGTAATCTTCAACCGCTTGTGCCGCGTCCGCTTTTTCCTCGCCCTCAACGGGCGGTATTTCGTCCGCCTTCCCCGCGGGCACGGTCTTCCCGTCTTCCGCCGCGCCGCGCCTGCGCGTCAACGCGACGACGTTTTTTGCCGTCATCGCAACACCTGCGGCAATGGTCGTGCTGCTGACTATGACGCCGAGCCCCGTCACATACTGCCACATACTGTACCCGTGCGCGAACGCGATGATGACGGAAATCTGCAACGTCAGCAGGGACATCATCGCACTCACCAGGCTTACGTTCCTCAACGCCTGCGCCACGGGGTCGCGGAAACCCGCCGCGCGCACCAGCTGAACCACCGCCGACGTCATTTTCACGAACGCGAAGACGGCGTTTATCACGATGTCGGATATGCCGCCGCTGTGCGGATAGGCGCCTATCGACATCTGGACTATGGGAGCCGCCGCCACTCCGCCCGCAACGATGAGCGCGCCGCCGCTCACCGCGGCAATCATATGTTTTATCCTCGGCGGCGCGGTTTCGTCCCCGCAGTCCTTTGCGAACACACGCTCCCACAGGACTATCGCGCTGCGGATGACGAGCATCCACGAGTAAAAACCCGCAAGCGCCGCGTACCACGGGGAAATGTGAGCGACCGCCATCCAGACGAGATAGGCGACGTAAACCGTGTTCCCGACCGCGACGACCGCAGACGTCACGAGCGTGCGCGTGCCGTAATCGGTGATTATTTTGTCAAAGAGCGTGTATCTTTTCAGCGCCGCGACGACCCTGCCCGAAAGCAGTCTGTCGGTGACGAGAGCTTTTACTGTGCGGCGGTAAACGAGCAGTACGCTCCCCACGCACAGCGTAAGCAGTACGGCGACGCCGTAGACGGCAAACGCCGCCGTCGTGTCGCGTATCTCCGTACTGACGAGCACGAGCGCGGTCACGTCAGCCATCACGGCAAATGCCGCGGCAGCCGCAAACAATATGAAACCGCCATTCGACGGTGTTTTAATCCCTTCTTTCGCAGTCATCGGCGAGCGCCCTCAATGCGATTTTAGCCGCAACGCGCACGCCGTGTCAATTCCGCCCCGCAAAGTCCGCCAGATAGCCGCCGAGGTCGCGTTCGTAGCGGTCGCAGACCTCCGCCATCCGCGCCGGGTCGCTGCCGCTGAACGGGTCGTATACCCCCGCGGCGAAAAAGCCCGCCTTTTTTGCGCTCGCCGCGCCGACTTCGCCGTCCTCCACCACCGCGCACTCGTAGGGCGTCAGACCGAGTGCCGCCGCCGCCGCGAGAAAAACGTCGGGAGCGCTCTTGTCCTTGCCCACGTCCCCGACGGTGACGAAAGCGGAGAACATCTCCCACACGCCGTGACGGGAAAGACATACGCGGGCGAGGTCCTCGTCGAGAGCGGTCGCGACGGCGAGTTTTTTGCCCCTGCCTCGCAGTGCGGCGAGCAATTCGCGGGCATAAGGCGTGAGGTCAACCTCGTGCGCATACGCTTCTTCCGCGTACTTTCTCCATATCTTCGCCACTCCCTCTCCGCCGCAGGCGAGCCCGAAGCGGCGGGCGGTGTACTCCGTGCCTTTTTCTATGTTGAGGTGATTGACGTGCTCGACGTAATCGTCGGGCATTTCTATGCCGAAACGGGCAAGCGCCCTCGCATACACGCCGTGCCACAGGGACGTGGACGCGAGCAGCGTGCCGTCGAGGTCGAAAATGTAGCCTGCAAGTTCGCAAAATTTCATCAGTACCAAATCTCCGGAGCGAATTTGCGGCGGTATCTGCGCGAGGCGACATTGATTGCGGAAATACGCACGCACTCCGCGCTCTTTTCGCCGAGAGCGTTCACCGCACGTATTTCCGCGTCGTATACACCCGCTTTCTTTCCGTAAACGACAAGCGCTTCCCTTTCCTCCGCTTCGTCGCCGAGATAGAAGGACGAAAAATAGGTCTGCACTTCTCCGTCCGAAAAACGCACTTCGTAAGAATGCGCGTTTTCCGCACGCGCAAAACGCAGTACGGTGCCACTCTCCGTGCTCTCCCATTCTCCCGCAAGGTCGGGGAAAACGGGCGCGGGCACTTCCGTCACCGCAGGCGACAGCGCGGGCGCGCTTTTTGCGGGCAGCACGATACGCCGCTCGGGAAGCTGTTCTCTTCCCGTCAGCATATTATAGCGCAGGACTTCTATTTTGTCTTCCGAAAAATCCAGGACGTAACCCATAGGCGCGGAATACGCGAGAGGCGGGACGCTGCCGTTGGCTTTTCCCTTCTCCATTTCCGTGTACGAAAGCGACTGCGTATTGAACACGGTGTAGCCGCCCTGCCACATACTGCGCGGGTCGAGGACGGAATAATGCGTATGCCCCGAAAACACTACAGCGCGGGGATGTCCGTCGAACACGCCCGCAAGGCTGTCGTCGCCCCAGCGGTCGCTGCCGTAAACGGTGTTCCGCGGCGCGTTGTGCACGGTGACGAAAACGGGTCTGTCCGTGCCGTCCGCTTCCGCTATGCGCAGTCTTTCGGCAATCCATTCCCGCGTTTTAGTGTAGCCGTTGTACATACTCGGAGAATCGGGCGACGCACCTATGAAATGCCATCCGTTCACGACGTAATGTGTGAAGGGACTTTGTCCGAGCTCGCGCTCGAAAAGGGCGCGCGGCGCGGGATGGACATAGTAATCGTGATTGCCCATAATCGACTGAACGACGGGTTTATCGTCGCCGAACGCGTCGTTAAAACTGCGTTTGTACGTTTTATAGCCGTTTTTGCTCGCGCGGTTGCAGATGTCGCCGGCATATACGACGAAGCCGCAGCCGAGTTCTTTCATCGTGCGGCAGGCGGCGCGCAGATTGCGCTCGAAAGTCGTGGGTGTCTTGTGAAAAAAAGGTGTCAGCTGCGAGTCGGAGACGACGGCGACCCGCAGCCGACGAGGGACAATGATTTCTTTGATTTCGGTATTCATAGTTTCAGCGGCAGACCGCCGGATACTTACTCGTTCTGTTTTCCGTCGTCGCTCTGCTCTGCGGAGGGGACCGCGGAGACGTCGGCGTTCACGGCGTCGGTTTCGGTGACGAACACGCTCTCGGTAAAGGAAGGCTCCGCTTCGTCCGCGGTCACGGACACGGCTGCCTGTCCGCCCTCTGCGGCAAGTGCCGCCTTTGCGGCGCGGCGCTCTTCGAGCTCGGCGAGTATTCTCTCCTTGCGTTTGCCCGTGTAATCGTAAAAGAGCATCGGAATGAGCGAAAGCGCAAATCCTATCGCAGGCACGAGCGTGGCAAGGGCGAACATCCCGTTGCGCGTTGCCGCGGTCTGTTCGAGGAACTCACCCGAGATTTCGGGCTGAACGTAACCCACCGCCATAAGTCCGACTATGACGCCGAGTACGCCCACGGCGTTGTTGAACTTGGTCACGAAGGAGTTGAGGCTGAAACAGATGCCTTCCATTCTCTCCCCCGTCTTCCATTCGAGATAGTCGAGGCTGTCGCCGACCATAGGATACGGCAGAGTGTTGTATGCGCCGAGTCCGAGCCCGCCTATCGTCATAAACGGCAGCGCGGCATAGATGTTGATTGTGCCCACGCCGAAGCCGCAGCCGAGGAAGACCGCGCCTATCGCGCCGTAAAGCAGGGACGCGTTCTTGTAGCCGAGTTTCTTATATGTGGGCGGGGTGAGAAGTATGCCTCCGAACATCCCCACGCCGACGACGATGTACAGCAGCAGGAGCACGGTGCCGGATTCCAGCCCGGGGATGATGACGACGTAAGTCGAGATGTACACCGCGACAGACATTATCATATAGCGCGGCGACGCGAGCATCGACATAAGCAGCGCGAGCGCCATCGGCTTGTTTTTCGCCACCGCCTTTATCATATCCTTGACCTTTATGGACTCCGTGCTCGTAGCAAAACGCTCTTTGCTGTGGAAATAGAGGTAAAGGTATGCGGCAAAAGCTATGACGCCGACCAACACGCCCAGCACGAAATAGACCCACTTCGGCGGGACGAAGAAGTCCAGCACCATATATATGACCGTGGGCATCAGACCACCTATCGAACCGACCGTGACATAGAAGGACAGCAGCGAAGCGCGTTCGTCCTTGTCGGGGGTGGCGACGCTCATCATTCCCATTGCAGGGACGTCGACGAGAGTATAGGCAAGCCCGAAACCGACGTACATTATCATTGCCCACGCCATTTTGGCGGGCTGCTCTCCCGCGAGCGGGAAATACATCAGTATCGCGACTATCCCTATGAAAAACGCGCCCACCTTGACGTACGGGCGCATTTTGCCCGCCTTGGTGCGCGTCTTGTCGACGATGATGCCCATTATGGGGTCGGTTATCATATCGCTTATTCTGCCCACGAGTATGAGCGCGATGATGAACCACCAGGAATTGACGATGAGAATGTCCGTGACATAGCTCAGAAAATAAGACGAAACTATGCCCGAAACCATATAACTGCCTACGGCAGCAAAACCGTAGGCAAACTTTTCCTTGCCTCTGACAACGTAATTCGGATTGCTCATTTGTGCGTCGCGCGGCGGATTACTTCGCGCTGTCCCTCCTGTCCTTTACGGTACGGACGAGGGACGCTATGCCGCACGCCGCGACTGCCGCGCCTGCCACAACCGCAAGCGCAATCAGCACGTCGATGAACCCGAGGTTTTTCTGGCGTTCCGCCAGCATCCAGAATCCGAATGCCATCCCGCCGCAGCCTGCCAGCGTGACCAGCGAGGACAGCGCACAGCGAAGTGCGGACACACGGGTTTTGTGTGCGGATTTGGCTTCGGTTTCGGATTTTGCGGAAACCGCCGACGGATAAATTGCGGTAACGTTTGTTTTCATAGTCATTTCTTCGGTGCTCATTGGTTTGCCTCCCGATGTTTAACTCTTGCTTCAAGTGTAAAAAAGCGTTGTCACAAACGTTCTCAAAGTATGTAAAAAATTTGTCAAAACCGGATTTTTTTACGCGTGCGCGTCTCCCGCACGGGCGCGTGTGCAAATGCGCGTGTCATTTTGACGCGCGTCCGCGCGGGCAAATTACCGTGTCCCGTTCCCGCTCCGCATATGCGCCGACGCATTTCCTCTGCCAGCGCCTGCGCACGCTTAACGGTCGTCAGCCGGAAATGCGTTCGCTTGACATTTCCCGCCCCGCGGATATAATGAATTAGTCGGTTCGGACCGCGCGCGGATACTTCCGCCCGCACACGCGCAACCCGCTTACGGACCGCCGAAAAGGAGAAATATGAAAAAGAAACTTCCCGTACTCATTCTGCTTCTGCTGCTCGCTCTGCCTCTCGCGCTTGCGGGATGCGACAAGAACGATTACGTCTGGTCGCAGGGCGCAGGCACTTTCGTGGACCTTTCCGCAATGCCCGAAGGCACCGCGGAACAGTATCAGTATCTTTACGACCAGAGCGTTGTCGCGGACGAAAGCGACACCGGCAAGGATTATCTCGCCCATCCCGACAGCGTGCTGCTCGACAACGGCGACATTCTCACCGCGCTCTCTCTCGGACACGGCAAAGGCGGCACGGTGATGCGCATCAGCCGCGACAAAGGGCTGACCTGGGAGGCAGTCACGGTCCCCGATTCTTTCTCCACCACGGAAGAAACGCCCACCGTTTATAAGCTTGGCTTCACGGACGGCACCCAGAGGCTCGTCCTCATCGCGGGACGCCCGAGCTGGGCGGATGTGCCGGGCAGCCAAGGAGAAGGCTGGGATGCGGCGGTGTCCTCTCCCCTGAACGAAGACGGCTCGTATGACGGCGTCACCTGGACGGACCTCGAAAACTACTTCGGGCCCAACACCGACGACCCCGACTACAACCGCCCCGCGACGGAATGGGACTGCGTCGTCGCAATGAGCAGCCTCACCCAGCTCAAAGACGAAAACGGGAACTTCATCGACAAGTGGATGGGCACCTTCCACGACGACAGATATTTCATAAACTACAAAACTTACCTCACCTTTGACGAAAACGGCGATATGGCCTGGACCGAACCCGTCCGCCTACTCGGACAGAACGAAGCATACCGCGACGTAGAGCAAGACAGCCAGTTCTGTGAGGTGGAAATCATACGTTCGCCCGACGGCGGCGAACTTGCGGCGCTTTTCAGGGCAAACGCCCACCGTTCCTTCTCTTATGTGTCCTTCTCCACCGACGAAGGCGAAACTTGGAGCGAGCCGCAGACGCTCTCCCCCGAACTTACCGGAGACAGACACAAGGCCGAATATGACCCCGCAACGGGCAAACTCGTCATTACACTGCGCAGTATCGTGTTCAGAAACAACGATCCCTCCGAGGGCTGGAATTCACAATACAGCAGGTCCTACGGCTGGGTTATGTGGATCGGCGACTACGAAGACCTCAAACACGGCGCAGATGCGACAGGAGACCTTTTCGTGAAACTCGCGCACACTTACGGAGGTAACGACACTATCGGCGACGCAGACAGAGCAAACGCCGACACGGGCTATGCGGGGCTCGTGATTTACGACGACGGACTGATTGTCACCACGTCCTACGGCACGTTCTCCCCCGCCGACGACCCCGAACGCGGCGGCGACACCTACATCATAGCAAAACGTCTCACCATATCCGACGTCGCTTCGCTTGCGGGTGTTTCTTTGAGATAACAGTCCATAAATCCGCTTCCCCAAAAACAATCGAAAGCGCCGCATTCAGCGGCGCTTTCCTTATTCTTTCCGCCCCGCTCGGCGCGACTAAACGGCGCGTCTGCCCGATGTCAAACGCGTCAGCCGCAAAGTTCCGTCCCGCCCCCGACCATAAAAAATCCCGCCCTGTAAGGCGGGATTTTGTTGGCGGAGAGTGCGCCTTTGCACGAACTTTGAAAGTCAGATAAAGTACGATACCGAAATAGCCTCGATTAAAAAATAATACGAACTCATTTTCAGAGTTCGTATTATTCACTAGTGGCGGAGAAGCAGGGATTTGAACCCTGGCTACGATTCACTCGTACTACTCCCTTAGCAGGGGAGCCCCTTCGGCCTCTTGGGTACTTCTCCGTGCCGAATTTGTTTTGCCTGCATATCATAGCACAGCCCGCGGGCGGTGTCAATTGTTTTGGCAAATCGGAACGGCGGCAAAGAAATGCGACAATATCCGCGTGCAGACGCCTGCCGCGGGAAGAGTGTCCGCGCCTGACATCACGCAGATAACGCCGCTGTTCGTGCCGTCTTGGCGCAAGGCGAAGCCGTCAATACGGACAAGACACAGAGCGGCGGAAGAACGTCGGCTGCGCCTCAAAACATTCAGGCCCGTGCCGTTTTCGCGGCGCAATCATCCGCACGACGCGTGTGCGTCCGTACCGCGAAAACAGGTGCAGCCCGCAAATCGGGCGGCGGGTAAATTCCTTCTTAAAACACAATTCCTGCGTTTATCGTCATATTTTGTCTGTTTAACGTCGCGTTTTGATTTAATGCAAAGGCAGAGAGGGAAAGACCCTCTCCGCCTTTTCCCTCGTTGTGCGGGAAGCGCATTTACGCCAGCGTTCTGAAATACACCACCCTGTCGCCTTCCGCGAGGGGAACGGACAGAGTCGGATTTTGTGCGAGAATGTCCTCGGGCGTTGCGGTGAGCGCCTTGCACACATCCCACATCTCGTCGCCTTCGGACACGATGTAAAGGGAGAGCGCGGAGTCGTTGCGTTCCTTCTCTTCGCCCACGGTGACGGAGGAGATGTACTCCGCTTCGCCCACTTCGTAATGCGTGAGCAGTATGCCGACCTCCGCTTCGATGTCCAGTTCGCCGCGGCGCGCCTTTGCCTTTATTTCTTCCACGAAACACACCGCTCTGACTTCCGCGCCGAACGTCCCGTCGATTTCCACGGAATAAGGCACTTCCGTGCGCACGGAGTTCAAACCGTTTTCGTCACGGTAGATGACGTCGGCGGTGAGCACGCCTTCCACCAAAGCACCCGTATCCGTCACTTCCGCCTTCGCCGCGAAGCAACGTGCATACGGCACGGCAATTACGCTTTCCGCAGGCGGACGGTCTTCCAGCGAGGCGGTGCCCGAAATGCTTTCGGACACGTATTTCAGCCCGCCGAAGAAGGTGAATTTTCTGTTTTCCCTGCCGAGCTCGACCTCGTTGGTGAGCATAAACATATCCGCAATCACGTCCGTTTCCCTGCACCTGACGACGCTGACGCGCACGGCAATATCCGCGTCGAAACGGATAATATTCGCCCCCGGCACACCCGCAAGGACTATTTTGGACGTTCTGACCGCCGCCGACGCGCAGACCTTGTCGCCTTCTTCCACGCCGTCGGCGAGAATCTCTTCCGTGAAAGGTACGACCATTTCGCGTATGCGTATCTCCTCGTCCTCGGTATAAGTCACGGCGGCGCGCACTTTGCCCTCCACCGTTATCTTTCCGTCGCCCGCGACTGCGGACACAATCACCGCCTGCGCGTCGGCAAGCAGCACGCTGTCCACGTCACCCGCCTCTGCCTCTTCGCTCACGCTGACGGAAACCGTCTTTGCCGCCACGAGCGAGGGAAGACGCACCGTGTCCACCGTCTTGTAACATTGTTCCGCGTCCACGAGGCACTCTTCCTCGGTGCGCTGAACCGCGCTCGCACGCACGGACACTACGGCGGAGAGCACCACGGAATCGCCCGTCGTCACATCCGCTTCCACCACGGCGACTTCCGCGCTCACGCTGTCGTCACCCGTGAAGTTGCCTTCCACTTTAAGGTTGAAATCGGCGTTGTAGTCCACTCCCCTGACACCGCCTTCGCGGGTCTGGTACACGAGGCGGAAATTCACTCTGCCCGTAATGTCCGCAAAGCCGTCGTTCGCTTCCGAAGAGATGACCTTGCCGTCCACGGCGAGGGAAAGCACGCGCGCGACGTCGCCCGCATCCAACCCGGACGGTGAAAACTCGACCACGCGCTCCACGGCGGGAGCGGTCACGATGCTGCTTGCGTTGAACTTTTCGTATTTGAACATATTCGCCTCCAATTCCTCAACATCTTATGCCGCGCGCTTCCCCCTTATGCCCGAAAGTATAAATTTCGCGCCGCGGGGGAACAATCCGACTATGAGAGAAATAGGCAAAGGCATAGGCGAAGCAAAAGCGCGCGTGGAAGCGCTCGCAGGCATTCCTCTTCTGATGAAAGTCAACGAAGGACGGGGGCGGAGCTCCCTCTGCCGAGGCAGCATCATTGCGGTCTTCCCCGCCGTGTTCACCGTGAAAACGGAAAGCGGCGAAGTGCGCACCTTTTCCTATTCGGACGTGCACACGCGCGGGATAATGTTCCTCCGCGACGACACCTGACACCGTTGGTGTTTACTTTTACTTCACATCACGCACAACTTACGTAGGATTAGACCGCTTCTTTCCGCGCGCAGACCGCTTACCCGTTGGTGTTTGTTTTCACCCTGCACGTCCGCCGCGCAACGCTCGGCGACGGACTACGCGCATAACTCACGGAAAAATAAAACCGCCGTACGGCGGTTTTATTGTTTCGTATCGTCCGTTAATGCAGCGGTTTCGTCATTTTTTGCGTATCGGGGACTTTTTCTCCTCTTCGGCGGGAAGAAGAATATCTTTCTCCGCTTCCGCCGCCGCGGCAGCGGCTTTTTTCTTTTTCGCGCGGACTATCAGCACCGCCGCGCCCGCACAGACGCCGACTCCGAGCGCAGTCCAGAGTATCGCAAAGAGCGGATGCGCAGCCCAGGATTTGTGGTGAACGGTGAACGCTCCGCGCACAAACGGTTTATCAGTGTCGGAAAGAATGACCTGCGCCGTGACGGTGTAATCTTTGCCGGGGACGCCCGACGGCTCGAACGTGAACGTCGCGCCCGTCCACGCGATTTCTCCGTTGACGTACCAGTTGATTGCCTCGTACGCAACGTCTTCTATTGTGGTCACCGTGAGCGTCACGGAATTGCCCGTGCCGTAGAGCGTAACTCCGTTTTCAATGCTTCCGCCCGTCCCGTTGACGTATGCGTCGGAGGAAATGTAATCGGAAGTGACGATGAATGCGTTCGCGCCGTTCCACGCCGCCTGCGCGACCGTGACGCGGAACTCCGCGGTGTAAGTGTCACTCGACGTGGTGATGCTTGCGCGCACTCCGAAATCGCCCGCACGCGAGAACAGATAGCCGCACGACGCGCCGCTTCCTATCTGCGTGACGTTCGCCTCGCTCTCCTCGCCCGAACTGTCCTCGGTGTATTCGACAAGCTCCCACACTATGGTGTCTTCGAGAGCGGGGTCGGTGTCGCCCACGGGGGTGAGCGAAGCGGTGAAATCGAGATATGACCTGCCGCTGCCCGTTTCGCGTATCGTCTGCACCGTCATACTCCCGCCCGACGTGACCGCGCTTCCGCCTCTCGTGGCAGACACGCTGATGCCCGTGACGGGAAGCCACGCGTCATCCATATTGAGGATATCCTTGGACACGAGTTTCAGGATGTCGAGTTTTTTGTATTCGTCGCCGCTCACCGTGACGGACGCGTCGTCCTCGAAAAAATGGGTGATGAGCCTTGTCACGACGGTGTTGCGGGGCACGGCTTCGCCGCCCGCCAGCTCTTCCGCCGTCAGAGTGAGCTTCAAGAGCGCGGCGGCAAAGGACACGATGGGCGCCGCCATACTCGTGCCGCTGGTCAATTCGTAAGACGCGTCGGCGCCGGACACGAGAATGTTTTCGCCGGGGGCGAAAACGTCGTATGCCGAGCCGTAATTCGTCGTCGTGTGATAAGTGCCGCCTTCCGCCGACGCCATCACGCCTATGATGCCGTCGTATGCCGCGGGATAAAACTTCGTGGACGTGCTCGCGCGGCTGTTGTTGCCCGCAGCCGCGACAATCGTCGCCTGCGTCGCCGCGGACGCTATCACGTTTTGCAGCTGCGTGTCGTTCGCCCACGTCGATGCGGAATCCGTCGTCGAGCACAGAGAAAGGTTGATGACGTCCGCTCCCGTTTCCGCGGCGTTGGATATCGCGAGCCGCACCGTCGTACGGTCGAAATTGTTCACGCCGCCGTCTGAGGAGCCGGACGGATAGGACGCCTTCACGGGATATATCCTGATGTAGTCTTCCAGCCCGAGTTCGCGGATGAGCATCGCAATCACGCTTGCGACTTTGGTGCCGTGCTTGTCCTCCGTTTCGTCGTCTATGTCGCCGAGCATCGAGCTGTCGTTTTTGGAGTCGTAATAGGAATTGTAACCCATTATGCGCCCGTCTTCGTCCGTCAGCAAAAGCCCGCTGAAAACGGAATTGGTGAGGTCCAGTCCCGTGTCGACGACCGCGATGACCACGGGGTCGTCATAGGAATTGGCTTCCAGCACGGGGATGACTTTCGTGCTCACAAAGGTGCGCAGCGCGGCAACGTTGAGTTCGTCTTCCGCGAAATACCACAGGGAGTCGGTGTCATAATCGCCGTACGTCGTCGCCGTCACGGCATCCGCGGAAAACTCCGCGGCATAAGCCGTCCCGCAGAAAGCCGCAGGCATCAGCGCGCACAGTACAAGCAGAACCGCCAGCGCGATGACCGAAAGATTGCGTATTGTCAAAAATCTGCTCATTTCACTTCCCCTGCCGCGCCCCACTGCGCGGCGATGTGCTTTTACTCTGCGGCGGCAAGCAGTCCGTCCGAAAACGCCAGTCGTCTGAGGCTCTCTTCCTTGCCCAGCACGACGGCCATCTCGATAGCTCCGCCCGGAGTGGACGGCTGTCCCGTGAGCGCGACGCGCATACTGAACATCACCTGTCCGCTCTTCATTCCCGCCGCTTCCGCCGCGGCGACGACCGCCGCCTTTATGCTCTCTTCCGTCCAATCCGAAAGCGGTTCAAGCGCGGCAACCGATACTTTAACAGCCTGTTTTGCCACGTCAAGGTCCACTTTCATCTTTTTGTGGACATACATACCGAGGTCGTACGCGCCGAATTCGTCAAGGAAATCTATCTTTTCGGGTATCTCTCCCAGCACGTCCACGCGCGTCTGCATAAGTTTCGCTATCTCGCGGTCGTCGAACTTGCCGCCCGCCTTGCTCTTTGCAATCCACGGCGCGCTCACGCGATAGAATTCCTCCTCGCTCATCGCTTTGAGATATTCCCCGTTCAGCCAGCGCATCTTCGCCTCGTCGAATATGGAACTGCTGACCGAGATGCCGTCGATGTCGAAATATTCCGTCATCTCCGCCATAGTCATCTTTTCGGCGTTGTTCTTGGGACACCAGCCTAGCAGCGCAACGTAATTGACCACCGCTTCGGGCAGATAGCCCTTTGCGATGAAATCCTCGAAATTCGCGTCGCCGTAGCGCTTGGACAGCTTGCGGGTGGCGTCCTTCATTATGGGCGGCAGATGCATATACGCGGGTCTTTCCCATCCGAACGCGTCGTAAATGAGGTTATACTTCGGCGTGGAGCTGAGATACTCCGTGCCGCGTATGACGTGCGTGATGCCCATAAGATGGTCGTCCACGACGTTGGCGAAATTGTAAGTCGGCATCCCGTCGGATTTGAGCAGTATGCCGTCCTCTATGTCGTCGGAGGACACGGAAATCTCGCCGAAAACCAGGTCGACGTAAGAGGACACAACGCCGTCGGGCACCTTCTGCCTGATGACGTAAGGCTCCCCTGCCGCAAGCCGCGCCTGCACTTCCTCCTGCGTAAGATTGCGGCAATGACGGTCGTAAGTGTGCGTGCCGTTCTCGCCGTGCAGACTTTCCAGCCTTTCCTTCGAGCAGAAACAGTAATACGCTCCGCCCGCTTCAACGAGCTTTTCGGCATACTCGCGGTATATCGCCGCGCGCTCGCTCTGGATATAAGGTCCGCAGCCGCCGTCGCGGTCCGGCCCTTCGTCGTAATCCATACCCGCCGCGCGCAGGGTGCGGTAGACCATCTCTTCCGCTCCCTCGACCTGTCTTTCCCTGTCCGTATCCTCTATGCGCAGGATAAACCTGCCGCCGTTGTGGCGCGCGAACAGATAGGCGTAAAGCCCCGTGCGCAGATTGCCTATGTGCATAAATCCCGTGGGAGAGGGCGCGAAACGCGTCCTTACCGTCTTTTCCATTTTCACCTCTTTCAGTTTCCGAGAATGTCGCCGAGCAGTCCGCTTTCCGCAAACGAAAAACTCTCCGTGCCCGCATATATGATGTGGTCCAGCAGTCTGACCCCTATGCTGTCCAGAACGTACGCCAGCTCGCGCGTAAGCTCCACGTCTTCCTGCGACGGATTGACGTTGCCGCCGGGATGATTGTGCGCCAGCACCAGGGACACCGCGTTCGTACCCAGCGCAAAGTCCACCACCTGCCGCACGGACACGTTCACGCCGTCGCCCTTGCCCGACGCGAGTTTTCTGAACCTGATGAGCCCGTCCTGCGCGTCCAGCGCCGCCGCACCCGCAATCTCGACGGGTGCACCGTACATTTCTTTCGCAATGTAATCGCGCACCTTCCGTCTGCCCGAAAGGTTTGTCCGCTTGCGCTCCGCACTGAGCAGATATCGGCGCATTATGTCGGGAAGCACGGACAGAAACAGTGCCGCAATCTCCGTCATCCCCGGCACTTCTTTCAGACGCTCCTTGTCGGAGTTCAGAACATCCGCAAAGCTCCCGAACCTGTCGATGAGTTCGTGTCCTATTTCGTTGGTGTTTTTCCTGGGTATGCAATGAAACAGAATATATTCCAGGACTTCGTGGTCCTGAAACGTATCAAGCCCTGCCGCCGCGATTTTCTCGCGCACTCTTTCTCTGTGACCGTCGTGTTTTCCCATCGGATGTCCGCCCGCGCATACGCGTGAGTTATTATAACCTTCGGAAATTATAACTTACGCGCGAAGCAAAATCAACAAAAACCCGCACTTAGCCGCCGTATGAAAAGCGCACCGCCAAAGGACACGCGAAGACTCCGCGGCGGACAACCAAAGCGGTTTTGCCGGCATACGGCTTTTATTGCGCGGGAAATGCGGATAAACGCTGCGATTGCGCGAAATGCAAAATTGCGTTCACGCTCCGTCCGAAAGGAAAGCCGCCGCCGCACGGAAGACGGAATAGGCGAATTCCGCCCTGTAATCGGGGTCGAGCAGATTCGCTTCGTCGACGGGATTGGACAAAAAGCCGCACTCCACGATTACGGCAGGCGCCGCGGACTGCTGCAAAATGTATTTCTCCGCCGTGAGCGGCGCGAATTCCCTCCCCGCGTCGGGGACGTTGAACGTGCGGTTGAGTTCCTCCTGCATTATCTCCGCAAATGCCCTTCCCCTCTCCGACGACGCGTCGAAAAACACCTGCGCGCCGCGCCGCGACGAGGCGGAAAAGGTGTTCATATGTATGCTGATGACGGCGGCGGGGGACGCGTCGCGGATTATCTCCGCCCTGCGCTGCATATCCGCACGTTTTTTGTTGCCGTCCGTTTCGCGGTACAGCCCGCCCTTATTGCTGCGGGTGTAGACCACGCGGAAGCCGCCGCTTTCGAAATACTCTCCGACAAGTTTCGACACGGCAAGATTGAGGTCGCTTTCCTTGACTCCCGTATTCACCCCCGTCACGCCGCCGTCCGCTCCGCCGTGTCCCGCGTCGATGACGACGGTCACGGCGCCGATGTTCTCCGCAAGCACGGTGACGGCAGGCACGCACAACACGGGCAGAACCGCCGCCAGCGCCAACGCAATCACCTTGAAAATCCGCCTCCGCGGGATTGAAATCACCCTGATTTTCTGCATATCGTTTCAATTTTGAATATATTCACGCAAGCATAAAAATACGACCTTGTCCACCGAGTTATTCACATTTTTGCCCGAAATTGTGGACAACTTCGTGAATAACTCTTGTTTTCACGTCATAACCGTTTCGTATTCGGCGCGCAAAACGGGTTATAATATATGCTTTTTCGTTCAAAAACGTGCCATACGCCCCGCTTTTCCGCATAAGGCGGCGGAGTGCGGCATAAAGTGTTCGGGAGGTGGTATGAGATGAAATTGTCCGAAACCCTGAACCGCGACGTCGTATGCAAAGCCGACAGCTCTCTCATCGGCAGCACGACCGATGTATATTTTGACGGAAATTGTAGAAATATTGTATATTTTGACGTCGCGTGCGCGGGAGGGAAAACGCTTCTGCCCTTCTCCGCGGTCGCGTCGGTTGCCGATGCGCTTATGACGGACGACGCGCTTGCGCTCACTTCCCGCGGCGACGCGGACCTTTCCCCGCTCGTTTCATCCCCAATAGGCAAAAAGGTCTATACGGGGACGGGACGTTTCAAGGGCGCGGTGAGCGACGTCGTTTTTTCTGCAAAAGGCAGGGTGAGTGCCATCGTTGCGGACGGCGTGTCTTACTCGCCCTCTTCCTTCCGTGCATTCGGCGACGTATGGCTGCTCAAAGACTCCGCAAGCGGCAGAAGAAACACTCCGAAAGTGCCCTTCCCGAAGGCGAAAAGCGACTACAAGGCGACCCTACTCGGCGACTTCGAAGCCATCCCGCCGGACGCGGAGAAAGCGGCGGATGCGGCGGACGGGAAGTCCCCGACGGGCGCGGCGGCGGAAGAAGACGGACGCCCCGTCTTTTTCTCCCCCATGCAGGCGGACATCCGTCCCGACTCCCCTGCGGCGCTGGACGTGCGTCCCGCCGAGGAAGAAAGCGAAACCCACGTCTATCTCCGCGACGCCGCGGGCAGACCCGAAGTCATTTTCGGCGACGACGGCTTCACTCCGCACAGGGTGATTGCGGACTACAATTTTTTGCTGGGCAGAACGCTTGCGGACGACCTGTTCTCCTATTCCGGGGAAAAACTCGCCTCCCGCGGTATGCGCGTCACCGTGGACCTGGTCGAAACCGCGCGCAGACACGGAAAGCTGATGGAACTCACCCTTTCGTCGAAGTGAGGCGCGAAAATGAAGACCGCGCGTAAAAAGAGCTTTTTCTTTCTCGTTGCCGCGGGGCTTGCGGCGCTGTGCCTTGCGCTGCTGCTCGTCGCCTGCGACAAGGCGGAACTGCCCTCGCCGTCCTCGCCCGTCCCCGTCTACGACATCGACCTCACCTACGACGGCGGCGTCACCGCGCAACTGAAAGAGGAAATCCTTTTCACCAACAACACGGACGATACGCTGACGGACATCTCGCTTCATCTTTATCCGAACGCCTTTGCCGAGGGCGCGGCAAGCCCTCCGTACTTTGCCGCCGACCGCGACAAGTTTTTCTATGACGGCGAAAGTTTCGGCAAAATCGAGATTTTAAGCGTAGAATTGAACAGAAAAACGTCGGAATACGAAATCTGCGGCACGGACAATACAATACTCCGCATTCCGTATGAGCCTGAAGCGGGCGAAACCGTGACGCTGTCCGTCACGGCGGCGCTCACTCTGCCCGAGTGCAACGCGCGTTTCGGAGTGACGGAGTCGACGGTCAATTTCACGGGCTTTTACCCCGTGCTGTGCCATTACGAAAACGGAACTCCGCGCACCGACGGGTACACCGCCGCGGGCGACCCGTTTTTCAGCGACATATCCTCGTTTTACGTCACCGCCGATGTGCCCGAAGAGTTTGTGGCGGCGTCATCGGGCGAAGTGACGGAAAGCAGCGTAACGGACGGGACGAAACGTCTGGAAATCACGGCGGAAAACGTGCGGGATTTCGCGCTGGTGCTCTCCGAGGACTTCGAAGTGCACACGGGTTCCGCCGCTCTGCCGTCGGGGGATGTGAGAGTGAACTGTTTCTGTCTGTCCGACAATGACGCAGAGGGCACCCTGGCTCTTGCCGCCGACGCGCTGCGCGTGTTTTCCGATGCGTTCGGAGAATATCCCTACTCCGCTTTCACCGTGGTGCAGGCGCCTATGGGCGCGGGCGGTATGGAATTCGGCACGCTGGTCACCGTTGACCCGTCCGTCGCGGACAGGACGGAATACGAGCGAACCGTCGTGCACGAAACCGCACATCAATGGTGGTTCGGGCTTGTCGGCTCCGACCAGCTCAATTCCCCCTGGCTGGACGAGGGGCTCACCGAATTCAGCACGGCATATTATTTCCGCCGCACGGGCGATAAAACCTCCTACGGCGAGCTGGTTTCCTCTGCCGCCGCCTATTATGCCGTATACGAGCGTATGCCGTCGGAGATAGGGTTCGACCCCGCAATGAACAGACATCTGTCTTCCTATCTCACCAACGGCGAATACGTCGCGGTGACATATTGCAAGGGGCTGCTGCTCTTCGACACTCTTCTCACGCTTGCGGGCGAGGACACAATGCTCCGCGCGCTTGCGGAATACTGCTCCTCGAACGCATACTCCGTGGCATCTCAGGCAGACCTGTCCGCCGCCTTCGAACGGGCGGGCTTCGCCGCGGCGGGCATAATAGACAGTTTCACGTCGGGCACGGTCGTGCTCTCCTGACGCGCCGCGCAATGTCCCGCAGACCATCTCCCTCAATCCTCTGCCGCGCCTTCCGCCCCGACGCCCGCGGCAGCCGCGCTCCCGAAACGCACAAAGGCTGTGCCGAAACGGCACAGCCTTTGTTTTGAGTTTGAGTCGGTACAAGCCGCGTCCGCGCGACTGCGCGGGATTGCGGTCCTTACTTGATGTAGTTCGCGTCGGGATGGTTTGCCCTGACAATCTTGTACGCTTCGTCGGCGACTTCCCAAGTGTACTGCATATCTTCCTGAGAGAGAGCCGAGTTGATGAAGTGGTTGTGGTGCGAGGTGAAGAACACGCCGCGCTTGACGCATTCCGCAACCCATTCCTGATGCAGGATGGTGGAGGGATAGTCGTTGCCGAGGCGCAGATAGAACATTGCGGGTTCGCCCGTCACGCGGAGGTCGAAACCATTGTCCTTCGCCACTTCTTTCAGCCCGTCGGTGAGGATTCTGCCCTTCTTGGCGTTCTCTTCGACGGCGTGGGTTGCCTTCGCCTTTCTGAGGGTTGCGACGCCTGCCGCAAAGGGAACTGCGGAGAGCCAGTAGCTGCCGGTGTAGGCGATGTCCGCGGTCGCGTTTTTGAGTTTTTCCTTGCCGCAGATGCAGGACATATTGTAGCCGTTGGCGATTGCCTTGCAGAAGCAGGACAGGTCGGCTTCGATGCCGTAGTGATAGTCGCTGCCCTTTTCGTCGATACGGAAGCCCGCGCGGACGTCGTCGAAGATGAGGACTATGCCGTTGTCGTCGCAGAGCTTGCGCATCTTCTGCCAGTAACCCTCGGGGGGAAGCTGGTTGTCGACGAAAGTGGGATGATAGTAAGGCGTGGCGATGAGACCCGCAATCTGTCCGGGATACTTCTTGATGAGTTTCTCGAACTGGTCGGGAGCGTTCCAATCGATGTAGAGGTTGTTGGCGAGGTCTTCTTCCGTGACGCCGGAATAGCCGAGCTTCTGCATCCAGGGAGCGACGCCGTGATAATAGCCGCTGACGAGGACTATCTTCTTACGGTTGGTGTAAGCACGGGCAATCATGACTGCGAACGCGGTCATATCGCCGCCGTTCTTGCCGAAGAACGCCCAGTCCGCCATATTGATGGTGTTGACCATCTCTTCCGCCATTTCGACCATAGACTCCGCAATGAGCGTGGTGCAGTTGCCCTTTTTGAGCTGTTCGATTGCCGCCGCGTCGACGTCGGGGTCGTTGTAGCCGAGGAAGTTGGGGCCGTACGCGCACATATAGTCAATGTAGCGGTTGCCGTTGAGGTCCCAGATGTAGGTGCCCTGCGCGCGGGACATAAACAGAGGATACGCGCTGACGGGAATCATACAGCCTTCGGAGGGACCGAGGTGACCGTAAATGCCCGCGGGGACGTATTTGAGCGCTTTTTTGAAGAGCTCCTGTCCTTTGGAAACGTCATATATTTGTTTGGGTTCGTAGTTGAGTTTCATAAAATCAATTCCTCCTTATCCGATTAGGCGAGATAGTAGCTGACCTGAGTGAGCAGCTTCGCCATCTGTTCGAGCATTTCGACGTAACCGCTGATTTGGAACTGTCCCGTGCCCATACCGGTGAAGCTGGAAGACTTTCCGTTGAGCAGGTCGTGCGCGAACTGCAAATCGCCGAATACCATCGTGGCGCGCGGCTCTTTGACTTTGCCTTTGTTGGTGACGAATTTATGGTTCTTGACCGCAATGTTCACGGCAAGGTCGGTGCCGCCGACCGAGCAGGCGATGACGCCGTCGGGCATACGGCGCGCAATCGCTTTGCCGACGAAGTCGCTGTTGGCGATTTCGCTCATCGCATAGAACGCGGTGTAAGCCGTCAGTATGGTGTTCGCCTCGAAATAGGCGGGGTCTTTGAGCAGCTCCTCTTTCTTGTCGGGAGCGGGTTGGAGATAATAGCTCAGTCTGTCGGCCAGCTTCGTGAAGGTGTTGAGCAGGAAGCCGACTTTGAACACGTTGTAGAAGATGGGGATGACCATCTTGGGTTTTCCTGTCTTGGGGTCGACGGGAGGAGCAATCAGATTGTTGAAATGCTCGGGAGAGGTGAAATAGAGTTTAAGGGCGGACTTGCCTTTGCCTCTCGTAAACTTGCATTTGCCCCCCTTGAACGTCAGGACGGCGGCGCCGACTTCGGGCACATTGAATTCCACGCCGAGATCGACGTCTTTGATGAGATCCGCGGAAACGGGATCCATAGTGCAAAGATCCTCGATGTTGCGCAGGACTGCGAACAGGTTTATCTTTGCTCTTGTGACATTGTCCATAATTCCTCCTTTACCGCAGCGCGAAGCAGAAAAACCGTCGATTCCCCTCCTCCGAGGCCGCTTCATAATAGAATTTTCCTACCAATTATAATACTTTATCCAAAATCGGGTGTCAATACCAAAACCGAAATTAGTTTAATTGTTTATAATTTTAATCACCGCCCGACGTGCGGATTTCCGCACAAAAAGGCGCGGATGTCCGCGCCTTTCCGTTTTGCGTTGTCCGTCCGCGCCGAAGCGCGGCGCCGTCTCACTTGCGTGCGACCGCTTTCTTTGCCGCGGCGACGATATCCGCCACGGTGAGATGGAACTTCTCGCTGAGATAAGCCTGTTTGCCGACCTCGCCGAAGCTGTCGACCACGCCTATCATTTCCATAGGTGCGGGACACTTCTGCCCCATCACCTCCGCGACCGCGCTGCCGAGGCCGCCGAACGTGCTGTGGTTCTCGCAGGTGACCACCGCGCCCGTTTCCTTCACGGCTTCGCAAATCGCGTCCGCGTCAATGGGCTTCCAGGTGTGCATATTGACGACCGCCGCCGAAATGCCGTCCGCCGCGAGTTCGTCCGCCGCTTTCAGAGCTCTGTCCACCATTATGCCCGACGCGATGAGGGTCACGTCCTTGCCCGCGCGCACCTTGACCGCCTTGCCGAGCTTGAAGTCCAGAGTGTCGTCGAAAATCTTTTCCGTCTTCTTGCGGAACATACGGATGTAGACCGCGCCGGGATATTCGATAATCTGCGGCAGTGCCTTGGTGAGCATAGCGGCGTCGGTGGGCTCGAAGCACACCATCTTGGGGATGGCGCGCATAAGGCTCATATCCTCGAAAGGCATATGGGTGCCGCCGTTGGCTTCCGCCATGACGCCGGGGTCAGACCCCACTATCTTGACGTTGAGTTTGCTGTACGCGACGGAGATGAAAATCTGGTCGTAGCATCTTCTCGTCGCAAAGGGGGCGAAACTGAACGCGAACGGGATTTTCCCGAACGCCGCCATACCTGCGGCGACGCCAATCATATTCGCTTCCGCGATGCCTACGTTGATGAACCTTTCGGGGAAGGCTTCGAGGAAGCACTTCGTAGCGTGACAGCTCATAAGGTCGGCGTCGAGCACGACAATCCTGTCATCCTTTTTCGCCGCTTCGACGAGCCCGGCTGCCATTACTTGCCTGATTTCTTTTTCGTCGGTCATTATTCGTACCTCCCCGTTTCTTTTCTCCACACCTCTTCGGGCACGGACATACTGTGGCAGTTGGCAACGCCTTCCGTGAAGGACGCTCCCTTGCCTTTGACGGTGCGCAGAACAATCATCGAGGGCTTCTCGTGCTGTGCCTTCGCCGCATCGATTGCGTCGGATATGGCGGAAAGGTCGTGTCCGTCGACATCCTGCACGAAGAAATTGAAGGCTTTCCACTTGTCCACGATGGGTTCCAGACCGTTGATGCTTTCCACGGGACCGTCAAGCTGCATCCTGTTGCTGTCCAGCAGCACGATGAGGTTGTCGAGCTTGCGTGAACCCGCAAACATACTCGCTTCCCAAATCTGCCCTTCCTGACTCTCGCCGTCGCCGATGAAGCAGTAAATCGTCGCGGGATTGCGGTCTATCTTCGCCGCAAGCGCCATTCCTACCGCCGCGGACAGCCCCTGTCCCAGCGAACCCGCCGTCATATCTATGCCGGGGGTCTTGTTCATATCGCAGTGGGAAGGCAGGTTGGTGCCGTTCTGATTGAGCGTCTTCATCCATTCCTTGGGGAAATAGCCGAGGTCGCACAGCACGGCGTACATTGCGGGACCCGCGTGGCCTTTGGACATAATCACGCGGTCGCGGTCCTGCTTTTTGGGGTTTTTGGGGTCTACGTTTGCCTTGTCGTAATAAATGACCGTAAGCGCGTCCATAACGGACATCGTGCCTCCGATGTGTCCGACGCCGAAGTGACCGATAATCTCAATCGCATCGTCGCGGAGCTTGCGCGCCTTGGCGGTCAAAAAGTCGAGTTTTTCTTTCTGCATAGGCATTCCTCCTTAACGATTGAAGTATAACATCAAAAAAATCCGTTTTCAATAGCGGCGCGAAAAAAAGTTAATAAATTAACGATTTCGTATAAAAATTTTCCGCCTTCCCAAAATAAACCGAACGGAACGCACGCATACGCGGGCGCGTCCGAAATAAATTTCAAGGAGACCGAAATGATTAAATCCGCAATTCTTACCGTACTCGCTGCGCTCTCGGCAACATCCGCGGGAGGCATCGCCGACGCCGTTACGGCGCCCGAAACGTATGCCGAAACCGCCGTGTGCGCCTCCGAAATGCCAATCAGGGAAGAACTCCCCGACTCCGCTCCCGAAACCGAACAGGTTTCGCCGGAAGACTCTTCCCCCGACTCCGTCACCGGAAAACCCGGCGGCGGAAAACACGAAAGCCGTCGTCCTCACCGCGGACACGGAGGCCGCGGGGAAAGCAGACCCGACTTCGGCAGAACGCCCGGTAAAGACGGCGGGCACCGTCCTATGCCCCTGCCCTACTTCGACGGCGATTCTGCGCCCGTCCCGCCCTCTGACGGCACGGATGACGTCAGACCCGAACCCCGCGACGGAAAGGCGCGCGAAAAGGGTGCGGAAAGCTTTATGCCGGGCGAAGAGAACGGCACGCAGATTTCCTGCGGCATATCCGAATACGTGCTGGGCAAGATAACGCCCGAATTCATCGCGCTTTACGAAGAAAAGGTCGCGCACGCGGACGTCGTGACGGGACTGAGCGAAGCGGAACTTTCGCTGGCGGCAGACAACCTCGGCATAGACGTCCGCAAGATGAAAGCGCTCCTGCTCTTGCAGGACCTCGTTTCCCGCACGTCCAGACCCGTGCCCGTTTCCGTACTCGCCGATATGAGCGACGGCGACCTGCTCCGCCTTGCCCGCAAGAGCGCAAAGGCGTATGCCTCCTCCCTTTCCGAGTCCGAACGCGAAGAGCTGAAAGCGGAGTTCAAAGCCGTGCTTAAAAAGTAAAACGGCGACTTTATAATGCAAAAACGCGCGTTAAACGCGCGTTTTTGCATTATACGGCTTTTTGTCGCAAGGTTTTGGCGGCGTGACGCGGAAAAAGGTTTCCGCGCTTTGTCACGTCACAGCCCTATGCGGGTGCAGGGGACGCTTCCGTCCAGAAGTTCCGCTATCCCGTAGCGGCTGCTGCCTATGATGACGGTGGTGCCGTTTTTCAGCGGCTCCTTGATATATTCGAGTTTCGCGCGCGCGCCGTGCGCTCCTTTGCGCGACGCTCCCGCGCAATGGGATTGCAGCTCCTCCACGTTGGCGATGAGCTCGTACACGTCCTTGCCGCTCACGCGTTTTACCAGCGACTTTTCGTCGTCCGGGTCGGAGTAAATGCCCTCCGTCGTCGTCATAATGAGCAGCGTCTTGCACTTGACGAGGCAGGCAATCTGGCTTGCCGTTTCGTCGTTGTCCACGCACTCTATCGCACGCCCTCGTTCGGCAAGTATCCTGCCTATCTCGTGCTTGCGGTTCTCCTCGTAACTCACGGGGTCGTTGTAATTGATGATGGGGATGGCATTCTGTCCCGGGCAGCGGCAGAGCATCTGGTAAAGATGCGCACGCTTCTCCTCGTCGTTGAAATGCTGGTGCTCGACGAGTATCTGCCTTACGCTGAAACGGCTGTCTATGAACTGCCTGTAAGTCTGCATCAGGATGGACTGCCCCTGTGCGGAATAGTCCGTCTTGTTTTCTTCGTCCGTGCCGTGCAGTTCCCTGCCCGTACGCTTGATGTAGTCCAGCCGCCCTATCTCGGTCGCGCCCGACGTGACCCATATATATCCGGGACGCAGCTCGCGCGAAAGTCTGGCTATGATGTTGTAGTTCATATCCTGATAATCGCGGTCGATGAGCGCCATCGAGCCTATTTTGCCGACGAGTTCGATATCGAAATCAGCCATATTGTCCTCTCTTCGGTAATCGGTCACTAAATTATAATATACATACGGGAAAAAGGCAATCCTTTGAAAGCGCGCCCGCCCGCAAAAGGGCTTATCCCGCCGCGGGGCCCGACCGCAACAGAGCGGGCGCACCGCGCGGAAGGCTTTCCGACCGACTGCGGAATAGCCTTCTTAAAACAAACGGCGGAGGTGTGCCCTCCGCCGTTCCGACTGCCGTAAGGAGCCTTACTCTGCGGCGACCGCCGCCGCGGCTTTCTTCTCGTTGTGTTTGCGGATGAGGCGCACGACGAGTTTGTAAATCTCGACCAGCGGAATTATCGCAAACGCGACCGCTATCGACACGCCCCACTCCATTCCGTTGAGCATCGCGGTTTCGAACACGGTGCGGAAGGGAGGCACGACAACGACGAGCACGGTGAGCGCAACGCCGATGAGGAAGCTCAGGTTGATATACTTGTTGGCAAACAGCTTCTTGTTGAGGATGCTGTTGTCCTGCGAGCGCATAGAGTATGCGTGGAAGAGCTGGATGAGCGCAAGGCTGACGAACGCCATCGTCATCGCTTCGTCGTGTCTTTCCGCCATACCGCCGGGGATGACGTAACAGCCGATGCAGAATGCCGTCATAACCAGCGCGGTCTGCATAAAGCCCTGCACGAGGATATCCACGCCCGTCCTGCCCGCAAAGAGGCTGGACGAAGACTTGCGCGGCGGCTTCTTCATAACGTCGCGTTCCGCCTCTTCCATACCGAGGGAAAGCGCGGGGAAGCTGTCCGTCACAAGGTTAATCCAGAGTATCATTATGGGCGTGAGGAAGGGGATGTCCAGAATGACCGTGGCGATGAACAGGCACAGCACTTCCGCGATGTTTGCGGACAGCAGGAACTGAATCGCTTTCTTTATGTTGGAGAAAATCTTTCTCCCCTCTTCCACCGCGCCTATGATGGTGGCGAAGTTGTCGTCCGCAAGCACGAGGTCCGCCGCGCCCTTGCTGACGTCCGTGCCCGTGATGCCCATACCTATGCCGATGTCCGCACGCTTGATGGACGGAGCGTCGTTGACGCCGTCGCCCGTCATCGCGACCACCTTGCCCTTGCCCTGATAGGTGGTGACTATGCGCACCTTGTTTTCGGGGCTGACTCGCGCGAACACGGAGTACTGCTCTATGGTGTTCTTGAACTCTTCGTCGGACATTCTGTCCAAATCCGCGCCGAGAATGACCTTGTCGCCCTCGCGCAGAATGCCTATCTCGGAGGCAATGGCGGACGCCGTATCGATATGGTCGCCCGTAATCATAATGGGACGCATACCCGCCTCGACGCACACGCGCACCGCGTCTTTGACCTCCGCCCTGGGCGGGTCTATCATTCCGACCAACCCGACGAAAACGAGATTGCTTTCGAGGTGACCGTGGTCGAGCCCGTCCGTCTTGACCGCGACGCCAAGCACACGCAGAGCCTTTTTCGCCATCTGGGAATTGGCTTTCTTGATTGCGGCGACGTCCTTTTCGGTGATGTCGCGCACGGTGTCGCCGTCCATTATGCGGGTGCAAAGCGGCAGCAGCATATCGGGCGCGCCCTTGACGTACGCCTCCTTCTCGCCGCCGTGCTCGTTGACGGTGGTCATAAGTTTGCGCACGCTGTCAAAGGGCACTTCGTCCACGCGGACGTAATCCTCTCTGAGAGCGTGGAAGTCGTAGCCGCAGTCTTCCGCGTACGCGACGAGCGCGGTTTCGGTCGGGTCGCCGGTGAGCCCCTCGGAAGTCTTTTCCGTGTCGTTGCAGAGCGCCATAGCGCGCACGAACACATCGAAATCGCCGCCCGCAGACGCCCTCTCTTCGTCCACCGCTTTGAAACCGCAATCGGGCAAATAATAGCCCTTTACGGTCATCTGATTGAGGGTTAAAGTGCCTGTTTTGTCGGAACAGATGACTTCGCAGCAGCCGAGCGTTTCGACGGAAGGCAGGTTTTTGACGATGGCGTTGCGCTTGGACATACGCTGCACGCCGATAGCCAGCACTATGGTGACGACCGCGGGCAGACCTTCGGGGATTGCCGCGACCGCTATCGCGACGGCGGTCATAAAGCTGTCCATAATGTCGTTGCCGCGCACCGCCTGCACGATGAATATGATTGCCGCTATCGCAAGCACGAGTATGCTGAGGAGTTTCGCGGTCTTGCCGAGCTGTTTTTGCAGCGGCGAAGTCTGCTGCGAACCGTCCGTGAGCATAGTGGCTATCTTGCCCACTTCCGTGTTCATACCCGTATGCGTGACCACGCCCGTGCCCCTGCCGTAAGACACGATGCCGCTGGAATACGCCATATCCGCACGGTCTCCGAGAGGCGCGTCCGCGGCGACCGCCTTTTCGGCGTCCTTTTCCGCGGGGACGGACTCGCCCGTGAGCGCCGCTTCCTCTATTTTGAGGGACGCGGAAGTGAGCAGCCTCATATCTGCGGGCACGATGTCGCCCGCTTCGAGTTTGACTACGTCGCCCGGCACGATTTCCTCGCTCGCAAGGTGCTTCCATTCGCCGTCGCGCAGCACCTTCGAGAAGGATTTGTTCATATTTTTGAGGGCTTCCATGGCCGTTTCGGCCTTGTTCTCCTGCACAACGCCGATTATCGCGTTGATGATGACGATGAGCAGAATGACGCCGGCGTCGATGAGCTCGCTGTATTCCTGCTGAACAAGGGCGATGACCGCCGACACTATCGCGGCAACGATAAGCACGATAATCATAACGTCCTTGAACTGTTCGAGGAATTTGCGCAGCAAACTCTTCTTCTTCGCTTCCTTCAAGGCGTTCTTGCCGTACTGCGCGATGCGCTTGTCCGCCTCTGCCGTGGTCAGCCCCTCTTCCGTCGCCGAAAGAGAACGCAGGACTTCTTCGGCAGATTTGTCGTGGAACGTGCCGCCCGCTTCCGCGGAGGTCTCCGTCGCGGCGACAGCTTCGACATCCGCTTTCACGTCGTCGGATTTGTCCTGAAAGGTTTCCATATTTTCTCCTTTTATTTGCCGCCGCGGCTTGCCGCGGCAGTTGCTCCCCTTTTCGGACGCGTGCGTACGCGCGCACACGCCCGTCATATTATTATGTCCCGCAACGGCGCTTTCAGCCGTACGCGGCTCTGAGAAGTCTGTTTGCCCTTGTTATCAAAAAAGACTTCTGCCTGCGCAAAAGTCTTGTAACCCGTCGGGCTGCCTTGCCAGGAACTTGCCGTTCCAGGATGTTGACAATGGCACTAAACTACTCCCTTTCGTAGGTGCATTATATGCCGACGCCGCGGGATGTGTCAAGCGTTTTGCCTTGCGGCCCGCCGCGCCCGTCAAGCGCGCGGTTTCATTGTCGGGAACAAAAGCACCTCGCGGATGGTGTAACTGTCCGTGAGCAGCATAACAAGACGGTCCACGCCGAGTCCCATACCGCCCGTGGGAGGCATACCGTATTCCAGCGCGTTGACGAAGTCCTCGTCGTAGGGCTGCGCTTCCTCGTCGCCCTTCGCCTTCGCCGCCATCTGTGCCGCAAAACGCTCGCGCTGGTCGAGGGGGTCGTTCAGTTCGCTGAACGCGTTTGCCATTTCCCTGCAAGCGATGAACAGCTCGAAACGCTCCGTGAGCCTCGGGTCGGATTTCTTCTTCTTGGCGAGAGGGCTGACCTCCACGGGATAGTCCGTGACGAACACGGGACCCGTCAGCTTCTCTTCCACGAAATTGTCGAACACCTGATAGAGCGCGTTGCCCCAAGTCGTGTCCGCGGGAAGTTCCAGCCCCATTCCGTTTGCCTTTTTGATGAGCTCCGCAAGGTCTTCCTTGTCGAAATCCAGCCCCGTATATCTCTTGACCGCGTCCGACATCGTGAGCCTTTCCCACGGACCTTCGAAAGAGATTTTCTCGCCCTGATAGGTGATGTCGAGAGTGCCGCACGCCTTCATCGCGCAGTGGCGGATAAGGTTTTCGGTGAGGTCCATCATCCCGTTATAGTCGGTGTACGCCTGATAGACTTCCACGGTGGTGAATTCGGGATTATGCTTGGGGTCCATCCCCTCGTTGCGGAAAATCCTGCCCACTTCGTACACCTTCTCGAAGCCGCCGACTATGCAGCGTTTGAGATAAAGCTCGGTGGCGATGCGCAGATACATATTCACGTCGAGCGTGTTGTGATGGGTGATGAAAGGACGCGCGTTCGCGCCGCCCGCCAGCGTGTTGAGCACGGGGGTTTCCACTTCGTAGAAGCCCTCCCCGTCCAGATATTCGCGGATGGCGGACACTATCTTGCTGCGCTTGATGAAAATCTCCTTCACGCCGGGATTGGCGATGAGGTCGACGTAGCGCTGACGGTAGCGAAGCTCCGGGTCTTTGAGCCCGTGATACTTTTCGGGCAGGGGAAGCAGGGACTTTACAAGCAGGGTGTACTCCGCGACGTGCACGGTGATTTCACCCGTCTTGGTCCTGAACACCTTGCCCTTGACGCCGATGATGTCGCCGACGTCCAGCTTCTTGAATTCCTGATACGCCTCGACTCCCATATCGTCGCGGCTGAAATAGAGCTGCAACTCCCCGTCGCTGTCCGCGATATGGCCGAAACTCGCCTTGCCCATAACGCGTTTGGACATCAGTCTGCCCGCCACGGACACGTCTTTGTCCGCGTACGCGTCGTAATCGGCGCGTATCGCGCCTGCGGTTGCGGTGCGGTCGTAGGTCGTGATTTCAAAGGGGTCTTTGCCCGCCGCGACCAGTTCCGCGAGTTTAGCCTGCCTGACCTTGCGGACTTCGCTTATGTCCTGCACGGGTTGGGTGTTTTCGGGGATGAATTCGCTCATAGGTTCTCTTTCAGTTGATTTCTATTATCTTGTACTCAATCGTGCCGCCGTTGGGAGTGGGGACCTTGACCACGTCGCCCTTCTTCCCGCCGAGCAGCGCCTTGCCGAGAGGCGACTCGTTGCTGATGCGGTTTTCCGCCGCGTCCGCTTCCGTCGTGCCGACAATGCGGAACTCCGCCTCCTCGTCAAACTCGACGTCCAGCACCTTGACCGTGCTGCCGAGAGAAACTTCGTGTTTGCTCAGCTCGCCGTCGTCTATGATGACGGCGTGCATAATTTTCTCTTCGAGGTCCTTGATTTCGGACTCGACAAAACTCTGTTCTTCCTTTGCCGCGTCGTACTCCGCGTTTTCGCTGAGGTCGCCGAATTCGCGCGCTATCTTAATCCTCTCCGCAACTTCCTTGCGCCTGTTGACGACAAGGTCTTCGTGTCTGCGTTTCAGCTCTTCCAGCCCTTCGCGGGTAAGATAAACTTCGTTCATTGCTCGTTTTCGGCATCGGCGTCCGCCTCTGCCCCTTCCTCCGTTATATTTTCTTCCTCATCATATTCTTTGAGCTCTTCGGGGGCGTCGTCGGACGCTTCCGCCTCGCTCTCGTTCTCTGCGGGTTCCGCGGCGCTTTCCTCTGCGGCAGTCGTTTCCTCCGCAGCCGTGCTTTCAGCCGCCGCGCTCTCCGTAACCGCCGCACCCTCCTCCGCGGCGGGAATTTCTTCCGCCGTCTCGGCGACGCCGTCTTCCGTGTCCTCTGCCGCGGTATGTTCGACAAGATTGGGCACTACGGCGTAATTTGCGGTGTGTGCCGCCACTTTTTCGGCAACGGCGGCGTCGACTTTGTCCTTATCGGGCTTGAAACGCGCCTGCAAGGACACGATTTTGAACTCTATCGCGTGGAAACGGAAGCCGAGGGCGCCCTTGAAAACCTCTTCGAGCAAGGTGCGCAGATACGTTTCCGTCTCGAACACGTCGCGGTCGGTGATGCGGACGGAAACTTTGAGCTTGACGCCGTACTCGTTGACGATGAGGGACACCTTCCCCGTTTTCACTCCGTCTATTCCGTAGAACGTCTCTTTCACCAGCTTGCGGATGACGCCGAGCGTCGCCTTGCAGTTGCCGCCCTGTTCGCTGCGCAGGGTTATCTCACGCACCGCGTCGCTGCCGAGGAACAGCATCGTCAGCGAACTTATCGCCAGCACGAGATAAAGCACGCTGAGAGTTATGATAAGCCCCTTGACCAGCTGATTGTCGAACTCCGACTGCTCAATGCCTCCGAATGCGGTGACAATCAGGATGACGATGAGCACGAGAGCGATGATAAGCCCCGCCGAAGCGAGAATCTTCTCGATGTTCTTTTTCATACCGCCTCCGTCGGACGCCGAAACGTCCTCTATGCTTATTCCGCGCAAACAGCGTCCCCGCTTATCCGAAGCCGCTGTTTCCGAACCGTCTTATTTTTTTCATATAATATATACTATACTTTTCCAATAGTCAAGCGACTGCGGCGGTTTTATATGCCCCGTAAAATCGCCCCATAAAGCTGAACTTATCTCGCTGAACGGCGATATTTTGATAAAACACACCGAATGACACACGGAGGAGTACCGCGCGCCGCTCAGCCAAGCGTTCACAGGCGGTGCAACCGCCGCTTGAACGCCGCGG
>UQVO01000010.1 GCA_900544575.1 uncultured Eubacteriales bacterium | reverse complement strand
AGTGTCACCTTGCCAAGGTGAAAGTCGCGGGTCCGAATCCCGTCTCCCGCTCCAATCGCAAAGGTTCGCCTTTGCACAAAGTTAGCGACGATGACCGCAAAATTGCGTACTCGTCGCGATATGCGCCCTTAGCTCAGCTGGTAGAGCAACTGACTCTTAATCAGTGGGTCCCGGGTTCGAATCCCTGAGGGCGCACCAAAAACACCGCTTCGGGCGGTGTTTTTCTTTGCCGCGGCGCGAGCGCGGTGTCGTGTCGCAAAAGGCAGATTTACGCGGTGACGGTGCCCGATGGTTGAAAAAGAGATTTTGCGACGGACTATTTTTCGGGATGGTTCTTTTTCCAGCGCTTGATTTCTTCCAGACGGGCTTTGAAACGTCCTTCCACACCTTCCTCCGTCGGGGTGTAATAGACGCGGTCTTTGAGCGAATCGGGAAGGCATTGCATAGACGAAAGTTTGTCTTCGGTGTCGTGCGCGTAGACGTAACCTTTGCCGTAGTCAAGGTCTTTCATAAGCCGTGTCGGTGCATTGCGGATGACGAGCGGCACAGGCTCTGCGACGGTGTTGAGCGCGTCGGATTTCGCCCGCATATACGCCACGTCCATAGCGTTGGATTTTGGCGCAAGCGACATATAAATCACCGCTTCCGTCAGATGAACGCTGCATTCGGGCATTCCGATAAAATGGCACGCCTGATATGCCGCGACCGCGATTTCCAATGCGCGCGGGTCGGCAAGCCCGACGTCCTCGCTGGCGAAACGAGTCACTCGCCGCGCGATGTACAGAGGGTCTTCGCCCGCTTCAAGCATACGGGCGAGCCAGTATACGGCGGCGTCGGGGTCGGAGTTGCGCATAGACTTATGCAAAGCGGAGATGACGTTGTAATGTTCCTCGCCTTTCTTGTCGTACAGCAAGGACTTTTTCGACGTGCATTGTTCCAATGTTTCGGGAGTGACCTCGATTGCCCCGTCGTCCGAAACGTTTCCGTTGAGCACCGCCATTTCCAGCGTGGACAGCGCGTTGCGCGCGTCGCCGTTGGCAAAGACGGCGATTGCCTCTATCAGTTCGTCGGATATTGTCACTTTCTGGTTGCCGAAACCGCGCGGGTCTTCGACGGCGCGCCGCAGCAGGCGGCAGAGGTCTTCCGTGGACAGCGATTGCAGGACGAAAACTTTACATCGCGAAAGCAAAGCGCCGTTGACCTCGAAGGACGGATTTTCCGTCGTTGCGCCGATAAGGATAATGCTGCCTTTTTCCACAAAAGGAAGAAAAGCGTCCTGCTGCGCCTTGTTGAAGCGGTGTATTTCGTCGACGAACAAAATTGTGCGTTCGCCGAAACGGCGGTTGTGTTCCGCCTGTTCCATAACTTGCTTGATTTCCTTTATGCCGCTGGTGACGGCGGAAAAATCTATGAAATTCGCCTTTGTGCGCCTTGCGATGATGCGGGCGAGAGTGGTCTTGCCGACTCCCGGAGGACCCCAGAAAATCATAGAACCGATGTTGTCGCTTTCGATAAGACGGCGAAGCACCTTGCCCTTGCCGAGCAAATGCTGCTGTCCGCAGTATTCTTCCAGCGTCTGAGGGCGCAAACGTGCCGCCAGCGGCAGGCTGGCATCGCTTTCGAAAAATGTCTGCTGTTCGTACACCATATGACCTCGCCTTTCGACTGCCTTTCACGCAGTGAAACAATATAAACAGTATAGTGTCACAAACCCAAAATGTCAAATTCGGCATCGGCTTCGGCGTCAGCTGCTTTGGGCGCGCGTCTGCGACTGCGACTTCCGCAAAGTACTCTGTCTGCGCAGCAATATAAACACACGAAAAGTGTATCTCCTTTTTGCGGGGCAAAAACTCCGAAAGACAAACCGCACAATATGATGTGTGCCGGCAGGGCGAATAGGACGGATATTTGCGTTTTGCTCTTGCCCAACGGCTCCTCATAAAACACGCAAAGGCGTTTTTGCTGTCTTGCTCAGCCCAACTAATACACGAAACGTGCGATATAAGTCGTGATTTTCGATATACACGAAACGTATTTTGCGGCAGAATCTGTAAACAGGCTTGACGTGTCGGCGGAGGAATAGGGGCGGTTTATGAACGTAGGATTTCTTTTCGGGTGGGCGAAAGAACAGGGTATCAAAGTGCCGCAGAAGTCGGACGGCAGCGCAAACATCAACGAGCTGTTCGCCCTTTATGAGGCGTGGAAAAAGAAAGGCGAAGAAAGTAAAGCAGAGAGTTCCGACGATAGCTCAAACAAAGAGAAGCGGAACGACAAGGATGGCAAGCCCGAAGTTGTGGAGCTGGACGAGAACTCCGAACTTGCACGGCTTATAGCAAGCAGCGACCGCAACAAGTATGACACAATACGCCGCTACTTGATAGAAAACTTCGGCGGCAGAGAATTGGAGCTAAGCTACGGCAAAAAGGCGGTGATTGATAAGTCTGACGCAAAGGAATTGGCGCATAAGGCAGATAATAAAAGAACCGCTGAAATTGCAGAGTTGGAAGCGATTATAAAAAAAGCACGCTTTTTAATGGAAAAAGCGGTAAGTCATAATAAATTTACCGCATTCCGATACTATACAGCCCCTATAAGATACAAGGGAGAGCTGTCTGAAATCATATTAAATGTCGGCATTCATTCGTATGATAAAAAGCTACACCTTTATGCCATCACCAACCGACCGTTGAAGCAATGAAAAAGCACCGCCCACTCTCTTACAGAGTGTGTCCGGGGTCAGCCGAACTGTACTTGCCGGAAAATAAGCGGTGCTCTTACATTACCTATTATATGCAAAACGCGCGGAAAGTCAATCACTTGTGATATGGGATGAATGCTAAATACATGAATTATGATACGAAATATGACATTAAAAATTGATTTTTACTTGAAATCAGTTGATATGATGAGGGGAAAAACAGTTGACATTTGGAGAATGAGATTCTAAGATGAAAATAGCATTTATGCTATAATTGTGACTAAAATTAAAAAGGAGGGGAATACTTTGTTTGAGCTAATTCCGTATGTTAAAGAATCGGGAAGATGTCCTATGAAGGATTTTTTAAACGATTTGAAAGAATACGGGATAGAGATAATGACAAAGTATGCAGCCTATGAAGAACTATTGAAAATGCATGGCAATCACTTAAATGAAGTAAGGAAAGAAGCCACAAAGTATATCGGTGATAAACTTTATGAATTGCGCGTGGACGACATAAGGGTTTTCTTTTTTTATGTGATTGGGAATAAGATAGTACTGTTGCATGGATTCATAAAAAAGACTAATAAAACGCCACAAACGGAAATAGAAAGGGCAAAATCGGAAATGAAAGACTATCAACGGAGGTATGGACTATGAAAACAATGGACGAAATCTGGGCTGAATTGATAGGAGAAGATGAGAGCGGACAAATAAAAATTGCGAAGAAGGCTGGTGACATAATTGCACAACTTATAACTGAGCGATATAATCAAAAACTTACTCAAAAGGAGTTGGCTGAGCGGGCGGGCTTAACGCAATCAGCAGTTGCTAGGTTTGAGAATCTCGATGCATTACCGAGACTGGATACTCTTTTGAAAGTGGTTGATGCACTAGGAATGGAGCTTGTTTTAGTTGACGAGCAAAGCCATATAACATGCTCCGAGCAAAGGTATACAACGATGGATAAATACACAACAAAAGGAACGAATCAGTTCTATGTATATCAGCAGCAGGTGGCGTAATGGCAAAAGTAGGATTAAGAGGAATTAAGGTCGTTGAAGCAAATTTCAAGGATAACAACTTGCAGGCAACAGAATTTACTCTTGCGCCTAAACTCACCCGAAGAATCAGTGTCGGCGATGAAGTTCATTATATCCTGCGTCTAGAAGCTGCATTGCATTCTACAGAAACTCAGCCGTTTCCTTTTGAGTTGGAGTGTAAACTTGATGGATACTTTGAAATAACCGAGGCAGAGGGTAATGAGGCAATAGCCTTTTTGAATACTCAGGGAACTCAAATGCTATTCCCTCATTTGCGGGCATTGGTATCATCGTTGACTGCTACATGCTTGGTAAATACGGTTCTTTTGCCAATCATCAGCGTAGAAGATTTCAAAGAGATGGATTGAGGTTTCAGTTCTAGTTCAAATCTCATAATGAGTTTTGGTATGGTATAGGGACAAGAAAGGACGCTATTCGGCGTCCTTTTCCTTTGTCAGCTCCGCGACCTGCCGTTCCAACTCCGCTATGCGCTCGGACTTGGTGGGCTTGTGCTCGCGGGGAGGGTGAATGCGTAATTTCAGATTATGAAATAGTCCGTGTTTTACCGCATACCAAATAGCTGTACATAAACTTAACAGGTAAAAGGCATATACGACTGCCATTATGAAAACCGCTGCATTCGGATTGCCAAAGAGCGTCACCATATAGATTGTGCCAAAAAATACAACTGAAAACGGAAGACCGCTCCATAAAAATATAAAAGGATATCTTTTAGAGAAAAAAATTGAGAAGATTAAACTTAACCAGAGCGCAGTATAAACGAACATAATCGCAAACATTGATAGAGATGTAAATTCTGGATAACAGACGAGTGAACGCATAATTTCGTATGCGCTGTTTTCAAGTGGCAATGGACGTTGATATAATGGCGCAGTAAACGGGATAAAGAACAAACAAAACGAAACGGTGAAAAGTAGAATACTTATTATTTGACTGTTACGTTGTAAGACGGCAAAAAGTTTATTCATAAAAGCACCTCCCGAGGTGTTTTTATTATACACAACAATAAATGCGAGGGCAAGAGTATGTTCAGCTACAAAATCGAAGCAAACGAAAACAACCAATGGGCAGAAGTGCGAAGGTGGGTTCGTCCGTTCACGGACGGGCAGACTTTGGACGACAGTCTTGACAGCGGGAAAATCAATCTGTCGTTCGTGACCCACCGTGTATATGCGGTTAGGTGCAGGGCACAATCAAGCCGGGGAGCGGGGAATGGTTTGGCGTGAGTGCAGGGCGGTTTGTTTCCGCAGGCGTCTGCGTGGCAGCCGCCGAACCCCTGTGGGGTTCTCATCCCCGACGGGTAAGCAAAAAGGACAGCTTCTGCTGTCCTTTTGCTGGTGACCCACCGGGGATTCGAACCCCGGACCATCGCATTAAAAGTGCGGTGCTCTACCGGCTGAGCTAGTGAGTCTTGTCTGGCAGGGGTAGCTGGATTCGAACCAACGAATGCCAGAATCAAAATCTGGTGCCTTACCGCTTGGCGATACCCCTACGGCTCGGCAGCCGCCGAGATTTTCGATGTGGGGTGAGTAGTGGGATTCGAACCCACGGCCTTCAGGGCCACAACCTGACGCGCTAACCAACTGCGCTATACCCACCATTGTGGCGAGCCTGAAGAGATTCGAACTCCCGACACACGGCTTAGAAGGCCGTTGCTCTATCCTGCTGAGCTACAGGCTCATTTTTGGAGCGGGTGATGGGAATCGAACCCACGTAGCCAGCTTGGAAGGCTGGTATTCTACCATTGAACTACACCCGCATGAGTCCGACAGTCACCACACGGCATCTCAAACGATGCTCAAAAATCTTATCACACGGGCAAATGGATGTCAACGGTTTTGAACTATCTTGTCGCGCGATATGTGCTTTGCGCCGATTGCCGATTGAGCTTCGGAAGTCAGATTTCGGTGCGGCAGAGGAGAAAATCGGCGGAAATGTCGAAAAGGTCGCACAGTTTCACTATTTGTTCGTATGTGCATTCGTACACTCCCTTTTCGTAACGCTGATAGACGGGCTGCGCCACGCCCAAATATGCCGCCACTTGCATTTGAGTCATATTACGGCTCAGACGGCATTCTTTCAAGCGATTTCCGACGGATGCTTTCAACATCATATTGACAAAATTATACGCATTGTGTATGATGATATTACACAATATACAGTTAATGTATAAAACCTAAAAGCCGCAAATCGCAAATTTTCAGAGACGCGAAAACCCGAAAGCGTGCCCGTCACCGAGAAGATTCGCGGCGGGGAGCGTGAGCGGAAAGACCGTGCGCAATGGCGTGCTCCTTTTCTTTTTTTATTAACTGCAAATCACAAATCGCACGTTACATAACATTGCGCACGGTCTTTCCGCTCGTCTTCGGGTGCCGAAAGGCGGAATTTATGTTTTGAAAATGTCGCGGGATTCTTGCCCGTATGCGCGTAAGAAAGCCGACGGCGTCAATCGCGGGCGGTGCGGACGGGGGAGTGCGGTTTCAGCGGAAAACCGACGTTTTCTTTTTGCCACGCGGCAGGCGTCGTTCCCGTCAGCAGTTTGAAACGGCGTATGAAATAAGCGGGGTCGTCATAATCCACTTCGTATGCCACGGCGTTGATTTTCGCGTTTGGGGAAAGGAGCAGTTCTTTGGCTTTTGCCATACGAAGCCCGGTCACGAATTTGGGCAGGGTGGTGCCCGTCAGTTTTCCGAAAAGCCGCGAGAAATAATTTTCGCTTACGAAACAGATTTCCGCCATATGTTTTGCGCTTATCTGCCGCGTGAAATTGAGTTGGATGTAATCGAATGCGGGTAGAAGTTTGTTCCGGGCGAAAGCGTCGCCGTCGTCCGCGAACTCCCGCATTGTCTGAAACGCCTCGTCGCCGACACGTTCGGTCAGCAGTTCGACGAGCCTTGCGGTTTCCAGCATTTTTTCGGCGGGAATCTCGGGCATAAGAGAGTAAAGCTCGGAGACGGTCGCATACTTTCCGCCCGCGTCCTGCGGCGAAATCGGCGGATAGACGAAATCGAGGTGCCGCGTGCTGTCTTCCGAGCGAACCTGTCCCCCGCATATCGCGCCGACAAACTCTCCGCCGTCGAAAACGGGCACGGCGAAATCAATCAGCCCGAAAGGGCACTTGTAAAAGAAAGTTTTTTTGTTGTGCGCCGCGTCAAGCACCGCGTGCGCCGCAAAGCGTATGCACAAAGCGCGCCCCTTGTCGTCGGAGCGTACGAATTTGCAAAGCGCGCAGTCGTTGGTGGGATAAATCAGAATGTTGCCCATAAGGTCGAGCATACAAAGATTAAGCCCGCTTGCTTTCGAAAGCGACGTCAAAGCGTGTTTAAGCCTGTCCGATACCGTGTTCTCTCCTGTCTGTTTTTTCATTTTCTCTTCCCCGATTCGCTTGACAGTACAAATCTTGCCTGACTGTTTTGTATGCAAAAAAATTACAAGCAAAATGTACAATAATCTGCAAGATTTGTCAATTGTCATCCTAAGCCTATACATTTATGATTAAAACAGGTTTAAATCGACAGAATACAGGCGTATGCCGTTTATCCTGTCGGTCGCGGGCAATTTGTGCAAGTCGTACAGGCGTTTTGACGGAGCGCATACAGGAGGTGATTTTATCCGTCGCCGTCCGCAAAGTCATCAACATCGAAAAAGGAGAAATTATGAGTTATCTGAAAGACAGTATTCTGGGCTATTTGTCCAAAAACAAAAAATGGGTCATTTTCCTGGCGGTCTGTCTGATAGTGATTTTCCTGAGCAGCTTCATAGCGTCGGGCATACAGACGGACGGCTGGACGGTGGAAGTCACCGATCTCAGAGATGCCGAGAACGAGGGTACCATTCAAGTGGCGACAACGGATTCGGAAACCGGTGAAACGGTAATGCAAGAAGAGGATGTGGACGGCAAAGTCGTGAGCGGCATTTTGTTCAAGCCCGACAGCGCAACCGCCGACAACCCCGCGCCCGGCGTCGTATTCACGCACGGCTATCTCAACAACCGTGAGATGCAGCTCCAAAACGCCATCGAGCTTGCCCGCCGCGGTTTCGTGGTGCTCATAGTCGACCGCGAAGGTCACGGCAACTATGAAAATACCGGCGATACGAGCGCGATGATGGCCACAAACGGACTTTATGACAGCGCAAAGTATATTTACAACCTCGATTACGTCGATAAAGACAGAATAGGCATCTCCGGCCACTCGATGGGCGGCATGACCACAGCAATGGTTCTCATGCAGGATGCGTCCGTCGGTATAGTGTCCGCGGGGCTCATCCAGTCGTGGAGCACATTTATGGGGGCGGGCAGCGACGTTTCGGTCGGTTTCCTCAAATCCAAAGACGACGAATTCTTCTATTCGACCAACGAAAACGGCGGCACGATTTCCCGCGAGTGGCTGTCCACCGAAACCGCAAAAGGTTATGTAGGCATAGCGGGGCAGGAAGGCGACGTCGTCAACGGCGGCATCTATATCAACGGCGTACTCACCGATATTGCGGACGGCCAGGCGGCGGACAGCGCGTTCCGCGTCATATACGAAGTGCCGGGCGTGCATCCGCAGGTTCACTATTCGGTTGACGGTGCCGCGGCGGTCATAGACTTCTTCTATACCGCGTTCGGAACTCCCTCGGGCAGCGATTTCATTTCCGAAGACAATCAGACGTGGTGGGTGAAAGAGATGTTCTCCTTCATCGGTATGATTGCGCTTTTCGCGACGATATTCCCGCTGGTCAGCCTGTTGCTCACCGTACCTTTCTTCCGTTCCCTTGCGAAGAAAAAGACGGTGGAACTGCTTCCCGAAGGTCCCGTTCAGGCGGAACCCGCTTCCGCACCCGAAATGTCGGCGGACGCGTCGGGCGGAGCATACGGCGCAGGCGTGCCTGCGGCAACGGGGAGCAATGCCGCTTCCGCGACGGTTTGCGCGGCGGCGCTTGACGAACCCAAGCCCCTCAAAGGCATTTGGAAAAACCTCACTTACTGGCTGGGGGCAATCGGCATAATGCTGTTCAGCGGCTTCATCATACACGATGTCTGCACGGAATACGGCGACTATGTGTTCCCCAACACGCAGCTCTATCCGCAGGACACCACCAACTGGGTTGCTATATGGGCGGTGGTCGTCGCTCTCTTCTCGCTTGCAGTCATCCTGTTTATGTGGCTTGCGAACACCGTGTTCTATCGGGTCAGATACAAGGAAGCGGCAGGGCAGTACATCGAGAACCCGTTCGCGGCGGCAAAGATACGGGGCGGACTCGGAAGCCTGCTCAAAACTTTCCTGCTTGCGGGCATAGTGGTCTTCTTCCTTTACCTCGTCACTTTCATCAACTGGTCCGCGTGGACGGTCGACTTCCGCATCTGGACGCTTGCCGTCAAGGTGTTCAACGTCGGCGACATGCTGCCCACGATGGTGCGTTACGCCGTGTTCTTCGGCATCTTCTTCACCGTCAGCGCGATATTCAACGAAACCTACCGCGCGAAGAATCTTCCCGAATGGGCAAGCACCCTCATCAACATCTTCTTCAACGTGTTCGGCGTCATCCTCGTCGTTGCGATACAGTACGGCGAGTTCAGGTCGACGGGCGTGATGTGGCAGTCCGATATGGCGCTCGGATACATCGTTCTCATCCCGATGATTCCCATCCTCGCCGTTGCGACGCTCATATCCCGCCGTATGACGGCAAAAACGGGCAATATGTGGCTCGGTGCGTTCATCAATACTATGCTGTTCACCATCATAACCTGCGCCAACACTGCGGCATCTTTCTCCTATGTGATGGGTTAATCGCTCCGCAGTAAGGCAATACTCCTTGTCCGTAACCCCGCTCCTTCTCGGAGCGGGGTTCCGCTTTCCGTTGCGTCGGACGGGGCTCAATCCGAACGACGGCGGAAACCGCTTCGCACCGTCAACCGCGGAAATCATACGAAAAACGCCGCCCGCAAGGACGGCGTACCGATACGGCGCACTCTTGTTGCCGCGTGTCAGACCACGGGGACGATTTTCGGGAATATTCTGCCTTTTTCTATGACGATGTAGGCGTAGGTCGGCTGCCCGTAAAAGGGATGGGAAAGCGCGCCGGGATTGACGAACGTCACACTGCCTTGTTCCGTGATTTCCGCGGCGTGGGTGTGCCCGTAACACGCCAGACGGCAGCCGAGTTCTTCCGCGCGCAGAGAGAGGGAGAGGAGGTCGGACTTTACGCCGTATGCGTGTCCGTGGGTGAGAAGAATCTTCACGCCTTCGACATCCAAAGTCACTTCTTTCGGCAGGGGCAGACTGTCGCAGTTGCCCGCCACTCCGTAAAAGTTTTTGTGCAGGACAAGCTCGCCGAGTCTTGCCGCGCCGTCGCCGAGGAAAAAGACGTAATCACTCTCCGCGGCGATGTCGAGCAGATACTGCGGAAGCGTTTTTTCGTGGATGTCGGAAAAGACAAATACAGTGGTCATTCTTCAATAATGGTGTTTTATGCCGCGGAAATGTTGTATAAAGCGCGATTTTCGTTACTTGTCGAGGTGTTCTTTCTCGACGACGAGTTCCATATTCCTGAGGGCTCTTCCGCGGTGGCTGACCGAATTCTTTTCCTCCGCGGAGGCTTCGGCAAACGTCTTTCCGAGTTCGGGAGAGAAGAAGAGCGGGTCATAGCCGAAGCCGCCGTTGCCGCGCGCTTCCTCCGTTATCACGCCGTCCACGCGTCCTTCCGCCGTGTACTCTCTGCCGTCGGGAAGGCACAGCGCTATCACGGAACAGAAATGCGCCGTCCTGTCCTTGCCCGCGATGTTTTTGAGCAGCAGGGCATTGTTCTTCGCGTCGTCGTGTTCCTCTCCCGCGTAGCGCGCCGAGTATACTCCGGGAGCGCCGCCGAGTGCGTCACACATCAGCCCGCTGTCGTCGGCAAGCGAGGCAAGCCCCGTCATATCGCGTATGGTGCGCGCCTTTATCAGCGCGTTTTCCGTGAGGGTGGTGCCCGTTTCCTCGATTTCCACGTCGATGCCGAGGTCGCCCAAGGAGAGCATTTCGTCGAAAAAGCCGCCGAGTACGGCGCGTATCTCTTTGAGTTTGTTGCGGTTGTTGGTTGCGATTGCGATTTTCATTTTTACCTCTATCTTTTGAACGGGAGGAAGTCGTCTTCCTCGTGCAAATTTGTGGCAAGGTCGTTTTTGAGCATAAGTCCGCGCCCCACGGATTTATATCCGTACTTCGTCCTTATGCTGTCTATGCTTTTGTCCAGTCTGTCCTCCCGCTCGTCCTTTTCGGCGTCGAAGAAGGAGAGCTGTGTGACGCTGCCGTCCGTCAGTCTTGTCGCCGCCACCGTGACTGCGCGGAGCGGCGCGGGGAAAGCGTGGATTTTGGGCAACAGCGCGAGCGCGCTCTTCGCGATGTCGGAAGCGTTCGACGTGGCGGAGGGGAGGGTGCATTGGGCGGATTTGTGGCGCAGAGTTTCCGCCTCGCGGACGGAAAGCCCCACTCCTTCCGCGGACATTCCGTAGCGGCGCAGTCTCATTGCGACAAGTTCCGCAAGCGCGTACACAACTATGGAAAAGTCCTCTTCGTTCGTCATATCACGCGGGGTGGTAGTGCCGTGACTGACACTTTTAGGTGCGCGTTTGTCATAATAAAGTCTGACTTCTTCGTTTTCGACCCCTCTTGCCGCGTCCGAAATTTTGTCCGCGATTATGCCGAAACGGTCGCGCAGCATCCCGCGGTCTGCGGCTGCCAGCGCGCGTATGGTGCGTATGCCCAGCATTTCGAGTTTCTTTGCCGTAGAGCCGCCTATCATAATCAGGTCGGAGGGCGGGAGAGAGCCTATTTTCTCCATATAGTGTTCGCGGTCGAGCACGACGGTGGCGTCGGGTTTTTTGAGGTCGCTGCCGAGTTTTGCGAGCACTTTCGTGAAAGAAACCCCGACGGAAATCGTCAGCCCCGTACGCGCCTTCACCGTTTCGCGTATTCTGTCCGCAAGCTCCTTTCCTCCGCATCCGAACAGCCGCAGAGAACCCGTCACGTCCAGCCAGCACTCGTCCAGCCCGAAACTCTCCACTCGGTCCGTAAACTCGGTGTATATGCCGAAGACTTCCTTGCTGTAACGGACGTATTCGTCGTAATGAGGCGGGACGAAGATGATGCCCGGACATTTTTTGCGTGAAATCCATATCGCTTCGCCCGTGGCGACGCCTGCGGCTTTCGCGAGCATATTTTTTGCAAGGACTATGCCGTGTCTCACTTCCGGATTGCCGCATACGGCGAGAGGCATCCCGTCGTATTCGGGATGCATCTTCTGTTCCACCGAAGCGTAGAAGTTGTTCAGGTCGCAGTGCAGGATGACCTTCTCCATACGCGTATTATACACAAAATCCTGTTGCAAAACAATATGGGCGGGGATATAATATAGCCGAATTAAGACAGCTTATCGCGCGCGCGAAATGCGCGGCGCAGGAGGTTTTTATGATACTTGTTACGGGCGGCGCGGGCTATATCGGCTCGCATACCGTGAGGGAATTGAGAGAGCGCGGCGCGGACGTCGTGGTGTACGACAGCCTCGTTACGGGGCACAGACAATCCGTCGGCGACGCACCTTTCGTGAAAGGCGACATCTTCGACAAGGAACTGCTTTGCAGGACTTTTGCGGAATACAAGGTGGACGCGGTGGTGCATTTCGCGGCGTTCTCCCTCGTGGGCGAGAGTATGGCCGACCCCGCGAAGTATTACCGCAACAATGTGGCGGGCACTCTTTCCCTGCTCGACGCAATGCTCGAATCGGGGGTGAAATATCTCGTCTTTTCCTCGTCCGCGGCGACTTACGGCGACACGGGCGACGGGCTCATCACGGAGGACAGCCCCCAGCGTCCTACCAGCGTTTACGGGCAGACCAAACTTATGATGGAGCAGTTTATGAGCGACTACGACAAGGCGTACGGAATGAAATACGTCGCTCTGCGCTATTTCAACGCGGCGGGCGCTCACCGCAGCGGCGAAATCGGCGAGGCGCACAAGCCAGAGTCGCATCTCATCCCCATCATCTTGCAGACCGCGCTGGGGCAGCGCAGTCACATCGGTATATTCGGGGAGGACTATCCCACCCGCGACGGCACCTGCATCCGCGACTATATCCACATCACGGACCTTGCGGATGCGCACATCCGCGCGCTGGATTATCTTGAAAACGGCGGGAAATCCACCTATTACAACCTCGGCAACGGCAACGGTTTTTCCGTGAAAGAGGTCATCGAAACCGCGCGCCGCGTCACGGGCGAAGCCATCCCCGCAAAGGTCGAGGGCAGACGTCCCGGCGACCCCGCGACACTTGTCGCGTCGAGCGAAAAAATAAAACGCGAACTCGGCTGGAAACCTCGGTACGACTCTCTGGACGAGATAGTCGCGTCCGCGTGGAAGTGGCACAGCACGCACCCGAACGGTTTCGGCGACTGAGGGGCGTATGCTTTGCGATTTCTGCCGCAAAAGAGAGGGCGTGCTCACCGACCGTACCGTAGTCAATAACGGTATGGTCGAGTTTCATTTCTGCGAGGAGTGTTACGCCGACATCAGACGGTCGGGGCATTCCGCTTTCGAAGTTATGAGCCGTCTGGCAGCCCGCGAGGGCAAGGAATGTCCCGTATGCGGCACGACGACGGCGGACTTCGCGGCATCGTTTATGTTCGGGTGTCCCGAATGTTACCGCAATATGCAAAAGACCGCGGTCGGCGCGGCGGAAGCGTCCCAGGGCGGTGCGAGCGTGCACGTCGGAAAACGTCCGAAAGGAGAACGCAATGCAGGATAACGCCGTGCGCGAAATCACGCGGTTCAACGTCATATCCTCGCGTGTGCGCCTGGCGCGCAACGTCCGCGGAATGCCTTTCCCCGGCTGCAAACGCCCTGCGGATACGGGCGCGCTCGTCGCGCTGGAAGTCGCGGCGGAACGGGCGGCGCAGGGGGTGTTCGATTTCACTTTTCTGCGTATGTGCGACCTTGACGATTTGCAGAAGACCGCGCTTGTCGAACGTCATCTCATTTCGCCCGCGCTGCGCCGCAACGACACATCGGGTGCGGTCATTCTGGAAAAGAGCGAAGGCATTTCCGTTATGCTCAACGAAGAGGACCGCATACGCGAACAGTGCGTGGAAAAGGGGTTCGCGCTCCGTTCGGCATACGGCAGGCTCAACCGTTACGACGACAACCTGCTTGCCGAAATTCCCGTCGCATACGATGACAGACTCGGTTTTCTGACCGCCTGTCCGACCAACCTCGGCACGGGGATGAGAGCCTCGACGATGCTTTTTCTTCCCGCGCTCAAACTTGCGGGCGCGATAGAGAGCGCGCTGACGAAATTCGTGCGGGATTACGGTCTTACCGTGCGCGGCGTGTACGGAGAGGGCAGCGAGGCGCTGGGCGATATGTATCAGCTGTCCAACACCCGCACGCTGGGGGTCACGGAGGGGGAGATAATCGACATCATAGAGCGTGCGACTGTCGAAATGTGCCTGCACGAAAGGCTTGCGAGAGAGAAACTCGCCAAGGAAAAGGGGGCTGAGCTTTACGACAAAGTGCTGCGCAGTTACGGCATTCTGACCAACGCTTACAAGCTCGCTTCCGCGGAGCTGATGAACCTCATATCGGATGTGAAGCTCGGCGTAATTATGAACATACTGCCGCTTAAAGACACCGAAACGCTGGATAAACTGCTTGTTCTGTGTTCTGCGGCGAATCTGACTTTGGCAATCGGCAGGTGCGGGGCCGACGAGCGCGACGTGCGTCGCGCGGAAATCGTCAGACGCATTCTGCAAAAGGAGAAGAAATGAATTATTCCGATAATTTCAGCGGCGCGCTGGACAAAGCTGCGGGGCTTGCGGCGCGTACGGGCGGACTCATCTGCACCGAACATCTGCTTTACGGACTCGCGGCGCAGACGGGGTGCAACGCCCAGCGTGTGCTCGAAAGTTTCCGCGTGAGCGCGGACGCGGTGCTGCAACTTTTCTCGTTGCGTGAGGCGGTGGGCAGAGTTTCGATGTCCACGCGCGCCAACCGCGCGATAACCAATGCCACGGCGCTGGCACGCCAGACGGGGGCGCAGCAGGCGAACACCGAACATCTGCTTTTTGCGCTGCTTTACGACCGTACGAGCGTTGCGGCGCAGGTGCTGGAAAGGCGGTGGAACATCGACATCGACCTCATGCAGTCCAAACTTATGCAGATTATACGCGGCGAAGCGGAGCAACAGCAGCAGCCGCGGCAGGCGGTGGACCTCGGCGACCTCATCGACAGCTTTTTCGGAAGCCTGTTCGGCGGCGGCGAAAACGGCGGCGCGGCCGCCGCTCCCGCGGGGGCTGCGGGGCAGCCTTACCGCCCCGACGGCGCGGAAAACGTGTCCGAAACGCAGACGGAAAGACGCGCGGAGGGCGGACTGTCGGCGGAGCTTGCGCAGTTCGGCACCGACCTTACGCAGAAAGCGCGCGACGGCAAGCTCGACCCGGTCATCGGACGCGGCAAGGAAATCGAACGCATTATACAGATACTCTGCCGCAGGACAAAGAACAATCCCGTGCTGATAGGAGAACCGGGCGTGGGCAAATCCGCGATTGTGGACGGACTTGCGCAGGCCATCGTGAACGGACAGGTGCCCGACCTTCTGACGGGCAAGATTGTGTTTTCGCTGGACATTACGTCGATGGTTGCCGGCACGCGCTATCGCGGCGACTTCGAGGAGCGGCTGAAAAAGGCAATCGACGGCATCAAGCGCGCGGGCAATATCATTCTGTTTATCGACGAGATACACATGATACTCGGCACGGGGTCTACGGGCGAGGGCGGCATAGACGTCGCCAACGTCCTGAAACCGATGCTTGCCCGCGGCGAATTGCAGACCATCGGCGCCACGACTGTGGAAGAATACCGCAAGTATTTCGAAAAGGACGCGGCTTTGGAGCGCAGGTTCCAGCCCATAATGGTGGAACAGCCCACGGTGTCCGATACGATTGAGATTTTGCAGGGGCTGAAAGAGAAGTACGAACAGCACCACAAGGTCGAAATCACGGACGAGGCGGTTTCGGCGGCGGCGATACTTTCCGACCGCTACATCACGGACAGGTTTCTGCCCGACAAGGCTATCGACCTCATCGACGAGGCGGCGAGCAGGAAGAAAATACAGAGTTTCACCACGCCGCCCGAAATACGCAGGCTGGAAGACAAGATAAAGGAAGTCGAACTGAACAAGTCCGAAGCGGCGAGGCACGAGCAGTACGAACGCGCGGACAGGCTCAAACACGAGCGCGACAGCCTTGTGGAACAGAAAGAGAAGCTGCAAGCGGAGTGGAACAACAGAAGCCACGACGTGAAGCTCAGCATAGGCGAAGAGGAAATCGCGGAGATAGTTTCCGAGTGGACTGGCATTCCCGTGCGCAAAATCACGGAGGGCGAAAGCGAGAAGCTGCAACATCTCGAAGAGATACTCCACAAGCGCGTGATAGGGCAGGACGAGGCGGTCACCGCCGTCGCGAAGGCGATAAAGAGGGCGCGCGCGGGGCTGAAAGACCCGAAACGTCCCATCGGCTCTTTCATATTCCTCGGTCCCACGGGGGTGGGCAAGACGGAGCTTGCGAAAGCCTTGGCGGAGGCTATGTTCGGTGACGAAAATCTGCTCATCCGCGTGGATATGTCCGAGTATATGGAAAAACACAACGTGTCCAAACTCATAGGTTCCGCGCCGGGGTACGTCGGCTACGACGAGGGCGGCCAGCTCACCGAAAAAGTGCGCAGGAAGCCTTACTCCGTCGTGTTGTTCGACGAAGTCGAAAAGGCGCATCCGGAGGTGTTCAACATCCTTTTGCAGATACTCGAAGACGGCAGGCTCACGGACAGCCACGGCAGAGTTGTCAGTTTCAAGAACACCATCGTCATAATGACCTCGAATATCGGCGCGCAGGAGATTGGAAAAATGCGCGCGCCGCTCGGTTTCGGGACGTCTTCGGGGCGCGAAGAGGCGGAATACGAGAATATGAAGGAAAGGCAGATGGACGCCCTCAAAGAGGCGATGAAGCCCGAACTCATCAACCGTATCGACGAGATAATCTTCTTCCACCGCCTGACGCGCGACGACCTTGAAAAGATTGCGGACATTATGTTCGCGTCCCTCGAAAAGAGGCTGGACGAGCGCAGCGTGACGGTGACCGTTTCGCGCGAAGCGAAGGACTATATCGTCGGGGAAGGATACAACGAAGAATACGGCGCCAGACCTCTCCGCCGCACGATACAGAGGCTTGTCGAAGACAGACTCAGCGAAATGCTGCTGACTGGCAGAATTTCGGACGGCGACAAGGTGAACGTCGTGATGCGCGACGGGGAACTGTGTTTCGACAAGGCGTGACATACGGTCGGAAAGCCCCCTTTTAGGGGGCTTTTTTATTTTCTGAATAAATGTTTGGACAAATGGGGACGGGGTTAAAATGTCCAAAAGTTGGACAAAACAACCCCGTCCCCATTTGTCTAAAACAGTACGTTTCCGGTTTTCCGAAGGCGGGTGCGGAGGGGAGAAACGGGCGCGCGTGGGGGCGCTTTGCGGGGCGGAGGAGGCGCATTCCGTTTTCCGCGCGATTTTATCCCGCGTTTGTTTGCGCTTCGCGCGTGTGTGTGATAGAATACGTTAAACAGTCTTTCCGTTTTTCGCAATCGGTATTGAATCGGGCGGCGAAGTTTGGTATAATGATGATACCAAGCAAGGAGGTCCGAGATATGAAATTCGAAATCTTCGGAAAAGACTACAACGTCAGCGATTCGCTCAAAGCGATTACCGAGAAGAAGTGCGCCAAGCTGGACAAGTATTTCCACGATGACGACGACGCGGTGGCGAAATTCATCGTCACGCTGGAAGGCGGCACTTACACCACGGATATGACGGTCGTCTATCGCAGTCAGACGTACAGGGCGGAGGCCTCTTCCGACTCACCGTTCGACAACATCGACCTCGTCATTCCGCGTCTGCTCGGTCAGATTCGCAAGCAGAAGGACATCTGGGGCAAGGGAAAACGCGGCTCCGAGAATGTCTATGAGGAAGAAGAGGAAGATTGATGAAAGTCGGCATTTCCACAGCGACGTTCTTTTCGAAAGTATTGACCGAGGATTCGTTCTCGGTCATTCAACGTTGCGGAGGGGAATGCGCCGAGGTGTTTCTCACCACAAGATACGAATACGAGCCTTCCTTCGGCGACCTGCTCGCCGAGAGGAAGGGCGACCTCGAAATATATTCCGTCCACGCGCTCAACACGCAGTTCGAGCCGGAATTGTTCAATTCCGCCGAACGCACGCGGAGGGATGCTGAGGAGCTTTACCGCAAGGTGCTGGACGTGGCGCGTAAAATCGGCGCGCATTATTACACTTTTCACGGCAGGATGCGCTTGAAGCGCACGATGGTCGTGTCTCCCGAGGCGGTGGGCAGGAGGATGAAGGAGCTGGGCGACATCGCGTCCGATTACGGCGTGAAGCTGTGCTTCGAAAACGTCCATTGGGCGACATTCAACACCCCCGAATTTTTCGCGGAGGCAAAGGAATTCTGCCCGAACGTCGGCGCGGTGCTGGACATCAAGCAGGCGCGGCAGAGCGGGCGCGACTGGCGGGAGTATATCGCCGCTATGGGGGACAGGATAGCGAACGTGCACGTTTCGGACTGCGGCGAGGACGGTTCAATCAGACTCGTGGGCAGGGGAGTGTTCCCTTTTGCCGAGCTGGTGTCGGCGCTCAAAGGCGCGGGCTATGACGGACCGCTCATCATAGAGCAGTATGCGGACAACTACGGGGACATCTCCGAAGTGGCGGGCGCTGTGGATTATCTGAAACAAATTGTCGGAGGCACTTATGCTTAAATTCGATTTCAACAATATGATGGAAAAGTATATCGGCGGAGAGGGGATTACGGACGCCGAGCTGTCAGCCGCGGGTGCGGAAGCGCGCGCGGCGTACGATAAATTCACCGCTATGCGCGGCACGGGTATGACCGCGTGGGCGGACCTGCCTTACAATCAGGACAAAATCGTCGGGGACATACTCGAATGCGCGGCGGACGTCAGAAAGAATTTCGACAACTTCGTCGTGCTGGGCATAGGCGGCAGCGCGCTGGGTCCCATCGCGGTGTTCACGGCGCTTTGCCATTTCCGCCACAACGACCTTGCGGATGAAAAGCGGGGGCTGAAATTTTTCGTCGAGGACAACGTCGACCCCGAGCGTATGCTCGCGCTTCTCGACGTCGTCGACGTGAAACGCACCGTGTTCAACGTCATCACGAAGAGCGGCGCCACCAGCGAAACGATGAGTCAGTACCTCATCATTTCCGACATCCTGAAAAAGGCGGTCGGAAAGGACTGGAACAAGCACATCATTGCCACCACGTCCGAAAGCAAAGGCAACCTCATCAAGCTCGCGAAGAAGGAAGGCTTCAAGACGTTCTACATTCCCGACGGAGTGGGCGGACGCTTCTCGGAGCTCTGTCCCGTGGGTCTGCTGCCCGCGGCGGTGCTCGGCATAGACGTGAAAGGGCTGCTTGCCGGCGCGGCGGCTATGGACAAGAGGTGCGCTTCGGGCGAAATCTCCGAAAACCCCGCGCTTGCGGCGGCGGTGTTGCAGTATATCGCAATGAAGAAGGGCAAGAACATCACCGTTATGATGCCTTATGCCGATTCGCTGAAATATATGGCGGACTGGTATTGCCAGCTGTGGGGCGAGAGCCTCGGTAAGGCGGTCGACCTTGACGGCAACGTCGTGCACGCGGGACAGACCCCCGTCAAATCCCTCGGCGTCACGGACCAGCATTCTCAGGTGCAGCTTTACACGGAAGGGCCGTTTGACAAGGTGGTCACGTTCATAGGCGTCGAACGCTTCCGCGGGGATGTGACGATTGCCGACGGCGCGGAGGAATTCCCGGACGTCAATTTCCTGTGCGGGCACACTCTCGGCGAACTCATCAACACCGAACGCGTCGCCACCGAGTACGCCCTGACCAGGTCGGGACATATGAACAACACGGTTATGCTCCCCGAAATCAGCGCGGAAAGCGTGGGCGAACTGCTGATGTTCTTCCAGTTGCAGACCGCATATTGCGGCGCGCTGCTCAACATCGACACCTTCAACCAGCCCGGCGTGGAAGAGGGCAAGAACGCGACTTACGCGCTCTTTGACCGCAAGGGATACGAAGCCAAGAAAGCGGAGCTCGACGCCGCCCCCAAGAAGGACGGAAGATATATCATCTGAAACAAGAAGGACGCGGAGGCGTCCGAGAGGCTGTTATGTATACTTTTTACGCATTGCTCAACAGAATGAAGCTGATAGGCAGATGGAGCCTTATGCGTTCCACCACCAAAGAGGACCTTATGCAGCACGCGGCGCACGTCGCCATAGTGGGGCAGGCTCTCGGCATCATCCGCAACACCTACTTCGGCGGCAATGTGGACACGGACAGGATAGCCGCGCTGGCGCTGTATCACGATACGGCGGAAGTGGTCAGCGGCGACCTGCCTACTCCGATAAAGTATTACAGCCCCCGCATCAAAAGCGCGTACAGCGAGATTGAGGACGTCATCAACGGCAAGCTCCTGCAATCCCTGCCTCCCGAAATGGCTGAGAAGTATTCCGAATATATCCGTCCCGACACGGAAACGACGGAATACAAACTGATGAAAGTCGCCGACAAGGTGTCCGCGTACATCAAGTGCATAGAAGAGAGGCTGTCGGGCAACAAGGAGTTCGACACGGCGTTCAAGAGATTGCAGAAACAGCTTGACGGGCTTATGCCCGAATATCCGGAGCTGAAATTCTTCCTCGACAACTTCGGGGAAGGGTACGGACAGCAGCTGGACATACTCTGATGCTGACGCTGGAAGGCTTCGCGAAACAGTATCTCTACGGCGCGCGGCTGTTCGGCGGCGTGGACGTTTCTTTCGGGGACGGCGAAGTCGTCGCGGTGCTCGGCGGAGAGGGCAGCGGAAAAACTTCCTTTCTGAAAGCGCTGTGCGGCGCGGAGAAAGCGGAAGGGAAAGTGCTGCTCGACGGCGCGCCCATAGCGCGCAGGACGGACGACGTGATTATGGTTTTCGACGACGGTGCGGTGTTCGGACACAGGACCGTTTACGACAACCTCGCTTATCCTCTCGTCCTGCGGAAAACGGACAAGGCGGAGATTGCCTCCCGCGTGATAAACGCGGCGGAAAGGATGGGTATAGGCGCGTGCCTGAATATGCGCGCGCGTGCGCTTTCACCCGTCGAGCGGCGGCGGATGTCGCTTGCGAGACTGCTTGTGCGGGATGCGCGTCTGTGCCTGATAGACGAGCCTGCGGCGCGGCTGAAAAGGGAGGACGCGGACGCGGTTTTCCGCGACTTTCTCCCCGTGGTGCGCGACCTTGCGGCGGCGGGCGCGACCGTGATTTATTCGACGCCTTACCGCGAGGAGGCGTTCGCTGCGAGCGACAGAACGGTTGTGCTCGTCGGCGGCGAAGTCAAGCAGACGGGCACGCGGGAAGAGTTGCTTTACGCTCCCGCGAGCGTGTGGGCGGCGGAAGCGGCAGACCCTGACTATAATGTGCTCAAATGCGTTTTATCCGATGAAAACGGCAGGTTAAAACTCGTTTTCGGTGAAGACGACGAGCTCGACGCGGAATGCCTGCGGGGCAGGACGGAGGAGAGTTATACAGGCAAAGAGGTGCTTGTCGGGTGGCATCCCGAAAGCGCCGCGGCGAGCGGCGAGGCGGCACGGAAGACGGAAAGCACGACGCTTGCCGTGGGCGACGCTTTCGGCGTGGTGCTGCATTCCGTAAGCGGCATAAGGGAAAGGTGCGGCAAAAAGCGCGGTTTCGTACACGTGCGTCCCGACATATCGGGAGTGACTCTTTTCGACCGCACCAACGAGTGCAGCATAATGAAGCGTGCAAAAGAGGGCACGGAGGGGGAAGAGGAATGATAATCCTGGGCATAGACCCCGGTCTTGCGACTATGGGTTACGGCGTGATACAGGCGGAGAGAGGAAATTTCGCCGTCGTGGATTATGGCGTCGTCACCACACCCAAGGACCTCACTCTGCCGCAGCGGCTTGCGCGCATAGAAGAGGGCGTGGCCGCGCTCATCGAAAAGTTCCGTCCCGAAAACATCGCCGTGGAAGAATTGTTCTTTTCAAAGAACATCACCAACGGAATAATGGTGGCGGAAGCGAGAGGGGTCATCCTGCTCACCGCAAACAAGCTGGTCGGGGAAGAGGTGTACGAATACACGCCCAACCAGATAAAACAGGCAATCACGGGGTACGGCGGAGCGGACAAGATACAGATGCAGCTTATGGTGCAGGCTCTGCTGCGCCTCAAAAAAGTGCCGCGCCCGGACGATGCGGCGGACGCACTCGCAGTCGCACTCTGTCATGGGCAGACCAGCAGACTGTCCACGCAGTTCAAGGTCAGATAAAGAACGGAGTCGGACGGGGCGTGCGGCTACGATATCGCCAAAGGCACTCGCAGTCGCACTCTGTCACGGTCAGACGAGCAGACTGTCCACGCAGTTCAAGGTCAGATAGAGGACGGAGAATAAAACGCCGTAAGGCGGAGGGCATATGTACAATTACATCAAAGGCACGCTTGCTGCCGTCGAAGCGGGAAAAATCGTGCTGGAAAACAACGGAATAGGGTATGAGCTCGGAGTGAGCGGCAACACGCTTGCGGACGCAAGGGAGATAGGCGCGGAGATGAAACTTTACACCTATCTTTATGTGCGCGAGGACGTGTTTGCGCTTTACGGTTTTTCGCGCGCGGAAGAGAAGTCGCTCTTTATGCGGCTGATTGAGATAAGCGGCGTGGGACCGAAACTCGCAATGCAGATACTCGGCGGATACGACCTCGGCACGCTCACGGTCGCCATTGCCACGGGCGACGTCAAGACGCTGTCCAAAATCAAGGGGTTGGGCAAGAAGACGGCGGAGCTTATCGTGCTCAATCTCCGCGAGCAGGTCGCGGTGGATATGACGGACGCGGCGACGGAAATCGGGGGTGCGCTGGACGCGGACGTTTCGGACGCGATATTCGCGCTTGTGTCCCTCGGCGTATCCAACACGGAAGCGGTGAAAGCGGTGCAGACCGCGGCGAAGACCGCGCACGGAGTGCAGGAGCTCATCGCGCAGTCGCTGAAACTCATCGGCTGACGGCGGGAAGCGTAAGTTTCGACCGAAACAGACGTTTATACGATAAAACTTTGCCGTAAAACGGCGGAACGGTGATTATGGACGACGAAAGAATTGTCAGCAGTCTGACCCTCGAAGAGGACGAAACGGAAAGTTCGCTGCGCCCGAAGTGTATGGCGGACTATGTCGGACAGGACAAGATAAAACACAATCTCGAAGTTTACATCTCGGCGGCGAAGGCGAGGGGAGAGGCGCTCGACCACGTCCTGCTTTACGGACCTCCGGGGCTTGGAAAGACCACGCTTGCGCACGTCATAGCCAACGAACTCGGAGCGCAGATAAGGGTGACGTCCGGCCCTGCGATTGAGCGTGCCGCAGACCTTGCCGCCATCCTCACCAATCTGGAAAAGGGGGACATCCTTTTCATTGACGAGATACACCGTCTCAACCGCAACATCGAGGAAGTGCTTTATCCCGCAATGGAGGACTTTTCGCTGGATTTCGTGTCCGGCAAAGGACCTATGGCGCGCAGCATACGCCTGCCCCTCAAAAAGTTTACGCTGATAGGCGCGACGACGCGTGCGGGTATGCTGTCAAGCCCTCTCCGCGACCGCTTCGGTATGCTGATGAGGCTGGAAATGTACACCCCGGCGGAAATCGCGAGGATACTCCGCCGCTCCGCAACCATACTCGGCGTCGCAATCGACGCCGACGCCGCGGAAGAGATTGCAAGGCGCAGCCGCGGCACCCCCAGAGTCGCGAACCGACTGCTGCGCAGAGTCCGCGATTTCGCGCAGGTGGAGGGGCTGGACGTAATCCCTCTTTCCGTGACGAGGAAAGCGCTGGAACATATGGACGTGGACGAGCTCGGGCTCGACATAGTGGACAGGACGGTGCTCGAAGCCGTGATAGACAAGTTCGGCGGCGGCCCCGTGGGTCTGGATACGCTTGCCGCGGCGACGGGAGAAGAGGCGAGCACGATAGAAGACGTCGTCGAGCCTTTCCTCATTCAGCTCGGCTTTATAGGCAGGACGCCCCGCGGGCGCGTTTGCACGGAGAATGCGTACAGACATCTCGGCAGAAAAGTGCCTCCCGGAAAGAGCACTACGGTGCAGGTCAGCCTTTTCGACGACCCCGCGGAGGAATGATATGGAGCTCCTGACGCACGATTTTTATTACGACCTTCCGGAAGAGCTCATTGCACAGACGCCCGTCGAACCGCGTGACGCGAGCAGGCTTCTTGTGTATTCGCGTGCGGACGAAAGCGTGGAGCACGCGCATTTTCGTGACCTTCCCGATTATCTCGAAGAGGGCGACCTGCTCGTCATAAACAACACGAAGGTCATCCCCGCCCGCATTTTCGGGCATATGGAGGGCAAGGCGACCACTTTCGAACTGCTGCTGCTCAAAAGGCTGGACTACACGCGGTGGGAAACCATAATGCGCCCCGCCCGCAAGGCGAGAAAGGGCAGCGTCATAAAGATTTCGGACGAGCTCTCCGCCGAAGTCGAAGAAGTCGGCGAATACGGCGTGCGTACGGTAAAGTTCGATTTTGACGGCGTTTTCGAAGACATTCTCGACCGCGTGGGCAATATGCCCCTGCCGCCGTACATTCACGAGAAACTCGCCGACAAAACCCGCTACAACACCGTGTACAGCAAGACGGAGGGGTCTGCGGCGGCGCCGACGGCGGGGCTGCATTTCACGCCTGAACTTATGGAAAGAGTGCGCGCACGCGGCGCGGATTTTGCGGAAGTGCTGCTGCACATAGGTCTGGGCACTTTCCGTCCCGTGAAAGCGGAGAAGGTGACGGACCACGAAATGCACACGGAGCATTACGAAATTTCGCCCGCCGCGGCGGAGAAAATAAACGCCGCGAAACGCGAGGGCAGAAGGGTAATCGCGGTGGGGACGACTGCCGTGCGCGTGCTGGAATCCACGGCGGACGAGAACGGCTTTGTCAAACCCTGCACGGGGGACACGAAAATCTTCATTTATCCCCCGTACCGCTTCAAGTGCGTGGACGCGCTGATTACCAATTTCCACCTGCCGGAGTCGACGCTGATTATGTTGGTGTCCGCGCTCATCGGGCGCGAACAGACACTTAAAGTGTACGAAACGGCGGTTAAAGAGCGTTATCGGTTCTTTTCGTTCGGCGACAGCTGTTTCTTCCGCTGAACGGGCGCGGCAGCGCAGCGAGGTAAAAATGAAATTCGAAGTTATACACACCTGCAAACAGTCCGGCGCGCGGGTCGGCAGACTTTACACCGAACACGGGGTGATTGACACGCCGTGTTTTATGCCCGTGGGCACGAAGGCGACGGTGAAAGGGCTTTCGCCCGAAGAGGTGAAAGCCACGGGGGCGCAGATACTGCTTTCCAACACTTATCACCTTTATCTCCGTCCGGGTCACGAACTTATCGAGCGTGCGGGCGGGCTGCACAGGTTTATGAACTGGGACGGCGCCATACTCACGGACAGCGGCGGATTTCAGGTGTTTTCGCTTTCCTCCCTGCGCAGAATTTCCGACGAGGGGATGGAGTTCAACAGTTTTATAGACGGCTCGAAGCACTTCTTCTCTCCCGAAAAGTCGATGGAGATACAGCGCGCGCTGGGGTCGGATATCGTGATGGCGTTCGACGAGCTTACTGCGCCCGACATCTCGCACGAAAAGGCGGAAGAGGCGATGAACCGCACTTTGCACTGGCTGGACAGGTGCGCGTCCGTGAAACTCAAAAGTCATCAGACGCTGTTCCCCATCATTCAGGGCAATATGTATGCGGACCTGCGGTTGGAGAGCCTGAAACGCTCGGTGCCGTACGCCACCTGCGGCATTGCGATAGGAGGTCTTTCGGTGGGCGAAACCGCCGAAACGATGTATTCGATGCTGGACGCGCTCGCGCCCCATCTGCCGAAAGATATGCCGCATTACCTGATGGGAGTGGGCACCGCGGACTATATCGTCGAAGGCGTCGCGAGGGGAGTGGATATGTTCGACTGCGTGCTGCCCACCCGTATCGCGAGGAACGGTACGGCTATGGTCAGGAAGGGATTTCTCACCATACGCAACGCGCCGTTCGCGGAGGACTTCACGCCCATAGACGGGGAGTGCGACTGCTACGCGTGCCGCAATTACACCCGCGCCTACATCCGCCATCTCATCAAAGCGGACGAAATCCTCGGCGGCAGACTGCTTTCCATACACAACATACGTTTCCTCGAAAGGCTGTCCGCCGAAATACGCGAAGCCATTATGCAGGACAGGTATCTCGATTTTAAGGAAAGTTTCATCAAACAGTACGAAGGTTAAAAATGTGAGGAGCGTAATTCATGAACTTATTCGGTTGATTTTTTCAACATTTCGTGTATAATCGTTAGTATAACCTCAAAAACAAACCGTTTTTCAGCGGAAAAGGAGAAGTGAATGTTTACAGGAAATTTGTTAGCGGCTATGGAAACCGGACAAATAATTATGTTTGTAGTCCTCGCCGTCGTGGTCGTGCTCATGATAGTGCTCACCATCATCCCTCAGAAGAAAAGGCAAAAACAGCAGCAGGAGATGATGAACAGCCTTGCCGTCGGCACCAAGATTATGACGATAGGCAGAATGGTCGGAAGAATCACGCAGATTAATCCCGACAACACCCTGCACGTCAACGTCGGCACGGATGACAATCCCACCGTCATCGTCATCGACCGCAACGCAGTCGGCCTCGTGCTCGAAAACGTAGCCGCTCCCGCTCCCGCACCCGTCGCACCCGCGGAGGAAAAGGCAGAGCAGGCGAAAGAGGAAGTCTTCGAGGAAGAAACCATCGTCACCGTGACGGAGGAGAAGACGGAAGACAACGCCGACAAGGACTGAACGTAAGACGAAAAGGAAAGCCGCCCACATGGGCGGCTTTTGTTTTATGTCGTTTGCGCTGTCGGGCGGCGATGCGGGGCACCCGTGCCGTCGGGTCATTTCCGCGTTCTGCCGCGACGAGGGATGTTGACGGAGATTATCCCCGCGATTATGCCCGTTATGACGGTGGTCAGAAGGTCGGCGAAGTTGAAGTTCGCGCTCTTGAAACCGTCCGCGACCGCAAAGACGAACACGCACAGCAGCATATACAGCAGACCGGTTATCGCCCCTTTTACCGCGCCGCCGCTTGTGCCTTTGAAGCCGACGCATACGCCGATGAGCACCGCGACGGCTTTTATGACGTAATTGCCTATCGTGAGAGCGGTGCCGTCAAGCGACGCCCAGCGTACTATGAGGGCGAACGCGAGCACGAGCACCAGCGATATGAGCAGGGCGATGAGGGAGGCGCGCAGGATGTCGGCGACGTCTTTTTTCAGCAAAGCGGAGTTTTTCATAGTAAAAGGTTATGCCGTCCGCCGCCGCAATATGTTAATCCGTCCTTTTTCAGGATAAAAAAGACTTAAAGTTAATCCATAAAGTTGACTAACGTAACCCTTATAGCTATAATAAACAAAGCTATGCTCGCGCGTATTGCGCGCATAGGACAACAACCGATTTGCGCGAAAGCGCAGGAGTAAACAGCGTGAACGTAAAAAAATCTATCGTGATTTTGACCGTCATAGCGGTGTTCATAATCCTGATGGCTGTGTTTGCCGTGGTGTCATTCCCCATCGCGGACACGGTCTACGATTACAACGGCTATGCGACAACCATCAAACTCGGGCTTGACCTTTCGGGCGGCGTTTCCGCCGTTTTCAACGTCGTGCCCGACGATTACGGCGACCTCGAAGCGAGAGTGGACGGCACGGTGTCTTCGCTGCAATCCCTTCTCGTGTCGGAAGGGTACACCGAAGCGACCGTCACCAAGACCCAGAGCGGCGGCAATTTCTCCATCCGCGTCGAAGTCCCCGACGTCAACAACGCGGAGGACCTGCTCGACCTCATCGGCACTCCCGCACGTCTGCAAATGACGGGCGAGGATTACGGCGATACGCTTCCCGCCGACGCAGAGGTTTTCATCGAGGGCAGTCAGCACCTCGAAAGCGCGTATGTGACGGCGAACACGAGTTCCAGCAGCAGTTCCGGTTTCGAATACGTCGTGGCGCTCCGTTTCAACGATGCAGGCACGGAAGCGTTTGCGGAACTGACGGACGGCACTTACAAAAACTGCTACATTTACATCAATGGCTCCAAGTATTCCACGGTGACCATCAACGACCAGATTACCGACGGCAACGCGATAATTTCCAGCACCAGCTGGGCGAACGATTACAATGCCGCAGACGAGTTTGCGACGCAGTTGCAGGCGGGTGCGTTCGGCGTGACGCTCGAAGTGAGCGAAGTGCGCAACATTTCCCCGACGCTCGGTTCGGACGCGGTGCGTGTGGCGCTCATCGCAGGCGGAATAGGCGTCGGACTCATCTTCGTCTTTATGGCGGTGATGTACAGAGGTCTGGGACTTGCCGCGGACATCGCGCTTGCGGTCTACATCGTGCTGCTTCTGTGGTTCTGTTCCGTGCTGCCGTGGGTGCAGCTCACCCTGCCCGGCATTGCGGGTCTGTTGTTGTCGATAGGTATGGCGGTCGACGCAAACATCATCATTTTCGAAAGAATACGCGACGAATACCGCCACAGCTCCAAGCCCATTCCGTCCGCGGTCAAAGTCGGCTTCAAGCGCTCCTTTGCCGCCATTTTGGACGGCAACGTGACGACGCTCATCGGTGCGGTCGTGCTGTGGATAATCGGTTCCGCTTCCATAGTCGGATTCGCGGTGACGCTGTTTATAGGTATCATCCTTTCGATGTTCACGGCGCTCGTAATCACCCGTCTTCTCATCAAGTGCTTCCTGCCCATCAACAGCACCAGCGAGAAGTTCTACGGTCTGAGGAGGGCAAAGGAGAACGAGGTCAAACAGGATGTCTCCTTCATCAGGAACGAAACCGTCAAAGGAGGTGAGGTGAAATGAAGAATTCAGGCGCAACCTTCCTTGACAGATATTCGCGTTTCAGCGTGAGCAAGCTCAAAAAATTCACGTTCGTCATTCCGCTCGTGTTCGTCCTCATCGCGCTCGCGGTCATCATAGGCATAGGCGAAACCACGGGGGATTACTCCAACGGCGTGAACATCGGCATAGACTTCGAAGGCGGCACGATGCTCACCGTCAATCTCGACGACGATATGCTCGCGGATATGACTTACGACGAGCACGTCGATATGATTACGGAAACCATCGAGAGCGTGGAGGACGCAAACGGCAGCCGCGTTTCCGTCAGCTATATCCAGCAGCTCAGCGGCGACGGCGGCATTTCCGTCACGTTCCGTTACAAAAACGTGTCTTCCGATGACAGCGAGATAAACGCGCTCAACGAGGCAATCATTGCGGCGGTCGACGCGCTTTATCCCGAAAAGCCCAACTCCGAGCTGAATTTCATCACCTATGAGTCCATCGGTGCGACCGCGGCGCAGGACCTGCTCTCCAAAGCGGGCATAGCGCTTGCCGTGTCCACCGTGCTCATCCTCATCTATATCGTCATCCGCTTCACTCCCACGGCGGCGTTTGCGGCGGTGCTCGCGCTCATCCACGACGTAATTCTGATGTTTGCGCTCACCGTCATCTGCCGCGTGCAGATAAACAGCTCGTATGTGGCGGCGATGATAACGATAATCGCTTACTCCATCAACAATACCATCATCATATTCGACCGCTGCCGCGAGTATATGAAGCCTCTCAAAGGTATGAAGAACATCGATTACGACGCCATAGGCGACACCTCCGTGCGCGAGAATATGCGCAGAAGCGTGTTCACCACCGCGACGACGATGGTTACGGTCATCTTCCTCGCCATCCTCGGCAGTGCGTCCATCAGAGAGTTCTGCGTGCCCATCATCCTCGGCCTCATTGCGGGTCTTTATTCCTCCGTCTTCCTCGCCACTCCCATGTGGGCGGCGTTCACCAGAAGCTGGGATAAGATGAAGGCGAAACGCGCGGCGACCGCGGTGTACGGCGGCGGCGCGTCCTCGGTCAAGGACGACGAGGACACAGAGCAGGTCTTCCCCGTCGAAAAGCGCGACGACGAAGACGATGACGACGGGTTCACCCCCCGCAAGACCGAAAAGAGCGGCAAGCAGGGCGGCAACAAACCCAAGGGCAAGACAATCTACAAGTATTCGAAGAAGAACACCACGTTCAAGAAGAAAAAGTGAAACACCGAATAACGCCTCCCCGCGGAGGCGTTATTTGCACGCACACACGCCGCCGCAAGGCGGGGCAGAGGAAATCGCGTATGGACGGAACTGTATTTACGGCAGAAGAAAAGGACGCGGCGAAAAAGCTCGGTATATCCGCACGCCTGCTGCGCCTTCTGAGGGGGAGAGGATTGAGCGACGGGGACATCCCCGGTTTTCTGCAACCCTCGCTTTCCGCGCTTTCTTCGCCGTACGACATCTTCGGGATGCGCGAAGCCGCCGAAAGAGTGCGGCGTGCCGTCGAAAACAGAGAAAAGATACTCATTTTCGGCGACTACGACTGCGACGGCATCTGCGCCATATCCATACTTATGCTCGCGCTGCGCGCCAAAGGTGCGGACGCGGACTATTTCATCCCCAACCGTCTGACCGACGGATACGGAATGAACGTCGGGGCGCTCGAACGCATCGTTGCGCACCGTCGTCCCGACCTCGTCATCACCGTGGACTGCGGCATCACCGCAGTCGAAGAGGCGGAATATCTGCGCGCGCAGGGGATAGACCTTGTCGTCACCGACCACCACGAGCCGCAGGAAAAGCTGCCCGATTGCATCGTTGCCGACGCCAAAATCGACCGAGGCAGAGGTTTTTCGGATTTGTGCGGCGCGGGAGTGGCGCTTGCGCTTGTGCGCGCGCTGTTCGGCGACGAATACAAAAAGTATCTTGACATATGCGCCGTCGCAACCATTGCGGACGTTGTGCCCCTGGTCGGCGACAACCGCATCATCGCATATTACGGGCTGAAAATGTGCGCAGAAAGCCCTCGCCGCGGCATTAAAATACTCGCGGGTTCGGAAAAACTGACTTCGCAGGATGTGATGTTCCGTCTGGCGCCGCGCATCAACGCCGCGGGAAGGCTCGGTTCGGCTATGAAGGCGGTCGGACTTTTCCTCGACGAAGACTATTTTATGCTCAAAACCCTCGCGGAGGAGCTGGAACGCGACAACGCGCGCAGACAGGAGATTTGCGAGCAGGTCGTCGCGGACGCAAAACGCGCTCTCCGCGGCATAGATTTCGACCGCACGCGCATCATCGTATTGCACGACGCGTCGTGGGAGGCGGGCGTGCTGGGGATTGCCGCAGCCAGGCTCGTGGAAGAGTTTAAATGTCCCGCCGTGCTCTTTTCGGGGGACGGAGAGGAATATAAGGGGTCGGCGCGCTCCGTGAAGAGCGTCAACATCTTCGAGCTGCTTTCCCGCCACTCCGGGCTTTACACCACTTTCGGCGGACACGCACAGGCAGCGGGCGTGGGTATGCTCGCCGCGAATTTCGCACGCTTCAAGGAAGAGGTCGAACGCGACGTCGCCGAGCATTATCCCGCGGAAGATTTTCTGCCCGCCGACGTCTACGATATGCAACTTGCGCCCGACGAGGATTTCCTTTCCCTCGCAAAGGAGCTCGAACTGCTCGAACCCACCGGATACGGCAACCCCAAACCCGTGTTCGAGATGGAAGAGAGCGGGATGAAGTTTGAGCGCATAGGGTTCGGTCCTCACGTCAAATATGCGGGAGGCGGGCTGGAACTCGTGGGATTTTCCAGGTTTTCGCAGCTTGCGGGCACCACGCGGGGCAGGACGGCGGTGGAGTTTTCGCTGGGAGTCGGCTGTTTCCGCAACCGCGTTTACGCGCAGGGCATACTGCGCTCCGTCAGCGCACTCACCGTGGAGATAGACGACGCGCAGGCAAGGCTTATGTGTCTGCACCAGCTCCGCAGGACGGGAGCGGGCAAGGTCGGGCGTGCGGGAATTGCTGACGCGCGCAAATGGGCGCGCGGCAAATTCGGCACGGCGTTTGTCGTGTTCACGCAGGCTGAGTACGAAAGATTGCTTGCCGACGTCCCGGAATGCGCGGGGCTTCCCGTGTTCGTGGGGGCGCAGAAGTGGCTCAATCCCGCTACCTGCGTTGTGTTCGCGCCGTCGGCGCAGTTCGAATTCGCTTATTTCGGGCGCGTGGTGATTGCGGGCAGACCGCTGTCCGCGGGCTATGCTCCGTATATCGCCGAAAGGACGGCGGAATGCCTTTCTCTTTACGGAGAAGAAGCGGCGCCTCCGTGCGTTACGGACCAGAAGATACGCGCCGCATTCGTGGCTTTCGACCTTATGGCAAGGCGGAAAGAACACGCAAGGACTCCGCACGACCTCGCCGCCGCCGTGCGCGCGCAGGCGAAACTCACCGCGGAAGAATACGAAATTTCCAGACTTATTCTGGAAGATTTGGGATTGATTTCCGTGTCGGATAGGGGTATCATTACCGTATCCAGGCAAAAGACCGACTTAGGACAGTCGGCATATTATCAGAATGTGAGGCATCAGCAGTGAACGATTTGCTCGTCAAACTCCGTAAAGCCTATCCCGACAAATATGCGGACCTCAAAAAGGCTTACGAATTCGCCGAAAAGGCGCACGCGGGACAGAAACGCAGCTCAGGGGAGGATTATTTTATCCATCCCTGTGCCGTCGTGGAAATTCTCGCGGATTACGGGTTTGACAGTTCGACGCTGATAGCCGCTTTTTTGCACGACGTGCTCGAAGACACCGCCGTCACTCCCGAACAGCTTGCGGCGGAGTTCGGACAGGAAATTTTAGAGCTCGTGCAGGGCGTCACAAAGCTCGACAAATTGCAGTTCACCAATCGCGAGGACGCACAGGCGGAGAATTTCAGGAAATTCTTTATGGCGATGGCAAAGGATTTGCGCGTCATAATCATAAAACTCGCGGACAGACTGCACAATATGCGCTCTCTCGGCTTCGTTCCGCCCGAAAAACAGCAGCGCGTAGCCAAAGAAACGCTGGATATTTACGCTCCGCTTGCGGGCAGGCTCGGAATATCCTTCTTCAAATGCGAGCTCGAAGACCTCGCAATGATGTATCTGTATCCCGACGAGTATAAGTACATCACGGAATGTATCAGCAAAAAGCGCGGCGAGCGACAGGCGCTCCTCGACGGCATAATGGAACAGATACGCGAAAAAATGAAGGAAATGGGCATAGACGGCGAGGTCAACGGCAGACCGAAGCACTTCTATTCCATATACAAGAAGATGCACCAGCTGCACATAGACGTGGACCAGATTTACGACTTGCTCGCGGCGCGCATCATAGTGCACACCGTCAAGGACTGTTACACTATGCTCGGGGAAGTGCACACTATGTGGAAGCCCATTCCCGGCAGGTTCAAGGACTATATCGCAATGCCGAAGGCGAACAATTATCAGTCTCTGCACACAACCGTCGTGGCGGACGGCGAAACTTTCGAAATCCAAATCCGCACCTACGAAATGCACCGCATCGCGGAATACGGCATTGCGGCGCATTGGAAGTACAAGGAAGGCACAACGGGCGTCGACACCGACCTCGACAACAAGGTCAGATGGCTCCGTGAAGTCATGGACGCGGAGAAGAACGTCGGCGACGCGAAAGAGTTTATGGACGCCATCAAAATCAACGTCTTCGACGACGAAGTGTTCGTGTTCACTCCCAAGGGGGACGTTTACGACCTTCCCGTCGGCTCCACGCCCGTTGACCTCGCCTACAAGATACACTCCGCGATAGGAAACAAGTGCACGGGCGCGAAGATAAACCGCAAAATCGTGCCGCTTTCCACCAAATTGCAGACGGGCGACATTGTCGAGATACTCACGCAGAACGGCAAAGGCCCCAGCCTCGACTGGCTCAAATTCGTCAAGACGTCTTCCGCGCGCTCGCGCATACGGCAATATTTCAAGAAAGAACAGCGCGAAGAGAACGTGCACCGCGGCAGGGAAATGCTGGAAAAGGAGGCGCGCAGGCGCGGGTTCAGTCTTGCGGACCTTATGCAGGTGGACGCGCTCGACTCCATTCTCCAACGGATGTCCCTCGCAAACGAAGAGGATATGTACGCCAACGTGGGTTTCGGCGGCATATCCACGGCGCAGGTGCTGTCCAAACTCGTCGAAGCGTTCCGCAAACAGCACCCCGAAGAACACGCGGAAGTGGTCGTCAAGTCCGCGGGGGAGAGGAAGGAGCACTCCAAGAGCGGCGTGCTCATCAACGGCAACGCGAACTTTACCGTGCGTATGGCGCATTGCTGCACCCCTGTCCCCGGCGACGAGATAATAGGCTACATTTCGCGAGGCAGGGGAGTTTCCGTGCACCGCAAGGATTGTCCCAATGTCAAGTCGATGGAGCCCGAAAGGCTCATCGAGGCGGTGTGGGATACGGGCGGCGACGAGAGTTTCAACGCCACGCTTTACATCACCGCGGAGAACTCGGGCGGTATGCTCGCGAGCGTCACCGCATACATCGCGGCGGCGAAGATGCAGATTACGGGAGCGAACGTCAAGGTGGACACCAAGGAGCACATCGCCGACATCGTCATCAGCGTGATGATAAGGAACGCAGAGGACCTGGAAGAGCTCGTGAAGAAGATAAAAAGCATACACGGCGTGATAGACGTGCGCCGCTGAAAACCGCACAAAATCGAGTTTATCACCGCAAAACATATCATTAAACACGGAAATCCGCAATATGACCATAATAACTTTCCATACTACCGAACTCGAAACCGACACCTATCTCGTGCTGAACGGAGCACGCGCTTTCGTCGTCGACCCCGGCGCTGACGCGGACAAAATCGCCGCCGCGGCAAAGAACGCGGGCGCGGTGATTGAAAACGTACTGCTCACCCACGCGCATTTCGACCACATAGGCGCGGCGGCGGAACTTCAACGCAGGGGCGCGCTGATAGTTATGCACCGCGACGACGTGCCGCTAGTCGCTTCTTTCAAGAACCTTGCCTTTTACACGGGCAAGACGGTGGATAAGTTCGTGCCCGACGTCACGGTTTCGGGCGGCGAAACGCTGGATGTCGCGGGGATATCCGTCAAGGTCATCCATACCCCCGGACACACCGCGGGGGGAGTGTGTTATGTGGCGGAGGACAGCATTTTTTCGGGGGATACGCTGTTTGAGCTGTCGTACGGCAGGACGGATTTCCCGACTGGAAGTTTCAAGGACCTCAAAAACTCCCTCATCAACAAACTTTTTGCCCTGAAAGGCGACTATAAGGTTTATCCCGGACACGGCAATCCCACCACGCTCGCTTTCGAAAGGGAGCACAATCCCATACTGCACGACTGAGGGCGGGCGCACGCGAATGATAAATTTTTCCTGCGATAATCCCAACTACCGCAACGACCTTATGGAACTCGTCCGCGCCTTCGAACAGCGCACGGACGAGGACCTCTGTCTTGCCGTGAAATATGACGTTCTGCCCGGAGAATTCCGCACGGAAATAAGGACGGATAAGTTTGAAAAGTTCGTCAAGACGTCGCGTTTTCCTTATGCCCCCGCAGACGAAACGGAGGCAAAACGCCTGCAAAAACGCTTTCTCAAAATCGCCATATACGATACCCTGGTGTTTTTGACGGGGGTCAGCCTGCCGTACGGTTGTCTTACGGGCATACGCCCCACCAAACTTTACGCGGAGATGGGTGAGAGTGCGCACGACGCCTTTCTGCACGATTTCTCCGTGCGGCCCGAAAAGCTCGCTCTCATAGAGCGCATCGTCGCCGAGCAGAAAGGGCTGCGCAATCCTTCGCCCGAAAGTATTGCCGACCTCTTTGTCTTCGTGCCGTTCTGTCCGACGCGCTGCGCCTATTGTTCCTTCGTGTCGATGCCCATAGACAGACAGCGCAAGCTGTTGCGGCCGTATACGGACAATTTGACGCAAGAGATACTTTATCTGCGCGAAACTGCAAGAAAAAACGGTTATTCCGTCCGTGCCGTGTACATCGGCGGCGGCACGCCCACCGCGCTTCCGCTGCCTATGCTCGACGACGTGCTCGCCGCTTGCGGCGGCACGGGAGCGGTTGAGTTCACGGTTGAGGCGGGCAGACCGGACACCATTACGGAAGAGGTTCTCGCCCTGCTTGCCGCACGCGGCGTGACGCGTATTTCAGTCAATCCGCAGACGTTCAACGACGCGACGCTGACGCGCATAGGCAGACGGCATACCGCCGCCGATACGGAAAAGGCTTATGCGCTCGCAAAGGGCAGGTTCGACATAAATATGGACCTTATCGCTATGCTTCCCGGCGAGAGCGAGGAGGATTTCCGTTACTCCGTCGACCGCGCGGCGGAGCTTGCGCCCGAAAACGTCACCGTGCACACTCTCTATCTCAAAAAGGGGTCGGACCTGCGCGTCGGCGGATACCGCAGCACGGAAAACGCGGTTGCCGAGCGTATGGTGGATTATGCCTGCCGCGCCCTTACCGCGGACGGATACGAGCCGTATTATATGTACCGCCAAAAGTACACCAGCGGCAATCTCGAAAACGCGGGATACACAAAACCCGGCAAAGCGTGCCTTTACAATATGGACATAATGGAAGAGGACACGACCGTATTTGCCGCAGGCGCCGCGGCGATAAGCAAAAAGGTGACGCCCGCCCTGAACCTCATAGAGCGCAACGCCAACTACAAAGAGCCGCTGGAATACGTCCGGCATTTCGACACCGTGATGGAAAAACAGCGCGCCTTCTGGACCCCCAACCGCATATAAACCATTTTCCGCTCCTTCATACGCTCCCTCGCATCATTTGATATATTTTTTAAGAAAGAGCAGAGCCTGTCCCTCATAATGCCGCCAATGGGGAGATAAAACGCAGACAGACTTATGTGTCGCAGACAGTCAAAATCATTAATATGCTGCTATGGCTCAGTAGGTAGAGCACATCCTTGGTAAAGCCAGCAGGGGGTAAAAACGCAGGCAGACGCAGGTCGCCGCAAACAGTCAAAATCATCGATACGCTGATGTAGCTCAGGAGGTAGAGCACTTCCTTGGTAAAGCCAGCAGGGGGTAAAAACGCAGGCAGACGCAGGTTGCCACAGACAGTCAAAATCATCAATACGCTGATGTAGCTCAGGAGGTAGAGCACTTCCTTGGTAAGGAAGAGGTCGCGGGTTCGAGTCCCGCCATCAGCTCCACTCAAAAAAGCCACTGTTTACAGGGCTTTTTTCATTTTCTAAAACTTTAAAAATCAATCGACAAAATTCGATTGGCTGTCAGAAAAACGCCCATCGGCTGTCAGATATATTGTCAAAATTCGATTGAATTTTTCAAAAATCCATCTCCCTTTCCCGACCTGCCCAAACCGCCCTAAAACCCCCTATTTTTCACCCATTGGCTACATTTGGCTGTCATCATTTTTCGATGCAGGGAATCGCATCATTAGGGGGTTATTCCCTCGCATTGACATTTATTGTTTTATGTGTTATTATTCAAACGCGAGATAAAATTAACGGCTTAGGGATGTTGGACATCGAAGAGACGACATAAGGCAGATCCTTATGTAGTTTTATCGGAATGATTTTGATATCCCGACCTTGTCGGGATTTTGTCTTTTCAGGGGTATTATGAGACGGAAGATATATTGCGAGAGTTTACACTACTTACAAAAAATTGCTCTGCGACCTAGTCTGTTTGTCTTCTAAATTCATGGTCGGGAAGTTGTTCTCCGTCCCGATTTCGGGAACATTCAATTGCAATATTCGTTTAGATGTAACAATTATGAAATGGAAATATAATCGACAAAATAGTTGATATTGTTAAAATGAATTTTTTAATGTAGGATTCATTGCCCTATTTTCAAGCGATCGGGAAATCGTTTAGCAACATGTGTTATTGTAACTCAAAACTTCTGACAACAGAAAGATAATTAAATTTGCTAGAATGTGTATCGACTTAAATGTGCTACGAGTGTACAGATGAAAAAGTGCCGATACGACTTATGGGAGGAGCAAAAAATGAGTATCAAACCTATTAAACAAATTAAGGAAGTGCAAGCAAAAACTTTAAATTTTGTCCTTTCAGCAATAATAATTGCGATTGGCATTAATTTTATAGTTTCTGGGATAATTAGTTACATTGACAATAAAGGCGATTGGATTTACATAGTCGTAGGCGGCATTATGGTTGTCATAACTGTTTTTCTACTTTGTATGATAGAATTGCTTCAAGCAAAGAGCAAGACAATAATTGAGTGTGTAGTAACTTATGATGAAGAGGCAAAAGAGCTAATTAGAATTCCAGGCTATGATTTTTCAGAGAACCTTAAAAGGTATTTAGATGCCGCATGCAACGAAAGTAAGGCTATTAAAAGTTTGTGGGCTGAAGACTACTTAGGATTAAGTGGCATCATAAATACGGGTAAGGGCAATACGAAAGTAGTACTTACTCAATCAGCGGCCCTCTTAAATCAACTAATAGAATATCTTCTGTTGAAAGAGCTTTCATTAATAACTGTAGACTACTTTAATAAGCCAAATTTTAATAAGAAGAGAATCAATGAAATCAGAGAAATTGATGTCCCAGATCTAGTAACGGGAAATATTTTTTTGGAGTTATTTGCAAAACCAACAAGTGAAAGAGAGGCCTTTGGTAACAAAGAAGAGCCAAATGTTGTTATGGCGTATGCGCCCAATGGTGCTTTATTTGAAAGATTTGAACTCAATTTACCCAATAAATGCAGGATTTTTAAAAGTAGCAGTAATGTAATAGAATTGAAGCATCCGCTTTTTGCATTAAAATTAACGCCAGTTTTTACTGGCTTTGGGGAAGTGTTGCCTCATAATTTCGTAAGGCATTATTTACATAATAGTATTCATCGAGTCCAAAGTTACAAGGCAATGATAGGGGTAGAATTGAAACTGTCTTGGAAGGCTTTGTTTATAAGAAAATCAAAATATTTTGAATGGATTGACAAGTATATATGGCATCTGGTTACACACAATTCTTTCCAATATTTTATTGATACGGTACACTGGGACATGGTTGAAACAATAATTGAGTGTAATTCTAAGGGATCAAACAAAATAGGGTAGTAATTGAAATTCGTTATTCGAATGACAGTTAATTTGAATTTTCTACAGAGTCTGAATACTAGGATGAATGGGGTATGAAACTGTAATATTAATAAGTATGATGACATTCAAAAAGTCTAAAAGGAATGGCGGTCTACGCTGTTGTAGGTATGGATTGTCGTCGAGACGGTTTTGTGGCCGAGCAGCATATGAATGACTTTCGGGTTTTCGTGTGACTCGAACTGTTTAATTTTTCTTTTTCGCATCGTGATATTTTTGGATGAGTCGATTGTTAAAAATGCTCGTCGGCGGTGGAGAGTTTGGCAACGGGATTCCATCGGGCGTGATAGGCGAATAACGATTTGCCTGTGGAGAAGATAGGTAGTAAATAAAATCCCCCACCTTGTGGCGGGGGATTTTGTTAAGTATAAGCGCTTTCAGTTGTCATCAAAGTGGAATTTCGAGTCGAGTTTGTCGACGGCTTGCTTGAAGTAGGAGCGGTCTACGCTGTTGTAGGTGCGGATTGTCGTCGTGACGTCTTTGTGACCGAGCAGCATCTGAATGACTTTCGGGTTTTCGCGCGACTCGAACAGCATACTCGAATATGTGTGCCGCAAGGAATGGAAGTGGAGCTTGTACGGCGCCAAGCCGTTCTGACTCATAAGGCGTTGGAATATCGTCTTCGTGCCGGTGTATGTCCGCAATTCGCCTTCGTTGTTGGCAAACACCAAATCGTTCGGACCGATGAACGACTTGCCTGTCGTGCGCTGCTGCACCCAACGGGATTTCTTCCATTCGAGCAGAGTGGTTTTCAGTATGTTGGGCATAGGCACTTCGCGCACGCTTGCCGCCGTTTTGGTGTCCGAAATTACGGTGCGGTGGTCTACGATTTTGCCTTCCGAGTTGCGTACGGGCAATTCGGTGACGGCGGAGTCGATTGAAATGATGCCGTTGTCGAAATCCACGTTTTTCCATTTCAGCGCAAGCGCTTCGCCGATGCGCAATCCCGCGAACATCTGCACCATACACAGAGCCTTCATGAAGTCGTTTTTCGAGATGACTTCGAGGAAATACTCGCGGATTTCAATCGGGATTGCCTTGTACGTTTCCTGTTTGCGTTCCTTGTGTTCGGGCGTGGATTTGACAATGCATTCCGATACGGGATTGTCGTTGATGAACCGGTTTGCCTTCGCATAGGCGAAAAACTGGTTGAGCAGGAATTTGACTTTGCGTACATACGCCAGCGAGTATCCCGCGACCAACATTTTGTTCAACACGCCCTGAATGATGTTCGGGGTGACCTGCGCGAGTTTGAGTTCGCCTATGTGAGGGTAGACGTGGAGCTTTGCGAGCATCTCCGCAGTCTCGAAAGTGCGAGGGCTGACGTTCGCCTGCTTGAACGTCACAAGCCAGTCGTGTATCAGTGTCCGCAAATCGTCGTTGATGACGGAAGCGTGACCGCCGTTGAGTTTTTCGCCCAGCGCGGCGGTCATCTTCATCGCGACTTCGGAGCGCGTCCAGCCGTAAAAGATTTTGCGCACGCGTTTTCCGTCGCTGTCGTATCCGAGAGACACTACGGCGCACCACCGTCCGTCGTTCCGTTGGTATACTGAACCCTCGTTTTTCCCGCGGCGGACGGCCTTCTTCTTTTTCGTTTTAGATTTTGAGTTTGCCATAAGAATTTTCTCCTTTCAGATACTCCGTCATCTGCCAGGTGACGAATGCAAGTATGCTCACCACTTGTCTGTTGCCCGCTTTCACCACGGGGAAGCAACGCTTGTGCATAAGTCCTCGCACATTGTCGCGTCCGAGCCCCGTGAGCTTCACGATGTCCTCACAGTCGAGGAATGCTTTGCCGAATTGTTCGCTCAGCCGCCGTGCTTCCGCGGTGATGAGTTCTTCGATTCTGATGTCGTTCAAGTGACTGTTCCGTATATGTCCCGAAAGACTGTTTTTCCGTATTCTAACCGCACCGATTTGTGTTCGTCGCCTCTTATTCGAACCGTATTTCTTCTGCGTGCTTCCGTCATATATTTCTCCTCCTTTTTGCGTATTCGAAAGCGAACCGGTAAGCTTCTTACTTTGCGTGCGGCTTTGCCTTTTCGCCTTCGGTTGCAGTATAGAGCAGTCCGCCGCCCGTCCGCGAGAAACCTGCGGGTAAGTGACGGTAGGTAATTTGGTCACTTCGGGTAAGTTACGGGTAACCGACGGGTAAGTAACGGGAAGGGTAAATTCGTTGTTCATAAGAAAGTCTCCTTGTCTTTGGATTTGTCTTTCGACAACAAGGAGAAAATCGGGGGCGGCGAAGCGGTCAAGGGTAGAGCAAAAGACTTGCGTGGGAATATCGTGTGTTGCAGTCAAAAGCAAATCTTTTGCCCTTGACCCGCGCCAACACCCCCGATACCCACATCCCCGAAAGACAAAATTGGAAATAATCAGGCGTTAAAACAAATAGAAACCATTTACCTATCCATCGGATTGTGTTAATATGTCTGTGAACTAAAATAGTTAGAGTTGCTTAAATGTTGATCATAATATTGGTTAATTTCATTTGATGTGACGGAGTAGCATAAAGGAGTCGTTTATGGAAGTTCAATTTATTATAGAGGGTAAAGAAGGGACTGATAAGGCAAAAGCGGCGGTTTCAAAATTCGCAAAAGGAAATGGCATTAAAATAGTAAAAAAGAAAATCTCGGGGGAAAACAATTACTATTTGGCTTTATCGCGGGATGGTAAAAGTTTGACAGAAGCAAAATATTTGTCTCAAGCAAGAGATATCGCAATAGATAATCTTGAACAGACCAAATTTAAATTGATGCTGGACGAACCCTCAATCAAATATAGTGTTAATTTGTTCCCATTGTTAGCTGAATATGAAAATAAATTAAGGAAAATTCTCTATTTTGCGTTTTTTGATTTGGAAAAAACAGCAAGCGAACATGTTCAAAAGAAGATGAACGATGTTTCGGGCAAGTATAAAATTGGCGTCGATAAAGATAAATACAATATGTTTACTGCGTGGACATTGAATAGTTTGTTCGGTTTAATATTTAACAACGATAAATATATTCGTAAAGTCCAAAGCGTTTTGAGTGATACGAATAAAATCGAACGTTGCACGAAAACAGAATTGATTGAAAAAATAAAGGAAATTACCGAAGAGGACAGCATTTGGTGCAAATTAATAAAGCCAAATTTTTCAGAATGGAATTTGGTGGATTATTACAATGATATAAACAAAGCTCGACATAGGGCAATGCATTTTCACACAATTACTGATAAACAATTTCGAGCAGATGTGAAGATCATAAGAAAAGCCATTAAAGAAATAGATGCACAAATTGCTAAAAGTGTTGTACTGGAAGATACAAAGGAAGGCGCGGAAATTCTTTCTAGCAATACTTCATTCATTTACAGCCTTGTGGGCAATAAAATTTGCGAATTGTCTTCATATTTTGATGTTGTGACGAAGAACATTAGTATGCTTTCGTCGCTTTTGAGTTCTAAAGCAATTGCAGATGCGCTTGCTGTTGGAGAGAAAATGAAACACTTGTTCGATCAATCATTTTTATTTCAAACAGATACAGATAGAATCAAATTGTTGGATGCAATTGTCAACAACATATCGGCAGGGCAAATATCTGATGACGATATGAAAAGTGATGATGCGAGTGACGATTCTGAAATTGACAGAAATGATGACGACAAAACTCCTAAAGACCAATAGGGTGCTGTTTAAACACATTATTCGGCACCCGACATTAAGCGTTACGAAACAAAGTTTGAAATATATTTAGCCAGTCTCTTGACAAGGGGACTGGCTTTTGCTATTATGTGGGAAACATAACAAAACGGCGCGTTCTGTAATGGAGTGAAGTATGCGAGTGATGAGCGAGGACGTCCTCGAAAGGGTCGCGGAATATAATGTGGCATATCAGAGGGAGTTCGGCAGGGCGCCGAGTTTCAGGCAGATTATGCACGCGGTGGGGCTCGGCTCGCTTGCGACGGTGCAGAGGTATGTCAAGGCGTTGGAGCGAGAGGGCAGACTGAATTGCGACTCCGACGGAAAGATTGAAACCGTGCCGAATCTGGCGGGCGGAGAGCCTACCATGGTGCCGCTGCTCGGCGAGATTGCCTGCGGCGAACCTAACTTCGCGGTGGAGAACATCGAGGGCAGTTACACTTTCCCGAAAGATTTGTTCGGGAGCGGGGAGCTGTTTATCCTTCGCACCTTCGGCGACAGCATGAAAGACATCGGAATACAGAAGGGCGACCTCATCGTGGTGCGGCGGCAGAACAGCGCGGACGACGGTCAGGTGGTGGTCGCGTTGGTGGACGGAAACGCCACGCTGAAACGCATTTTCCACCGTGACGGCAAGATAATTCTGCACCCCGAAAACAAGCGTATGAAAGACATAGAACTAGACGAGTGCGACATTCAGGGCGTGCTGGTGAGTTGTATCAAGTTATACTGACTTTGCGACAAAACGGTAGTTTATTGTGCGTTTTGTGTGCGTAAAGTCGAGATTAATGAAAATATTGTTGACGATTATGTGAACGGTGAAGGAGGGATTATGGATTATGCAGGAAAGCTGGAACCCCGTGAGAAGGCGGTGCGTGAATTGCGGTAGCGAGGTGTCCGGATACAGGAACGAGAAGGACTGCGTCAAGCTCCGCTGCCCGAAGTGCGGGCTGGTTATGGTGAGCAAACGAATGAGCAGAAGGCGGGAGCGAATAGAGGTCATTGCGCCGCCCGGGGAGATAATAAGCAATTAGGTAGGAACGAATAAAACCGAATAGGGCGTAACGACGGAACGGGTCGGACGGTTGGAAAAGCACCGTGAAAAGTAAATCCCGTTTCAGGTCATATTGCCGAGCAGTCGCGGGTTAAGCCGAGAAAACGAGAGGCCCCGACAGACGATTTCCAAACGGAAGTCTGTTTGTCGGGGCTTTTTGTATTTCTTCAAAAAAATTTTCCAATGTGCAAAAACCTTGCATATTGACCTAATACCATTCAGCCATCAAAGGAAAGGAGGTGAGACAGGTGAGAGCAAACGAACGCCGAATGCGGCTTATCGAAGAGCTGTGCGAACGCAAATTCGACACAATCGACAATCTGGCGTTCGAACTCGGCGTGTCGCGCAGAACGATTTGCTACGACATCGAGGAACTCTCTCTGTCTTATCCGATTTTCACGGCGAAGGGTACGGGCGGCGGCGTGTGGGTGCGCGACGGATACCGCCTCGGAAGAAGGTATCTCACCGAAAAGCAAAGGGAATTGCTCGAAAGGCTGTCCGTGGGGTTGACTGCGAAGGACGCCGAAATCATGGAGTCGATACTATCGCAATTCACGCTGGCGGGCGGAAAAAGGACGGCGGGCAAATGAAACTCGAGAAGGTGAGGGAAGATTTGCAGGAAATCCGATACTACTACACCCACCGACGGATTTTCGACAAGGCAAGTGAGATACAGGTGCGGCACGAAGTCGTAGGAAAAGCGGAGAGATACAGCCGTATAGCCGAAAAGGCACCGCCGCTGTTGTTTGACTTCTACGTGTCGCTGTATGTGCTCGGCAGAACGCAGTCGTCGCTTGCGGAGGAGCGGAACTATTCGCCGCAGTACATAAAGGAAGTCAATCAGAAACTTTGCCTGTACTTCAAAGGCGAAATCGAAAAAAGAGGAGGAACGGAGATATGAACGACAGAGTGCCGGAATTCGTGGTCGGTGCGACCAACGTGTACAGGACGAGGGATTTCATCGTCAGGCAGAAAATCGGTATCCGCTACGACGGAGAGGAAAATAACGTCGTGTTCAGCGACGACACCTTTTTCAGGCGGACAGCCGAGCGGGACAGGGAGTACGAGATACTTTTCTGCCGTCGCAGGCACATAGACGGGAAGCGGCTTCCCACCACGATGTACGCGAGAGTGTACGTCGATTGAAAGACGGTAACGGACAAGAGGAAACGGCGGTCAAATCGTGCGGTACTTGCAAGATAAGAGTGGCCACTCACCGCGGAATATCGCACGGAACGGAGTGTTCCAACAATGTCCGAAACCATAAACCACAACTTAATAGCTGTGCTATCGGCGCGACGGGCAAACGGCTTCGCTATCGGCAACACGGGCACACGAAAAAACACAACAGGAGGCAGATTTTGGCTACCGACAAAAACAGCAAGTACAACAAACGTCGCTGGTCCGTACCTTCCAAGAGGGCGAAGGGATATGCGGACGAGCGCAGGAGCAAGGTTCATCAGCACGGTCCCAAAGAGGGCAGGGAGCTGACGGACTACGAAGCGGGCATACGCTCGGGATATCTGCAATGCCAGACCGACCACGCCGGAATGTACAAGTACAAGAAGGCGCTCACGGAAGGCAAGAGCAAAGCGGAGGCAAAGGAATACTCGCAAAGGCGAGGCAAGTAAAAAAGGAGGACGAAAGATATGACGAATTCGAGAGGCGAACAGGTTTTCGTCGAAAGAGAACCCTATGAGAGGAACGGAAGGAGATACTTCTCCTATTTCGTGAGCGGAACCATACGCGGCAAGGACGTGCGCGTTGCGGTCACCCCTCCCGACAAGGGAGGATATGCCGTGCTGGACATCGTGTTCGGCGAGGAAAACCGTGTGGCGCTGGTTGCGAAACCCTACGAAATCAAAGACGAAACGACGGGCAGAGTCGTCAGCGGCAACACCTACGCAGTGCGTTCGTGGGACGAGGACGGCGAGGTGTACGAGTGCACCGTGAAGCCCGCGAAACCGTCGGACAAGTCGCTGCTCAATATGCTCGTCAAGAGAGCGTAAAGCGACGAACAACAACTTTACGACTGCGGTTTGAGCATATCAAGCCGCAGTTTTGAAAAAACAACGGAGGTAAAAATGAACAACGAATTCTATGAGCACAAGCATTCCGACGCTGTCAAGTGGGTAATCGTTTTCGTGCTGATTGCGGTATTGCTCGGCGGTATGGTGGCGGCTTTGATATTTGCCGTCCCTAGTGCCGACGGGTCCGAGAAAGGCGGAAACGGCGACGGAGTGACGGACGTATCGGAAACAACGGAAGGGGCAGTCACGCTTTCGGCGGGAATTGCCTTTACCGCATCAGACCCCGAGACCGGCGCGAAGTCGGTGTCGAAAACCATTACGGCAACCGTGTTGCCCGTTGACGCACCCGACAAATCCGTGGATTGGTCTCTCACCTGGTGCGTACCGCTCGAAGGCGAGGACGTCGGCGACTATCTCTCCGTCACTCCTCAAAGCGACGGTGCGCTGACCGCAACCGTAACCGCATACAAAGGTTTCGAGGGCGCAAGCGCCTATGTCACCGCGACCACCCGTGTTGGCGGCTACACGGCGTCCTGTCTCGTGATGTTCGAGGGCACTCCCGAAACGCTGTCCTTCACATACGGCGGCGCGGAGCTGACCACCACGGACAGCGTGGTGCTGACTGCCGGCACGACCAACGAGATTGCTCTCAATCTCAGCAATACGCTCGGCGCGGTGGGCTCCAAATTCGGCGACTTCGAGATTACCGCAATACGCGGACAGGGCAGGTTCGTCATGACGAAGGAGTATATCGTCAACGGCAGTATCGCTTCGACCGAGGAGATAGTGTTCAACCTCGAAGAAGGTTCCTACACTTACACGCACGAAGTAACCAAGGAAAAGGAAACGCTCACGATAACGCCCGAAAAGTTCCTCACCGCGACGATTGAGGGCGACATACTCAAAGTCAATGCCATAAGCTCGGAGTCCTCTTACGTCAACGGCTATCCCCGCACGGGTTACCGCTTCACCTACAAGAGCCCTTACACCGACCCCCGTTCGGGCGGTATCCCCGACAACTGCCGTTGGTATGTGCTGGTCGAGGACAAGGTCAGCGGAGTGGAAGCATTGCTGTACATCGACATCGAGTCTACCGTCACGAGCGTTTCTCTTGCGCCGTCCGCGATTACCTTTTAAGGAGGGCGCGCTATGAAAACCGCAAAACAGACGGGTAAAACGGCAGTGAAAATCGTGGCGGTCATTTTAGCGGTCTTGGTTCTTGCGGGAGTCGTGGGCGTAATAGTCCGATTCACGGGCGGATTCACGAGCGATTTCAAAACATTCTACGTCACCGTTGACGGCAAAGACGTTATGTCCTCGGCGGGCGGGTTCGACGCAACTCCCGAAAAGCCTTTGAAGGTGGACGTGAAGTACGCTTTCAATTCTCTCGGCGGGGATATATCGGGTTACAGCGTAAAGGTCGTGCCGCATGCGGTCGAGGGCAAAGATTTCGATTTCACCCTCGACGGACAGGCGTACTCCTTTCAGGCGGAAACCAACCTGACGGGCGGCTTCGACATCGAATACGGCGAGGAGTCTTTCACCGTAACCCCGAAAGGCGGCGTCGACGACGTGTTGAAAGGCGTGTATCCGAACAACGAAATCGGAGACTGCGAAGGCAAGGGATATGCCGATATGTATTCCCTCGTCATCACTTCCTACAACGGCGAAGCGACCGTGACCGTTCACTTTTCCGCCTACGAGGAGGTGTGCGAGATAACGCTCGACAAGGAGGTGATTGTGTTTTGACGGAAACGACGGCTTACAAAGCGATGTTGCTTGTTGTCGTGTTCGTCATCGCGTTCGGCGTCGTCATTGCGGCGGCGCCGAAAGTCGCGTTTGCGGACAGCGGCACGTTGAATTACGACACAACCGACGTTATGGACGACCTCACCACCTCCACGGAGAGCGGGGAAGGGTTTGACATCAAGGACTATCCCTACAACGAGAACGGCACGGTGCAGATTATCAATTTCGTCGAGTATTGCTATTCTTACAAGGCGAACATGAGGGGCAACTACGGGCTTTACGTCTATATCTACAATCCGCAGGGGCTCAACCTCTCGACGAACGGCAAGAGCAACAAAATCCAGATGGCGGTGTCGTACGACGGAGACGGCAACCCGAACGATTACATGAAGTTCGACTTGCAGTTTTTGGACAAGTCGGACGAGAGTAACTACAAAAACCTGTTCTACAAATTCAAGGTGGTGGACAGGGAGATAAACGGCACGACTTTCGCCGAGCGCGTCAACAGCAACGAACGCAGATACGACGTGTCGGGTATCGAGCTTCTGACCTACGGTGCGGGAAACGCAACGGAATATCCCGTCAACGGCACTTTCAAATTTACGGGGTACGCGCAGGGATACGGTCCGGACGCTTCGGCAAAGAGTACGCTCGCAAGCACCGTGGAGTATCTCGAAAGCGTGTCGCTCGATGTCAAGCACACCTTTTACCGCACCAAGACTTCCTCAAAAGGCGCGGGATATCAGAACCAGCTCGACACGGTGTACTTCGCCGTGCCCAAGCGGTTTTTCGATACCTACGGCAGACTGCAAAGGATAAAGGCGGAGTGGTACGAGTACAAGACCAAGGACATCGTGGTGACGAGCAATCAGGACTTTTACAATCAGGCGGCGTCGTACGTCGGCAAATATATGGGTTACAACCGCGACTCGTCCGTGCTTTCGCTCGGTCAACAGGCGGGCGACGGCGGCGGCGGAATGATGGTGGCAAAGTGGGGCTGGAACCTCGGCGACTATTATCTGCACCCCGCCTGCGAAACGCTTTACTACCTTTTCAAGGTGAATGACATCAGCGAGTACGACCCGTATGCGGACATCGTGTCGATAGGCGGCGTGGAGAGCAACGCGCTGTACGAGTACATAAAGAACTACGACAAGACTTTCGACGGCGGCACCTTGCCGATAAAGGACGGCACGATAAGCGCGGATTTGTTTGAGAGCGACATCGACGACTATCGCAAACTCGACACCGATTACGGCAAAATTCAACAAGGGTGCAGCTACTACGACTTCGACGCCGACGTCGACTTGCAGAAGCTTTCGAGCTGGCAGGAGGGCAATCCGTCCTTTTGGGACAACTGGATGAACTGGGGACTCTGGGACACTATGTTCGGGAAGATACCCGAAGAGTCGAGCCGCGTCGTATCGCCCATATACACCTTGAAAGAAGAGGACTTGCAGGGCAGCGACGAGGAAATCGCGGAAAGACTTCTCATAAACGCGAGCGATGTGTCCGCCATCAAAAGTTATTACCGCGACGCCGTTACGGTGAGCGGGACAGACGATGAGGAAAAGGTGGTCGTGCTGTTCAGGTTTGCCACCAGCGACTATTACTCGGCGGCGGTGGACATTATGGAGCTCCGCACGATTCTGCCCGATAAGCACACCGAAGGTCAGGCGTACAGGGCATGGGAGAGCGTGTTTTTCGACTTCGACATCATACAGCTTACCTTCAATAAAGACGGCGTGTACAAAGTCATTCCCGTGGTGTCCAGCCCCATCGACATCGTCAATGCGGTGACCCCGCCCGTGCAAATGCCGGACGACACTCCGTGGTGGAAGGTTCTGCTCGGTATTCTGCTCGGCATACTGCTCATCGTGTTGCTCGTTCCCTTGCTTCCTTGGATAGCGCGCGCAATCGTATGGATTGTCAGTCTGCCGTTCAGACTTGCCGCATACTGCAAGGCTCAAAGAGGCAACAAAAGGCAGAAGAAAAAGGAGAAACAAACAGAGTGAGAACAATAAAAACGGTAATAGCGGTTATATCGCTTATATTGCTTGCGGCACTCATCGGCTACCTCGTTTTTACGAGTAGCCGAGTGTCCGCGGAAGGGCAGATTTTGCCCGTTCTGAAAATGCTTGCGGAGGTGGCTTATGACAAGACGGCGTGCATTTGACATTTGCCTTACGGTGCTTATCTCCGCGGGGTTCATCCTGCTCGGCGCATTGGTCTTTCAAAAATCATATCTTCGCATATCGGAATGTTTTTACGACTTATTTGTGTCGGTAAAGTTCTATTTCTGCGAAATATTCGGTATCGAACATTCCGTCGTGCCGACCGTTACGGAACCCTCTTCCGTTATGGATTTGAGCCTGTTTCTGCCCCTCGATTTCGACGGTTTCGTCGTTTCGGCGAAGGCGTTTTTCGCCTTGCTTTTCGACGGCGAAAATTTCAGGGAATGGTGCGCCCACGCGGGTGTTATCGCAGGCGGTTTCGGCAAGGTGATTGCGGTCGTTCTGCCTTGTATTCTGCTCCTCGCCGTTGCGGTGCGGGCGGTCTATTCCTCGCACAACACGAAGCACAACAAGGACACCTTGCCGCTTGTAGTTTTCAAGCGCATATCCGCGGTGACATATCAGCCGTTGAAAAGGGCGGTGACGGAGTATGCGGAGTTTCTCCGCGAGCACAGGTGGATTGTCGCAGTGTGGATTGCGATATGGGTTTTCAACCTCAATCTCGCAAGCATTGCGGTGAGTGCGCTCGCGTACTATTTCTTCTTCGCCGTGTCGTTCGATTTCGGCACGCTTTACACGCAGGCGTGCAAACTCGTTGCGGACTTGCAGGTGATATTCGCCGACTTCCCTTGGTGGTGCGCCGCGCCTTTCCTGTGGGTGCTTTTCGACCGTTTTCGAAAGAGGATTGCGCTTATACGGCTCCGTCATTTCGAGGCGCGCAACTGCGGGTTCATCAACGAGCTTCCCATAGTGTCGATGACTTGCGGAAGTATGGGCAGAAAGAAGACCACTATGATAACGGATATGGTGCTGTCGCAGGAAGTAATGTTCAGACAGCGGGCGTTCGAGATATTGCGCGACACGGATATGAAACTGCCGTATTTCCCGTGGATTGCCTTTGAGGACGAACTGCGCGCCTGTATGGAACACGGCACAGTACATAACCTCGCCACCGTCAAAAAGTGGGTGGCGTTGAAGCGCGACCGCTACACTGGGAATTGCAACGCCGATACGCAACTTTACGGCTACGATATTGCGCGCTACGGCGGGGAGTTCAACGACGCGCTCAAAGTCAACGGACTGTTCGAGGTGTTGGAAACTTACGCGCTTGCCTATTTCGTGTATGTCATCGAGAGCAGTCTTATCGTGTCCAACTATTCCGTGCGCGAGGACAACGAAATTTCCTCGTCGGGCAACTTTCCGGTGTGGCGGACGGATTTCTTTCCCGAAGGCATTACGGAAGGCAGACACGCGCACATTCTCGATTTCGACGCGTTGCGGCTCGGCAAAAAGGTGATTGAAAACAATCCGCACAGCGGCAGTTTCGAATTCGGCGTGGTGGCGATTACGGAAGTGGGCAAGGAGCGCGGCAACAACCTCGAACTTAAAGAGGTGAAGAAGGGCACGCGGGAGACCAACCAGAAGAACGACCTTTTCAATTCGTGGCTCAAAATGTGCCGTCATTCCGCGACCGTCGACAACTTCCCGTTCATCAAGGTGTTCACCGACGAACAGCGGCCGGAGAGCTGGGGTGCGGATGCGCGCGACCTTTGCGAAATCCTGCATATCGTGTCCGCTGGCGAGCAACGGCTTGCGCTCCCTTTCTACACAATCGAGGACGCGCTTTCGCGTTGGCTGTTCGAAAGGTTCGTATCTCTTTACTATAACTTCCGTTTCCGTCGGGGCGACAACACTTTGCTTGTGCATATCCTGAAATCTCTCGTGGCAGTTTTGTGGCGGCGCAATCTCCGCATTTACAACCGCTTCGGGTATTCAGTGCTGAAAATCGAGAAGGAGCGCGGCACAATGGACGGCAGGACGGAGAAGAAGCGCTATTACCTTATGAGCAAAAAGATTTACAGCAGACGGTTTTCCACCGACTGTTTTTCCGACTATTTCGACGATATGGCAAGGCAGGCGCCCGTGGGACTTGACGGCTACCTCGAATACGCGACGGAAAAGGCGAGCGTGGAAGAGCTCAAATCCCAGCACAGCTATTTCATCGATTCGCTGTACAGGGACGGGGACGACGGACAGGGAGGACGGAGCGTATGATATACCGCGAGAGCAAAGTCTATTTCGACGGCAGTCACTACATCGCGATTCCGCACACCAACCGTCCGCCGTCCAACCGCCGCAAACCCGTTGAGGAGTTAATTGAAGTCAGGCAAGAGCAGTCTGCCGAAACCGTCGCGCAATCGACTGAATCCGTCCGCGAAGAAGCGAAAGAAGTACGAACGGCAACCGCCGAGCCCGACTTTTCGGACGATGAAATTTTTGAGGAAGGGTGCGTGTATCTCACTCCCGAAACCGCGCCTTTCCCCTTTGCGTTTGACGATGAGCCGCAATCTGAAGAGCAGAACCCCGCAACCGTCCGAATGACGCGCAAAGACCTTTTCGAGCAGCTTTACGCGCAGACCGCCGACTTGCCCCGCAAGGACCGTAAAGCGTCAATCCTCTCCGCCATGCTCCCGTACTTCGACGATGACTCCCGTGCGGAATCGTATGTGAATATGCAGTTTGAAAGAAAACTTCGCAATATGATTTGCCGTAGGGTGCGCCTTACCCGCAAGGTCAATTTGCAGGAGTTCAATTATTTTTGCACTATCACATATTTTTATGGACACTATATTTCTGAATAATCGGCACGAAAATCTATCACATTATTTTCTTAATAGTAGTTAAGTAAGTGCCTTATGTCTTTAATAGTATTGATTATTTTGAACAGTTTTGCTATAATTTTGCTATAACGGAATACTGCTAATCGGTATTAGTATTTGAGGTGAAAATGTGTCTTTCTGTGACGAAGTAAAGTATGTTCGTGAAAAACTTCATCTGAGTCAACAAATGCTTGCGAAGGAATTGGGTATTGCTTTTTCAACAGTCAACCGCTGGGAAAATTGCAAGAGTAAACCGCAGTATGTGGCAGTAAAGAAGTTTTATGACTACTGTGAAAAAAAACGGGATTAAGTTTGATGATTAATTATAAAAGCCAACCTATATGAGCGCATGGCATCTAGTTTATGATAAACGTCGATGTTAGGTAATGGGAGATAAATCGAATGAAAGCTTCAGAATGGATAGATTTGATTTTAGGTTTAATAAATATAATTGCAATAATTTTGATACCTATTGCGGCAGTCATTATTGGACAAAAATTGCAAGACCGAGCAAAAAAACGGGAAGACAAAATGAATATTCTCAAAACTCTAATGACTGCAAGGATATATGGGTGGACCGCCGATTCAGTTCATTCTTTAAATATAATTGATATAGTTTTTGCGAAAGATGAATTGGTAAGAAGTGCGTGGGGAAAATTATATAATTTTTATTGCACACACGGGGGTAAGGATTTTAGTGAAGATGAGGCAAAAGAAGCAGTTGAATTGAATAATAAGCTCATTGAAGAGATTGCGAAATCTATCGGTTACAAGGAAGAAATTGTAGCTGCTTCTATAAACAAGCCATATAAACCGGATGGAATGGTAAAAGCAATGCAAAGTCAAGCCACGGCACAAGAAAATTATAATAATATGCTTGAAAAACTTATGATTATTATGGCAGATCAACAATTGCGAAATGCAAAGGCACCGCAAGAGGGCGTAAATAACAAGGAGAATTCAAATGGATAAAATGGACGGAATGACAATGGATATCGAACAGGCGAATGTGGAAAAATTGAAAGAGGTGTTCCCCGAAGTGTTTGCCGACGGCAAAGTGGACTTTGATAAGTTGCAAGGTCTGCTCGGTCATTACATAGCAGACGATAAGGAGAAGTACAGCTTTTCTTGGAAGGGGAAAGCAGACAGCCTGCGCCTTGCGCAAAAGAGAAGTACGGGAACGCTCCGTCCTTGTAAGGAAGAGAGCAAAAATTGGGACACGACCGAAAACCTCTATATCGAGGGCGATAATCTGGAAGTGTTGAAACTTTTGCAGTCCTCTTATTTGAATTCTGTCAAAATGATTTACATTGATCCGCCTTATAACACGGGCAACGATTTCGTCTATACCGACGACTTTGCGGACGGTATTGCGCACTACAAGGAAGTCACTGGACAAGCGAAGAAATCAAACCCGGAAACAGCAGGCAGATACCATACAAATTGGCTGAATATGATGTATCCGCGCCTTAAACTTGCCCGCAACCTTTTGACCGATGACGGCGTTATCTTTATTTCCATTGACGACAACGAACAAGCAAATTTGAAAAAACTCTGCGACGAAGTATTCGGGGAAGATAATTTTGTTGGAAAATGGAATTGGTATAAAAGTGAAACTCCACCGAATTTGTCTTATAAAATTAAGAAAAACATTGAGTACATATACGCTTATGAAAAACACAAAGATTCAGTAAAGTACAAAGGAGAAAAGAAAAACAGCCCAAGCAACGATCCTCTTACCAAGCCGCAAAATAGCATAAAGAAATTGGTTTTTCCTGTTGGAACAATTTCAACGAAACTAAAAGACGGAATTATAAAGAAAGGCACATATGGAACGGATAAGTTTCCCAATACATTATTGTTTGATTTAGAAATTAGAGATGGAAGAAATGTGAATGAAGCATGTTTTGAAAATAAGTTTATTTGGACACAAAAAACATTGCAAGAGAACATTGATTCAGGGGTAGAAATTTATCTTAGTGAAAATCTTGTTTTGTCATACAAAAGGAAAAACTATGATAACGAAGTGCCACCTAATTTTATAAGTGCTAAGCAAGGAAGTACTATTGAAGAAAGTGGGAAAAGACTAGCTGAATTATTTGGGGTTTCGGTATTCGATTACCCTAAGCCAACAGAATTGTTGAAATATCTGCTTAGATTTAAAGATGATTCAGATTCCATTATTCTTGACTTTTTCAGCGGTTCAGCGACGACCGCGCATGCGGTTATGCAGTTAAACGCAGAGGACGGCGGCAACCGTAGATTCATTTGTGTTCAGCTCCCTGAAAAAACAGACGAACAGAGCGAGGCGTACAAGGCAGGATATAAGACGATTTGTGAGATCGGCAAAGAGCGTATCCGCAGAGCAGGGGAGAAAATAAAGGAAGAAAATAAGGATAAGGAAGACATTGAAAATTTAGATATCGGTTTCAAGGTATTCAAACTCGACAGCAGTAACCTTGTCAAGTGGGACAATACTCCAACGACGGATGAAGAGGAAGTGAAAAAGCGTATTCAGCAGAGTATTTTCTATCTGGTAGAAGGCAGGAGTGATCTTGACCTTGTGTATGAGATTATGCTCAAAAACGGCTTGTCATTGACATTGCCCGTAGAGGAGCGTGAATTTGACGGCGTAAAAGCTTATATCATCAATCACCCCGCCTACAAGGTGCTTATCTGCTTGCAAACGAATATCACGCTTTCCGCAGTAGAGGAAATGGGCAAAGAGACTATCGGGACGTATATTTTCGCCGACCGTTGCTTTGCCGACGCCAACATTCTTTCTAACACCGAAGAAATTTTCAAAAAGAAAGATAAAGAAATGAGGCTGTTCTGATGGATAGGTTAGAATACGACAATATATTTGACGATAAAATATGCGATTTGCTGTCCGAAATGACGAAAGGGAATATCTCTAGTGTTAATGCTTTTTTAGATGAATTAAAAGCAAAAATCAACAATGCAGATTCTAAAGATTTGCAGATTAAAGACGAGTTGAAAAAATCACGCTTGGACCTTTGGGGTGATGCTCTGAGCGGGATAAGATATCTTAATAAAGTATCACTCGAATTAGGTTGTTTGTTTGACAAAGAACATAAAGGAGAGAGCATCAACTTATATAAGTATTATACGGTAAAAAAGATACACGGAAGAACTCTTCAAATAGCGGAAGAGATAGAAGTTTTGCTGGAAAATGGTTATCCGAATGGAGCGCTTTCTCGTTGGCGTTCTTTGTATGAATTGCAAATCTTGTTAGAGTATTTTGCACTTAAACAAGATGATGAACTGTATAAAATGTACCATGACCATGGAATTTATACTGCTTATAAACTTGAAAAGAGCAGGAGAGAAAAAGGACATAAAACTTATACTACAAAGGCGTTCAACGAGCTCGAAGGATTAGTTGAAAAAATGAAGGCTGTATATGATATGTCAATGTTCAAAAAAGATTATGGGTGGGCATATAAAAATATTCCCCAAAACATGCCGAATAAAAAAGAGCTTAAATTTTCAGATATAGAGAAACTAGTTGATCCTGAAGAAAACTTAAGAATTTTTTACAAAAACTCATGTGCAACGATACATTTGAGTTCCCTTGGTACATTTGATAATCTGAGCGTGATAGATAAGGCAAATGTAACTCCATGCGGTTGTTCCAACTATGGGTTAAGTATTCCGGGACAGCTTACGGCAATTAGTATTGGGAACATAATGGTGGCGTATAATAAAATTCTGAATACAACCTATGGAGATATGATTTTAGTATTTATATCTGCACAAATACAGGCTATTAAAGATGCGTTTAGCCGTGCTCAGAAATTGATTGAAGACTGTTCAGATATATTGACTGATGAGGATGTGGAGTAGAAATGAAACTGAAATTTAAGAAACAACAATTTCAATCGGATGCCGTGGCAGCGGTGGTGGATTTATTCAAAGGGCAGGCTTCCAGTGTGTCGCCGTTTACGGTAGGAAAGCTCGACATCATTGATTATGCGCAGGATTCCGCATTCGGTTACGGCAACACGCTCACTCTTACGGCAGAGGAGATCACCCGCAATCTTCATGAAGTGCAACAGCGCAATCTTTTGCCGCTCACGGAACCCGAGCAACTCCGCTTCAACATTGAAATGGAAACCGGGACGGGAAAGACGTTCGTCTACACAAAGACCATCTACGAACTCAACAAGCGTTACGGCTTTAATAAGTTCGTCATACTTGTGCCGAGCGTGGCTATCCGCGAGGGCGCATATAAGTCTTTGCAGATAACGGAAGAATACTTCCGTCAGGAGTATGACGGCAAGCGCGCACATTTCTTCATATATGATTCTAAAAAGCGAAACGAGGTGCGCGATTTCGCGCTTTCCACCAATCTTGAAATTATGATCGTCAACATTGACGCCATCAAGAAAGACGAAAATCTCTTCAATCAGGAAAGCGACAAAATGGACAAGACTGCCCGTGAATTTATGGCGCAGTGTCGTCCTATTCTCATCATCGACGAGCCGCAGAGCATCGACAACACGGAAAAGTCGAGAAAAGCGATTGAAAACCTCAACCCCCTGTGTGAACTTCGTTATTCGGCGACACACAAGCAGGTGTTCAATACCGTGTACCGCTTAACGCCCGTGGACGCATATCAGATGAATATCGTCAAGCAGATATGCGTTGCCAATCAGTCTCTTATGGACGACTTCAACAAGCCGTATATCAGACTTTTGGAAGTTGGCAAGAAGTCCTCGTTTTATGCGAAAGTAGAGATAGACGTAAAGAGCAAGGCGACAGGTATCGTGAAACGCGAAGTAAAGACGGTAAAGCAAGGCGACAGCCTTAAAAAGATAACCGACAGAGATATTTACGAAGGGTATGACATTGCCGGTATCGATTGCACGGAAGGTTGGGAGCAGATAGAGTTTGCAAACACCGAAGCTCTTGCGCTCAACAAGGCAATCGGGGCGGTGGACGACATGACGCTTAAACGCGAACAAATAAAGCGCACGATCGAAATTCATCTTGAAAAGGAAAAGAGATATTTAAGTCGTGGCGTAAAAGTGCTGTCGCTGTTCTTTATTGACGAAGTTGCCAAGTACCGCGATTATGAACAGAAAGACGGCAAGGGTATTTATGCGAGAATGTTCGAGGAATTGTATGCGGAACTTATCGAACAGCCGCGTTTTGCCGCAGTAAAAGAGTTTTATAAACAGTCGGCAAGCGAAGTACATAACGGCTATTTCTCTTGCGATAAAAAGGGAAGAGTAAAGGATACAAAGGGCGATACAGCGGACGATTACAGCACCTACAATACGATTATGAGAGACAAAGAGTGGCTGCTTTCCTTTGATTGTCCTCTACGCTTTATCTTTTCTCATTCGGCACTCAAAGAAGGGTGGGATAACCCGAACGTGTTTCAGATATGCACGCTCATCGAAAATAAGACTGTATTCACTTGCCGTCAGAAAATCGGCAGAGGATTGCGCCTTTGCGTAGACCAGAGAGGTGAGAGAATCGACGATAAAAACGTCAACATTCTGCACGTTATAGCGCAGGAATCCTTTGCGGAGTTTGCGGACAAGTTGCAAAAGGAAATCGAAGACCTTGGCGTCAAATTCGGTGTGCTTGAAGCGGATATGTTTGTCAATATCTCTTATAAGGACGAAACAGGCGCAGAGAAGGTCATTACGATAAAGGACGCGGGGGATATTTTGGAACACTTCCGCAAAAAGAATTATATCGACAGCCAAGGCAAAATCAAAGATACGCTCAAAAATGACATTATGAGCGGCACAGTCGATCTTCCCGCGCGCTTTGAAGCGGCAAGGCAAAGACTTCTCCCGATTATCGGTAAGGCAAATACAAAGGTCAATATCAAGCCCGAACGCAAGCAGGTTTCCGTCAAGAGAAAGGATGAAGTGTTCATGAATCCGCTCTTTATAGAGTTGTGGGATAAGATGAAGCAAAAGACCATCTATCGCATCAATATGGATATTCGGTATCTGATAGAAAAGAGTGTAAAAGAAATTGCGGAAATGCCTGAAATTCGCAAAAGCCGAATTCTCAAAGAAGTCGCAAGTTTCAATATCAAAAAGAGCGGTGTTGATTATAAGGAGAGCGCAAGCTCTACAAGCGAATATGAACAGGAGATGCCACTCCCCGATGTGATTCGTATCCTTGCGGACAGTACGAAATTGCCGAGAAATAACATCGCGCAGATATTGCTTGAATGCGGAAGACTGAAAGATTTTCTCAACAATCCCGAAAAGTTTATCGAAGTCGTCTCCGAAATCATAAACCGCAACAAGACGGAAAGGGCGATAGACGGCATTAAGTATATAAAACTTGACGGACAGGAGTACACCTTCTATGAGGTGTTTAATTTCGACGAGGAAAAAGACATCATTGCTTTCGAGGATATTAATGCAATCAAGGTGGAGCACTCCGTATACGACTATGTTATCTATGACAGCGATACCGTAGAAAGACCTTTTGCCAAAGCTCTTGACAACGATCCGGATGTGAAACTTTTCTTCAAGATACCGCAGAGGTTCAAGATAAGCACGCCGCTCTCCAACTATTCACCCGACTGGGCAGTATATATGGAAAAAGAGGGCGAAAAGAAAATGTATTTTGTCATTGAAACCAAAGGCACAACCGATGAATACAAGTTGCGTCCTTCCGAGCGCCTGAAAATCCATTGCGGCAGAGAACATTTCAAAGCTCTTGACAACGAAATCGATTATGAATTCGCAAAGGATTGGCAGGAACTGAAACGCAATCAGGTGTAAATTTATTATCAAAATAATGTTCTCAAAGAAACATGGCATGTGCTTGGCATAGTCGAAGATGCGTAGTGAGCTTCAGAAGAACAAAAACAAAAGTGAAATGATAAGGTGTTGCAATGCGAAAAACCAAATCGGAGATGATCTGTAGTGAAATCGGCGAAAAATTTTTTAGTAAGGACTTCGTTTACGAGAATTTGCAATATTTTAACGAAAAAAACAACAAAGTAGAATTGTGCGATGGTTTATTTGAATTTGGCGAGTTTTATTTTGCTTTGCAAATCAAGGAGAGGTCGTCCGAAAAAGGGGGAAAGAAAGAAGCTTCTTGGATGGAAGACATAGTATATGGAGAAGCAGTTGAGCAAATTAAGCAAACTATAAATGCATTGAAAAAAGGATCTATAATTGTAAGTGATTTGAGACATTCAAAAGTGGAACTCAACAAAAATTATACCATCATACCAATAATCGTATTTTCAAACAAAGAAATTGTTAAATATAAAAGATGTGTATCAATAGAAGGCCTAACAATTCATATTTTTTCACTAGAAGACTATAAATCAATGATGAATATAATTATTCATCCATACGATATCGTAGAATATTTGTCTATTAGAAGAGAATGGATTTCAAAAGAAGGTAAATTTTCGTCGCTTGCCATTGGTGACAATGAAAATACTGTTATTTCATCAACAATTGATAATGAGCAAGATTTTATTAGATTTTTTTGCTGTTCTTTATACCATAACGATGGTGAAGCCCGAGAAAACTCTTTAAAATTGCTTCGTATAATTTTTCAATACAAAGAACATGAATTTGTAAGATATAAAGGCTATAATAGAAACTATAAAACCTGTCTCTTATACACATCTCCGAGCCCACGAGACATCTCAGGATCTC